>CAZKID010000043.1:0-20013 GCA_964552405.1 uncultured Thermoanaerobaculia bacterium
CTTTCCTGTGTTGCTGATCCGTCCCGTTTCTTTGGGATTGCCTTTGAGGCGGCGTTGTAATCACGGAAGGAAGCGTTCCCGCTCCCCCGCCGTAGGATTCCGGCAGGAATCTTTCTTCCCGAACCACGAATAGCGATTGCGCGCGATGAAGCGATAAATCGCGTTGCGGATGAATCGTGGAACGATGCGCGCGAGCATGCTCAGCAGCGACCAGATGCCGCCCAGCTGTCGCCCGACGGCGAGCGCGGCATCGGATTTGTCGCGCGTGCCCGCCGCATCGAGATAGATCATCGACCACTCGGCCGAGGTGTCCGACAGGGGAGGCAGTCGCTGTTGAGCCGTCGTTCCCTGCAGCGGCGCAAAGAGGAGGCGCTGCTCCCGATCCGCCTTGAGCAGAAAGTTCACGAGGCCGTTGCACATCGCACAAACGCCGTCGAAGAAGACGATTGGCTTCTCCGGCGGCGTTTGCTGAGTTGGTGCGAGATTCGTCATCGGGCTATTTTGCGTCGCTGTTCCAGATGTCGTGGAATGCCTTCCACGATCCATCCTTCTGCTTTTTCCAGATGCAGACGTACTTGCCCTTCTCGCTCATCGGCTTGCCGTCGACCTTGAACGATGCTTCGTACGTGCCGGTGGTGTAGCCGATGTCGCCTTCGACTTCCGCATGGACGGTCTTCCAGCTGAGCGACATCGTCGGATCGGCGAGCATTCCGGCCCACGCCTTTTTCGCATCGGCGCGCCCCGAGACCATCGGCATGTTCGGCGGATAGACCGTCGTGTCTTCGGCGTAATAAGAAGCGATCTTGTCGATGTCTTTGGAGACGGCAGCTTTCGACCACTCCTCGTCGAGCTTCGCGAGATCTTTCCCATCAGCGGCCAGGGCAGAGGATACGAAGAGAAGAGAAAACAGCATAGTCACAAGGAGCAGAGGCAGACGTTTCATGAGCTCTCCTTTCGATGTCTCGGAATTGGGGACCGCGAGGATGCTAGCTCATTTTCTGGTGAGAACGATATGCGCGGCGGCGCGATTGCCCGCGACGTGCTGCGTGCATTCGTAGCCGAGCGCGCGCATGTCGATTCCATGCATCAGATGTTCGCCTGAGCCGAGCAGGACAGGGGAGATGACGAGGTGGAGATCGTCGATGAGTCTCGCCTCGAGATACTGCCTCACGGTCGCAACTCCGCCGCCGAGGCGAATGTCTTTCTCTCCCGCCGCTTCGCGTGCGCGTTGCAGCGCTTCTTCGATGCCGCCCGTGACGAAGTGAAAGACCGTGCCGCCCTTCATCACGAGCGGCTCGCGCGCATGGTGTGTGAGGACGAAGGTGGGCACGTGATACGGCGGCTCGTCGCCCCACCATCCCTTCCAGCTGTCATCGGGCCATGGGCCGCGCACGGGACCGAACATGTTGCGGCCGAGGATCCAGGCGCCGATGTTCTCGAAGCCCTTGTCCGCGAAGTCGTTGTCGATGCCGGTCTCGCCGTCGTCACCGCCGTGCATGCGCGCGAACGAGCGCGTGTGAAAGACCCAGTCGAACATCTCTTTGCCGCCGACGCCGAGGGGATTCTCGAGCGATTGATTCGGGCCGGCGCTGAAGCCGTCGAGAGAGGTTGAGAAACAGAGGACGCGTAGTTTGGGCAAGAAAGTCTCCTGTGGTTTCGTGGTTTCGCGGGCCCGCGGGCGCGCGGTGGTGAGGCGGAGGAAATGATAGTGCTTGATTCTAGGTGCAGCCCGAAAACAAACTTGACGATCACCACGATGTGGGCCAGCCGCGCAGAAAGAGGTGAGCTGCCAGGCCGGTTCCAACGAGATAGATGATTCCTGCGATGAGCGGTGCGAAGAGTGCCGCGACGATCGTCGCACTGACTCGCGATCGCTCTCCGCGAGGTAAGGCCTGAAAGAGGCCGATCGGGATCGAGGCTGCGACGAAGGGCGTGCCATACAAGACGGGGTTCCAGAGTTCGTCATTACGCGCGTCGGTTGCCGCAAGGGCTGCGCCCGCGAGAACACAGACGAAGAGCGCGATGACGGTTCGAACGATGCGTGTGCGGGAATCTCCGCTCTTCGTTGCTGCGGTGAGCATGAGCGCCAGAAGAATCGGACTGGCCAGCATCGCAAGTGTGAGCAGCGAGCAGCCGAGCCGATCGATGTAGGGCGGAGGCACATAGCCGGCGACGCGCCTGGCGTACACCGGCAGTGCGAACGCGAGTGGGACAGCAATTTCACTGAGGCGCGGGCGGATCATCCTTCCTGACAGTTTGCACGATCTTCGGCCGATGCATGGCATTCATTACTTTCTCGATCTGCTCCGGCGACATGGGAACGCCGGCCATCGCGCCGGCCTGCAGCACTGCGAACAACAACACTTTCGCCAGGGTTTGCCTGAACGACATGGATTCCTCCTCGTGATTGCGCGTGAACGTCGAGGGTACGTTCAGCGCGAAGGAGGAGCGCGCAGCAGCGAGAGCGCGACGAACGCAATTGCGGGAGCGTTCGTGTGCGTGGCCGTTTCGGCGTGCCCGACCGCCGTTGGCGCGGGCAGCTCGAACGACGCGAGCGGCATGGCAACCAGCGGCACGAGGACCGCGAACAGCAGCAGGCCGGCAATCAGGAACGTGCGCAACACGCGCGCATTGTACTGAATCATTTTCGGTACTCGCGCATCTGCTCGTAGAGCGGCGTGAGCGTCGCGATCTCGCACGTCGTTGGAGTGAGGTCGTACGTCGTCGCGAAGTCTTCGTAGCTGCGAGCGCGCCACAGCCGTCCCTCGAGGTCGATGACGAGCGAGTGGCCGACACCTCCCCGAAAAATGCTCGAGCCATCGGTTCCCCGATAGAGCCTGTACGTCCAGGGCCGCTCTGCAGGATGCGCGGCCATATAGATCGCGATCTCTTCAACGAGCCTCGAGAAGAGCGCGACGCGCTCCGGCGCGGGGGCATCGAGCGCCGCGGCGATCGCGGAGCTCAGCATCGCATCCGCCGGCGATGTCAGCACTCCCGACTGCAACACCTCGGACTCGTTCATCACGAGTCGAGCGTAGCACTGGCTGGCGCGATTGCGATGAGAGCGCGGATCACAGCGGCAGTTTATTGATGAGGGTCTGCGTGAACGTCGTCGTGAGGGGCTGATTCGGCTCCGGCCCCACCGCGCCCACGGTGATCGACTCCATGACCTGATCGAACTGCATCGCGACGACCGCTTTCGTCACTTCGCTCGATTTCAGTTCGAGATGCTCGATTACGGCGGGCTTGAAGGACTCCAGGGTCATCTCCACGCGATACAGTCCGTCATCAAGCTGCGTGTTCGCGAACGCACCGTTGATGTCCGTGACGGCTCTGAGCTCGGATTTCGTGCTCTCGTTTCGAACCAGAACTCTGACGCCGGGAAGTGGCTCGCCATTCAACAAAACGACTCCGGTGAACGCCGCCTTTTGCGGCGTTTTGGCCTGTTCGATCGCGAGTTTGACCTTGGAACCCTTCTTCACGCGTGCCTTCTCGCATGTCTTGCCGTCGGACGCGAACGCGGAGAGGCTGAAGAGCGCTGCGATCGCGGCGGCTGCGACACGCGACACGCGCTGCCCCACTGCGCGCAAGCCCCTCGGACAGTCGCGCGTGATCACGGTGCCATCGGCGCGGCGATAGAGCCGCGCGCAGACCCGCCCCTCCGAGCGCACGAGAAGCGACTGGATCTCCGCTCGCGTCATCTCCGCAAAGTTGTAGACGTTGAGACTGCAGAGCGAGCAATGGCGCACGCGATCATCGCCGGACATTGCTTCCCACGTCGTCTGACATGGCGCAGCGATGCGGATGTTCTTCAGCGGATCGTTCATCGGCAAGAGTCTAGTCCGCGGCAAGCCGCCGGGCGGTCAACGAAGAGAAACTTCGAGGGCGTTGTACAGTCTGCCGGTGCGATCCAGGCATGCCGCCTACTTGCTGATCAGCCTCGTTCTCTATGTTCACGGCGCGTTGATAGCGCGGTTCGAAAAGAAACCACCGGTCATTGCGCTCCTGTTCATAGTCTTGTGCTGGACCTATTTCTTTGCGGGAGCCGCGGCCTGGGTGCGGCAGCGCAGAAAGGGTGCGTCGCCCGGCGATTCCATCGGATGGCGGACGATCTTCCGGCCGCCTCTGATTCTTCTATTCATTGCAGTCGCAGTGTGCGTGGTGTGGATCGTGGCTGGTGGCGTGATCTCGTCGATGCTGTTCCGCTATGAGTGGCATCGCTGGAACCGAAGCTTTTCAGCGTCGCGGATGCCGCAGAAGAATGCAGCCGCGCAGCGTTTGGAACAGACGGCGAAGCGATGCGGCATCGACTTTCACAACGCAAAGGGAACGAAACTGGCCGCGGGGATTCATGAGTCGATCGATGCCATCACTGCCGCCGACACTGATGCTCCGATCGCGCTCGCACCGGGCGTCGAGGCGCTTGCGCTCGATCCAGTCGTCGCGGAGGTCGCGACAATCGCGGTCGAACGGCCCGCATGGAACGTCCAGACGCAAGCGAGTGCGATCGCCGGATGTCTGAATGTCGTTCGCATACTTCTCGCAACTGCGATCGCGCAGCATCAACGTGGGGACGACGTGGCGGCACTGCGCTCGATCCTTGCCGCGCGGTCGATTCGCGCGAGTCTCGATGAGTCCCATGACACGGTAGGAGTGCTCGTTGGGTCCCGCGCCGCTGAACACGAGGCCGCGGTTGTGCGGAGACTCAGTGTGGGTGCAGAGGGCCTATCGGATATCCGCCCAATCGTCATCCGCTATTACGGGGACGAAGTGCGGCGCCTGGTCGAGCTGACCAGGGATTCCAGCGGTCTTGTGCAGGAGTTCCCGTTCTGGTCGCGTCCGTTCATCGGTCCTTACGTGTCGTTCAGCCGTGCCCAGTATGTCGGGGCGTGGCATGACCGTCTGGATGATCCAGGACGAACGTGCCGTGACGAACCGGCGCCTGCGTTTGGCCGGTGGAACTACTTCGCTCGGATTGCCTCGCCGGAGCCACAGTCGGCGGAACGAATCGATCGTGCAATGCTCGCGAAGGAACTGACCGCGATCGTGCACGACGTTCGTGGCAGCGCGCGCAGTGAACCGCTCGTGAAGAGCCGCGTCTGCAGCGATGTCGTTTGGCGGATCTCCAATCGCCAGGATGGATTCTCCGTGGCGATCGATCGCGAGTTCGTGATGAGGACTCCGACGAAGAAAGTTGCTCTCAGCTATTCGGAGCGGCGCAAGTAGGTCAAAGCGGAAGCTTGTTGATGAAGTCCTGAGTCAAGGTCGTCGAAAGGGGCTGGTCGACAAGCATGTTGGCTGGCTCGGCGACGACGATGCCCATCTCGACCGTCGTTGGCAGAGGGTTCATTGCCACCCGCGCGTTCGTGACCTCACCGGATTTCATTTCGAGATGCTCGATCACCGCTGATTTCCAGCCATCCAGGTTCATCTCGACGCGATAAAGCCCGTCATCGAGGTAGGCGATCGCAAAGGCCCCATTCGCGTCGGTCAACATCGCGAGCTCGCATTGCGTGCTCTCGTTTCGAACGAGGACGCTGACGCCCGGAAGGGGATCGCCATTCATCGACACGACGCCCTTGAGCGTTGCCTTCTGCGATGTCGTGACATCTTCGATTGCCAGCGTGATTGCGGCTCCTCTCTTCACGCACGTTTTTCCATCGGACGCGAATGCGGAGAGGCTGAACAGCATCGCGATCGCTGCCGCTGCGAAACGCGAGACCCGCTGCTGCAGAGAGCGAAGTCCCGTCGGACAGTCGCGCGTGATCATCGTTCCGTCCGCGCGGCGATAAAGCTTCGCGCAGACTCGCCCTTCCGTCCGCAGCAGAAGCTCATGCACCTCCGCGCGTGTCATCTCCGAGAAGTCGTAGACGTTGAGACTGCACAGTGAGCAATAGCGCACACGATCATCGCCGGACATCGCTTGCCAACTCGTCTGACAGGGCGTGGCGATGCGTACATGCTTCAGCGGATCCATGCCTCGGAGTTTAGGCTGCGAGGAATCGACTGTCAGTCAACGAAGAGAAAACACGCTAGAGATTTCGCTCGCCCCAGTCACGCATGAAGCTTTTGAGATCCTGGTCGTCAATCGCCGCGAGTGCGGCGGCATCGGCGGGCGAGATCCGTTCATAGCCCGAGATGCCGGTGGCAACGCAGAAGACGTCCATCCACGCTGCCCCACAAGTTGCGCAGATTCCCTGTAAGTAGTCGAAGCCGGACGCCGCGCCGAGGTCGCGCGCTGCGATCCAGGATGGAGATGCGCAGCAGTTGAGTGATTGCACCAAAGCCGCCATGGCGGCGCTCTCGCGCCGCCATTCGCGCGAAACTACTTTTTGTCTTTCTTCGGCTTCTTCGTCTCTTTGCGCTGGCTCATGCCTTTTGCCATCGTCAACCTCCTGACGTGTTGTTCCTCGATAGGGTACCCAGACTTCGAGATCAATGGCAAAGGTTTTGAGCGTTGACTAGCGGTTCACAATGAGATCGAAGCCGCTCGCGCCGTTTGCGCCGCCGATCGACCAGCCTGACGGCGGCCGGTCGAGCTGACTGTTCACCGCCGGCTTCGTGCCGGCGACGATGAGCTATTGGCTGCGCTTGACGAACAGCTGCGGTCCGCGAACAACAACTGAAATCGCCGTTGCTGAAGAGCAGGGAGCAATTCGCGATGCCGCGGTTCATCTCGACATCCCCTCAGTCGTTGTGGACGAAGGTCTCACCGCTGACGGAATTGCGCTAATCGCCGTTCGTCATCGATCCACGCGACCGGTTCCCAACGCGCCGCCGCAGTCTCGACGATGTCGAGCAGGCGATCGCGATGCAGGGCTGGTACTTCGCCGGACGACGCACATGCAATCCTGCAGATCATGGGCATCGTCACCGCCATCGCGTTTTCTGCCGATCTTCGATCTCTACTCGGCGAGCCGTACCTTTGCATCGGCGCGTTCCGCGCGCAGTGGATCTCGTGATTCCGTTTCAGAAGCTGAGACGCGTGTTCGCCTGGCTGGCTACCTTCGCCGTCCTCCAGCAGATCCTCGGCGTGATCGTGTTCATGAAGATGCAGTAGGACGCCGAGCCCGTTTCCAGCGTGCCACTGATTCGAGCAATCGATTCGCGTTCTCTTCGCTCGGTGTCCAGGTCAGCTCGAATGCAGGCAGGTGCGCGAGCTCATCGACGACCTTGATCGCACGCGTCCAGAGCTCGGCATGTGGCGGCACGACCGCAACGGTCAACAGTCGCTTGCGGGCGTCGGGTGCAGTGATTGGCTGGAGGCTGACACCTTCGCCGCGACCGAGTGCGATCGCCGCACGCAACGGATACATGCCGGCGGGTGCATCGCGACTGTCGAGCGTGCCCCAGAATCCAGTCGCTCGCGCCTGCCGGCGCTGCACGGCGACCAGCTCATCGGACAGAACGTTTTTCAGGTAGCCCGCCAGCGTCGACTTGCCCGCGCCGGAGACTCCATAAAAGAGATAGGCGTCGCCGTCGACCACTGCGCCGGCAGTGTGGAGAAGCAATCCGTCCTCGAACGGCAGCCGGCAGCCGAGTGCTGTACGAAGCGTGACTTCGATCGCAAACGAAGTGCTCGCGTCGTCGCGATGCAGCGTGGCCTCGCAGGCGAGCGGATCGATGATCGCAGCGAAGCGCGCGTGCGCGACACAAACGGATGTTTCGTCAGCAGTGATCGCCGCGGGCTCGCCATCCCTCGGAGCGTTGTTCATGAGTGGGCGAGGGGCATCGTTCAGCCTGATGCGAAAGGCGCGATCGTTCGTGGTCGGGCCTGACAATCGCTTCAGCGATTCCCGTTCTTCGCGGCTCAGCTCCTCCGCTGGCCAAACGACAAACGTGCAGCCGGCGACGGAGAGCTGGAGCTCGCTCATCGCCGCAGCTCGGCGGCGATCTCCGCGCGCTGCCGGAACGAGGCGTCGGGCGTCATCGGATCGCCTGTCTCCTGCATCGCGAGCGCAGGACAGAAGGGATACGTCGCGGCTGAGCCGCCGCGCTCGAGCAAGGCATCGTTGACTTCGACGGCCATCGCCGCCGCTTCGCGCCGCACGTCGGATGTTTTCCAGATCTCCCGCAGCTTCACTTCGCGGACGTTCGCGATGGGTCTAACTCTCCACTGCATGCAGGGGTAGACATTTCCCTCCGCGTCGATGGCGAGGGTCAGGCGGCCGATACCGCAGTTCGCGCCGCCCCGCGTTCGCTCCGTCATGGGAATCGAGCCGCTGCCGAGACCGAGGGAGAGGACTTTGCGGATGGCGGCGGGGGAGGCACCGTAGCGAAGTGGCTCGGTGCTTCCGTCGTCCCGTGGAGTGATGTGCGGATCGATCTGCAAGGGCACGTCGAGGCGGTCCGAGAGCGCGGCGATCTCGTCGATCTGATGTTCATTGAGCGACGTCACCGGCGTCTTCATGAGAACCGGCACATGACGGTCGAGCAATCTCGTGATGCCGGCGAGTGCCGCATCGAACGATCCCTGTCTCGCTGTCGCAGCGTCATGCACGCCGGCGGTTGCGCCGTGAATGCTCACCTCGACGAGGAGTGGCGGAAGGTCGGCGATCGCGTCAGCAGCCGGTTCATCGATGAGCGAGGCGTTCGTGAAAATGCGCACGGCGAACGCCCGACTGCGCGCGGCGCGCGCGATCTCGAAGAACTCCGGATGCGCGAGCGGCTCGCCGCCTGTCAGTGCAATCGTGAGTGTTCCGAGTGCGCGAAGCTCGTCCAGAACCGCGATCCACTCCTCTCCGGACAGCCGCGCGCGATCGAAGTGCCGTGGGTTGTAGCAGAAGACGCAGCGCCAGTTGCACGCCCAGGTCAGCTCGAGTTGCGCGGTCAGCGGTTGCGCGAGTTGCAGTGCACGCAGCTTCGAATGCCAGGAGCTCACTGCTTCTCCCGCGCGTCGACGACCAGCGCACGCCTCGTCATCTCATCGAGGAATTCACGCGTGTCGGTTTCGGCCGCGTCCGGAGCGACCTCGAACTCGGTCATCAACGCGGCGACGAGCTCACGGTCGTCGCGAGCGCCGTCGATCTTCGACCAGAGTAACGTCCCCGATGGATTGAGGCCGATGGTCCTGCCCGACGCGAGATCGACCACGATGGCTTCACCATCGACGATCTGCCAGGCAACCTTCGGTCCGATCTTCGGTGTCATGTCCAGGGCACCACGACCTCAACTCGTCGGGAACTGATTGCAGATCGCGCTTCGGCCGGCGACTTTGGCGCACGCGACCGCCAGCGTCTTGCGGATCTCCAGAGTCTCCTCCCAGGCGATCGAAGGCTTCTCGTAGGGCTGCCTGCGCTCGGGCTCCGGTGCTTCGTCCAATTTGTCCAAACGCGATTCTCCCCGGCAGTGTCTGCCGTCTTCGATGTGAAGCAAGAACCCCGCCTCAGTTTGTGGTGCCGGCGCGCTGGTGCACGAGTACGGCGCGATGCATCAGCATTGCGCGGTCCTGGCAGCGATACGGCGATGCGGCACAGAGGGCCGCGGTTGCGGCCTCGTGCTCGATGGAGCCGATCGTCGTGGCTGGCACCGTGATCGTTGCGCCGTCGCGGAGAGCGAGGGTTACGTCAGCGCCATGCGAGGTGACAGCAACGACGCTCATCGTGCGGCCGCTCTTCAACTTGACGACATCCGCGCGGAGAGTGCCCGCGACGAGGAGCAGCAAAATCGCAAATCGGAACCGCATCGGACCTCCAATGGCAGCCGAACCATCCACTGCGTGGACTTCATGCTTTGCGTCCCTGCCTTGCGACAGGTTTGCTCTTTTCACCGGAGTGTTTGGACTCGTGGTGTTGGCAATGATCGTAACACGAAAAAATGGAATCAGTTATTTCAAGACAGTCGGTTAGAGCGATCGCCGGAATTCGGTCGTGCCTGCTACCACGTGCACCTCGCCGCCGATCAGCGCCCGCTCCCCGTCGCGCCGGAACGGAAACCGCGCGATGACGCGCTCGCCTGGATTGAGCCGCCGGGTTGCGTACTCATAGGTGCCATCGCGCTCTCCGCGCAGCGTCATTCCCTCGTGCGATTCGCGAATCACAGCGAGTGTTGCGGGAAGCTGGATCTTGACCGGAATCTCTTCGGTCACCGCCGTTCCATCGTTGGTAATGGTGACGACCAGCTCCATCAACTGACGGTCAACTTGTTGACCATTGACGGCAATCGTCAAAGGGGAGGGCGTGGTCTCGCTCCTTACGGCTGTGCACGCTGCGAGAAAAACGGCAAAAAGGAATGCGTTCTTCATTATGCTGAGTTACACTTTGAAACTCGAAGGAGCGGAGACTCCGTCCGTTCCGATGAAAAGAGCAAACCTGTCGTAAGGCAGGGACGCAAAGCATGAAGTCCACGCAGTGGATGGTTCGGCTGCCATTGGAGACCGTTGATGCGGAGAAGCCCAGGTCCTTCGATTCTTCCATGCGCACGGATGTGCGTTTCCGCGGGCTCCCTTCTTCAGCCTGCTCTCGAGAATCTCCGTGTGATCCATCCGTTCGATCGTGAGCGTCATCGCGTCACCCTCGATTCGGCCCCGGTAAATCACCCGCTCTTCCTCCGCGTCGTCCCGGCGTGCACCACCTGTGTGCCTCAGAGTCCCTCTGGCACTGAACGTGCCGTCATTCTCGATCACGATTTTTTCAGCGGCGGCGCCCTGGAGACAGAGGCCTTCAAAGTGCGCGCCGTTGCTCAGGATCGTGAGGGTTTCCTGTTCGTTTCCCCAGGTCGTAATACCGGCTGGTTCGGCGGTAACGGCGGTTCCACAGTGGATCGTCGTCAGCAGCAAGGCAGTGAGTATCGCAGTCCGCATGGCATCACCTCCTCACGCCGAGGAGCATTGCAATGGAGAGGACATGATGAGAATTCTGCCACGCGCGTTCCTCGCAACGGCCGTGATCGTTTGTCTCAGCGGAGTGGTGCAGGCGGCCGAACCCGGGCACGACGAACGAGCTGAAGGGGGCGATAAGAAACTGGAAGCGGTGCCCCGCTTGTCTGACACAGACAAGACCGAGGATTTGCTCGCGCGCTATGACTCGGAATGGCTTCGCTACACCTATCCCACCGGCAAGCTGCCGCAAGGCGACTGGCAGGGGAAGGCCATCGACTGGATCCGTAAGTACGTTCCTGACGGAGCTCCAAATGGAGCGAAAACCATTCGGGTGGGAAGCTCGAACGCGCCGATTCCGCTGACCGCCAACTGGACCTGGTGGGGCCCACAGCCGCTGGACGCGACCGGTACGACGAACAACGCGTACCAGTACGGCAACGTCGTCGGCCGCATCAACGCGATCGCATTTCAGCCAGGGAGCACGACCGTCGCGTACGCCGGTCAGCCGGTCGGCGGTCTCTGGAAGACGACGAACTGCTGCTCCGCGGCGACGACCTGGTCGCAGCTCTGGTACGACGAGACGTTCCCCAATAATTCCGTCGGCGCAATCGCCATCGACCCAACCAGCACCAACACGATCTACGTCGGAACCGGCGACGCGCAGGTCCCCGCGTTCGACATGTTCGGTAACGGCATCTATAAGTCGACCGACGGCGGCACGACCTGGTATCAGTACGGCGCGAACGTGATGTCGCCGTACACGTCCGCTGGTGCTCCAGGCGCAGCGTGCTGCGCACAGGCGCCTGACGAGAACATCAAGACGATCGTCATCGATCCGCACAACGCGAACACGATCATCGCCGGCGCCAGCTACGGTCTCTTCATTTCGTATGACGCCGGCGTGACCTGGACGCAGTACGACGTCGTTCCTCGCAATCAGACGACACCGATCAATTACACGACGTCCGCGCAACGGGTCACCTCGATCCTCATTGACGGCAACACCAACCCTTCAACGATGTACGTTGCCCTCGGGTATCCGTACACGAGCACAAAGCGCGCCGGGCTGATCGGCGGCGCGAACGGTGTCTACTCGGCGACCGTGCCATCGAGTGGGGCGCCCGCCTTCACCCTGCTGGCCAATGGATTTCCTGCCGGCACCGCGAACGGCACTGTCTCGAGCAACGTCGGCCGCATCGAGCTCGCCTGGAACGCGGCACATACGCACATCTACGCGCATGTGGATCACTATGCGAACGTCGGACAGACGCTCGGTATCTATCACCTGAATGTCGCGACGTCGACGTGGAATCTGCTGACGGGAACCGCGGAGGCGAGCTGGACGACCTGCGGCACGGGCGGCAATGAGTCCGATCAGGCCTGGTATGACCTGACGATGGACATGGATCCGCTCAATGACACCATTCTCTACAGCGGACGCACGAACCTCTGGAAGATCACTCTAAATAGCGCGACGGCTCCGACCTCTGCAACGCTGACGGATCTCTCCGGCGTCTATTCGACGAACTGTGCACAGTACGGATCCCTGCATCCCGATCAACATGCGTTCGCCTTCCAGCCCACGAGCAATCCGACGCGCTTCCTGGTCGGCAATGACGGCGGCATCTATTTCGGCACGGGCGCAACGGGCGGGTTTACGCGCACGATGACAGGCATGGGCGGCCTGCAGTTCTATGCGGGGCAGCTCGGCCGTGACTTCGCGAACACGGGCGGTGCGACGACGCAGTTTGCTTTTGGTGGTATGCAGGACAACGGCAGCGCGAGCTGGGACAGCTCGCAGGTGGACCAGACCTGGATCGGACGCAGCGTGGGTGGCGACGGCTTCTTCACCGCCTTTGATCCGATCGCAGGAACGCGCACCGCGGGACGCTGGATCACGTCGTATGCGAACGGCGCTCTCAGTTGCTCCGGCACTGGCGCCCAGAATGCGTTTGCCAACTGCGCACCTGCTTATGGAGGGACCGAGCGTCCTGACTGGTCGACACCCTACATCATGGATCAGTGGAACTGCACGGCTGCCACGTGTGGCAACGTCGTGTTAGGAACGAACAACGCCTGGGCGAGCGTCAACGGCGGTGCCACATGGACGAAGGTCACGGCGGCGGATCTGACGAAGGGTTCCGGCGACGCGATCTCCATCAACGTCGCACACAGCAATCCCGGCTCCGTGATCCTCGGTACGAGCGACGGCAACGTGCAGTGGTCGCAGAACGTCTTCACCGGCGCAAACTGCACGTTCGCGGCGTCCAACACCGCCAGCTTCGCTTGTACGGCCAACAACGCATCGACGTGGGTCAACCTCACGGGCGCGAATGCGGTGCTTCCGAACCGCGCGATCGCCGGCGTCGTCTTCGATCCCGCGATCAACACGAAGTTCTATGCAGCGGTGAGCGGCTTCGGCGTCAATACGCCGGCGACGCCGGGTCACGTTTACATGGGCACTTGCGCCGCATCGCCATGTACGGCTGCGAACGTGACGTGGGTGGACAAGAGTGGCAATTTGCCGGATGTCCCGGTAGAGGGCATCCAGGTCAATCCGAGCAACGCCAATCAGGTCTTCATTGGCACCAACCTCGGTTTCTTCTACACGAACAACATCACGGCGAATCCCCCGCTATGGAATCGCTATCAGACGGGGATGCCGAATACGCGCATCACGTACCTATCCGTCGACCGAGGTGTTGCCGCGACGCCGCGCACGAGCACGGCGCTCTCCGCATGGACTTACGGCCGCGGGATGTTCGCCACGCAGATTGGTCTGCCCACGTGCGACGCACCGCCGGTTCCGGCAGGTCTCACCGCAACTGCGAATGGTGCGAACAACATCGATCTCGCGTGGAGCGCATCCGCCGGCGCAACGAGCTACAAGATCTACCGCGCCGGTCCCGGCGCCGCATGTCCTGCGAATCAGTACGCGCTGATCGCGACAGTCGCTACGACGAGCTACTCCGACTCGACGGTCACGGGTGGCAACACCTACTCGTATCGCGTGACCGCGGTCGTCTCCGTCTGTGAATCCGATCGCTCGTCGTGTGCGAGTGCGACGGCATCGACCTGTACTCCGCTCGCCGCACCGGCGAGCGTATCGGCAACGGCGACGGCGCCGAATCAGATCAGCGTCACGTGGTCGGCAGTCGGCGGCGCGACATCCTACAAGGTCTATCGCGCGGGCGGCGCCTGCACCGCGCCGAACGCGAGTTACGTGCTGCTCGCCAGTGGCATCGGCGGCACGTCCTATAACGACACGACGGCGATCTTTGGCAATCGCTATTCATACAAAGTCGTAACGACGACCGGTTGCGACTCGGCATTGTCGGTGTCGTGTGCGTGGGCTGAGGCTTATGGAGACTGCGTTGCGGCGCCGGCGTTTGCTGGTGTCAGCAGTGTGACAGCAAACGCCGGTTCGACGTGCGGCATCGACATGACATGGGCCGCAGGTACATCGAACTGCCCGGGGGCCGGAAGTATCAGCTACACGGTTTATCGGGGAACCACGGCGGGCGTTGCGACAGTCGCTGCCAATCGCATCGTCTCCAATGTCAGTGGAACGGCCTATACCGATGCGAACGGATTACAGGCCGGCGTGGCGTACTACTACAAGGTTCGCGCGGTCGATAGTCGCAATAGCGTCGAGGATCTGAATGTGGTGGAGCGGAGCGCGACGGCTCAGGCGGTCTGTACCGCGGCTCCTTATGACGTTCAGGTCTTCACAGTGACCGCAACGGGTGGGTCAGCCGCGAATAGCGGACAGAACGTATTGTCGTGGATCAATCCGGCAAGCGGCGCTCCCGGTACGACGATCAAAGTGAACTTCCGCACCGATCAGTTCCCGACGGGCGCAAATGATCCGTCAGCGACCGTGTTATTCACCGGACGTCCTGTGACGTTCGGCGCGAAAGACACGTACACGCATAGCGGACTGACGACCGGCACGACGTACTACTACGCAATCTGGGTCATCTACTAGGCAAGGGACGAATATGACTGCACGTGCTTTCGCTGTAACGAGTGGAATCATCACGATGCTGTCCCTGCCGCTGCTCGCGCAGGGTCCGCCCGATCCGCCGAAGCGTCCCGCTGCGGTCGTGCGGGCGCAGGCGTTCGATGTCTCGCCTCCGTTGCGCAACATCGTTCCGCTTCAGTCGCACCCCGGCGATCACGTCGATGTGGATTTCGAACTCCCGTTGCATGGCCACAAGTCGGGTGAGGAAGAGCATGGCAACTCGCTGCGCGTGACGACGACGAGCATCGCGCCGCAGACAGCGATGAAGGCGATGCCGTTTCTCCGCGCGATGTCCGCAGGATTCGGCACGGGATGGGAAGGGGTGGGCGGCGGTCGGGCGGGATCATCGAACTGCGGTTGCTCTCCTCCCGACGATCAGGGTGACGTCGGTCCGAATCATGTGTTCCAGTGGGTGAACACCGACTTCATCATCTTTGACAAATCCGGCAACAAGGTCTACCCGGCAGCGACTGCGTCGGCCGCGGGCAACACGATCTGGAGCGGGTTCGCGGGTGGAAACAATCAGTGTTCGAACACGAATCGCGGCGATCCGCTCGTTTACTACGATCAGCTCTCGAATCGGTGGCTGGTGAGTCAGTTCGCGTTCGCCGTCGACGCATTCGGCAATGTGCGTCCGCCCACCTCTGGTCAGTTCAAAGGCTACTGGCAATGTGTCGCGGTCTCGGTGACGTCTGATCCAACTGGATCGTGGTATCGGTACGCATTTCCAAGCCAGGACCCGAACAATGGCAACGCCTGGATCTTCAATGACTATGGCAAAGGGGCGATCTGGTGGGATGCGTTCTATGTGACCGCAAATCAGTTCGATCTCACGCAGCCGGCCGCCAATCAGTGGTACGGCGCGGGCGTCTATGCGTATGACCGCAACGCAATGGTCAACGGCAACGCCTCCGCCTCGTACATCTATTACAACCTCGGCGTGAACTACGGCGGACTGCTGCCGACCGATATTGACGGCGCAGTGCCGCCGGTGAACGGCACGCCGGAAATGATGTGGTCGTTCGATAACACATCGACGGGGTGCGGCGCTGCAGCAGCATCCGGCTGTCTGCAGATGTGGCGATTCAAGCCGAACTGGACGACGCCGGCGAACTCCGAGTTTCGCGGCGTATTGACTGGAACGCCCGGCTCCGGCGCTCCGCTGATTCTGCAGACGAACCCCATCACGGTGCCGTGCGCTGCGTTCACGCGCGGCGCATGCATTCCGCAGAGCGGCACGACGAACAAGGTTGAAGCGCTCGGCGATCGTCTTCTCGAGCGCGTCTCGTATCGCAATTTCATGGATACCGCCACACCGCACGAAGCCGTCGTGCTGCAGCATGGCAATGATCCAGGCGTCGCGAACAATGAGTCGGATATCCGCTGGTATGAGATCCGCGATCCCAATGGAACACCTTCGATCTATCAGCAGGGCGACACTGCGCCGCTCGACGGCAAAGCGCGCTTCGGTGGCAGTATCGCGATCGATCGCAACGCGAACATCGGTCTGCTCTATCACCGCTCGAGCAGCTCACAGGTGCCAGAGATCATGTTCACCGGACGCGTGCCGAGCGATCCGCTCAACACGATGCAGGCGGAGTCATCGGTGCCTACGAACGCGCGCGTCGCATGGACGGGATCGACGCGCTGGGGCGATTACTTCAGCATCAATGCCGATCCCGGCAACGATTGCACGTTCTACGGCTTCGGCATGTACGCATCGGCTGGCTCGACGTGGAACACGCGGGTCTTCAACTTCACGATGCCCGGCTGCACGAACTGCACTGTGCTGGCGACGCCAACGGGTGTCACTGCGGCGTCGATCAATCCCAATGACAACCGCATTACATGGAACGCGGTCGCTGGCGCGAATTACTATGTCTATCGCGCCGACTCAACGTGTCCTAATGGCACGTTCCGCAGGCTCACGGTCAGTCCGGTGAGCGGCACGACCTACGACGACACGATGGTCGTTCCGGGCACGACGTACTACTACCAGGTCTCCTCAGTCGATTCCGCAACAGGCATCTGCGAGTCCGTACGTTCGGGCAGCGATACGAGTCCGTGCGGTGCTGCATCCGTGACGACTGCTGCATGCGCGCCGGCCGCGGTTCCGACGATTACATCGGTCGTCGGTGGTCCGGGCGGCGGACAAATCACCGTGAACTGGAGTGCCGTCGCTGGTGCGACCGGCGGCTATCGCATCTATCGCGCGAATGGTGCATGCCCGGGTAATACGTACGCACAGGTGGGCACGGTTGCAGCCGGTGTGACGACCTTCACCGACTCGACCGCGACCGCTGGCGCGACGTATTCATACAAGGTTGCATCGGTGGTTTCGCCGAACTGCGTTTCGGCAATGTCCTCCTGCATGGCGGGCACTGCTCCAACCTGCACGACTCCTGGCGTCCCAAGCGGCCTTGCCGCGACAACGCCTTCCAACAACACGATTCATCTTGCGTGGAGCGCGGGCTCGCCGGCGGGCGCCGCATACAACGTCTATCGCTCGACCGGAACGTGCGCAGCTGAACCATGCACGCTGCTCATGGGCGGCATCGCGAGCCCGTCTTATGACGACACTGGTCTCATCGGTGGGACCGCGTATTCCTACAAAGTCGCGGCGGTCGACGCGTCCGGCAACTGTGCATCGGCACAGTCGTCCTGCGTCAACGCGACGGCAACCGGAGGTCCGGGACTCGCATCGCGCGGCAAGACGAACTTCTCGCGACCCGAGGACACGACGACCAGCACGAATGCGACGAGGTGGGTGTATAGCAGCGGTGCTTCGGTACTCATCCCGCCTGGTGTCGGCTCCGTCTATGCGGTCGGCAATGATCGCGTCCTGCATGGACTCGTTGGCGGAACGACGGGCGGGGGTGCGTGGCCAGCGGGATGGAATCCATGGATGGCCAACGCGCCGTCGCAGGCGCGACCGCCCGTTCCCTCGATTCCCATCGGTATTCACTCCAAAGAAGTTTTCCTCGGCGCGCAGGATGGCAAGGTCTACGCGATCGATGCGAACGACGGCTCGCTGATCTGGAAGACGAGCAGCGCACTGGGCGACATGGTGCAGGCCGCGGTTGGGGGGATTTTTACTGCATACGGCGGGGCGTTCGATCTGCTCGTTGCGGGAACTCGCAATTCGAGCAGTGTGAATAGCCTGTACGGGCTCGATCCCGTGACCGGTACGACGAAGTGGATCTTCAACAACGGAGGCGGGGCCTCCGGCATCGGGATCATCGCCGGCGATCCGTTCTTCGACTATGCGTCGGTGAATCCGGCCAAGAATAAGGTCTACTTCACCAGCCGTACGATGAGCGGCGGCAGCAATGGAAGCGTATGGTGCCTCGACATCACGGCGAATTCCGCGACGATCTGCACGGAACCCGGCGCGTCGTGGCCGGTTGCCATCGGCGACATCGACAGTGCGCCAACGCTCTTCAATAACAGGATCTATGTGGGCACGAACAGTGGTGTCGTCTACTGCCTCAATTCACTCACAGGGGCGACGATCTGGACTCAGTCCGTCGGCGATGGTCCGATCAAAGGTTTCGTCGATCCTGACTGGATGGCGTTCTCGCTGCCTTATAAGTTGTTCGTCGCGACGAGCACGAAAGTGTCTGCGTTGACCGACAACGGCGCGAGCGCGTCGCTGGCATGGAGCCAGGCCATTGCGTCGCCCTCGATTCCGCTTTACACGGGCTCGGCGCTTTATGCCGGATCGTCGGACGGAAAGCTCTATGAATTATCGAATCCATCCGGTGTGCCGTCGGTGAAGTCGGTCGTTCTCGGTGCCGGTACGTATGCAGTAGGCAGTCCTTCGTATGACTTCGCGAATGGCGTCGCATACGTCGGAACGGATCAGGGGAAGCTGTACGCCGTCACGATTCCCTTGCCGTAAGGAAGGAGACCCTCTTGAAGACCACGATGCGATCGATTCCTTTGTTGCTTGCCGCGGTCATCGCGGCACCGCTGATGTCCGCGCCGAAAGCCGATAAGAAGTGCCTGGCCGTCGTGGTCGGGTCGCCGCAGTCGCTGTCGAACAAAGGCAACAGTGCGGCGGAACGTGAATTCGAGGGAGGCATCGCGACGTTTTCGGCGACGAAGGTTCTGGACATCGAATTCGCGATCGTCTTCGCGCCGTCCGTGGCGAATCAGTTCTCGAACGCACACCCCGTCGAGTTCCGCGTCTACACGCCACAAGGGAATCTGTACGAGTCCATCTCCGTGCCCGTTACGAACGACAAGAAGAGAGCAGGGGAGAAGCATCGCGTCGCGAGCTATCCCGATCTCATACCGATTCAGGTTCTACAGCCGATTACTCACGGCGGAGGCTCGGGATGGTTCGCGCACGTGACGCTGCCCGTGGCAGGCACGCCAATCGTCAGCAACTCACTGTATGGAACGTGGTCGGCGGAAGCGCTCGTGGAAGACGAGGTAGCGCCGTGCAGTCAACGCGCACGGTTCACGATGACGCAATAACCGCTCAATCCATCAGCCACAGGCGCCGCGCCGCGCCCAACACGCGCCGCGTGTACAACAACGGGAGAGAAGCGCGCCGCGTCGCTCCGTACTTCTGCATCACATATGCTGCCGGTGGGAACAGATGTTCGCGGAGGAGCTGCAGCTTGCGCCGGAGTCCATGCGTTTGACGCAGATCATCCACAAATTCGGTGATTGCTCCCGGCGGCGGAAACGAAGGAGCTGGCTGTCCGCGGCCGAACCAGCACAGTGCGAGGGCGATGGCTGCGTCGAGCTCGAAATCGATTCTGCTCGTACGTGCTCGCCTGGCGACAGCGTCGAGCTCTTCGATGTTCATCGATTGATGCAGGAGATAGATGTCGTACAACCAGATGAGACGTTCCTGCCCGCGATGATGACCGGCCAGGTGCAGCGCGGCGATGAGCAACGCATCGGAGGGCGACGGCATCCGCACAGTGCCCTGCAAGGGAATTCCGCGATTCCAGAGCTCGTCGAAGGAGAGCACATCCGCGTAGCGCGGCCGGTTCGACAGGGCAAAATGCAGGTCGATGCAGTGACGAAGTCCGGCGGCGTCGACACGTGTCCACATCCGCTGCCGGCTCGCGACGACGCCGCCAGAGTTTGGCTCTTGAGCGAAACCAGCGGCTTCCAGCGTGCGTGACGCGCGATCCGCGTGCCGGGGAGAGAC
>CAZKID010000044.1:0-16071 GCA_964552405.1 uncultured Thermoanaerobaculia bacterium
GGAAGAGGTGCGGCGACTCGCCCATCCCCAATATCGAGCTCGAGCGCTTACGGCCGAGGTAGATGTCGGTGAGATAGGACGCGAGGAGCTCGTTCTTCGAGTACTCCGCATCGAGGAGCACGGCCATGAAGATCTCGCGGACTTTGCGCCGCAGAGTGCTTTCGCTCGTCAGGTAGTAGTTCTTTACGAGCTGCTGCGTGAGTGTCGAGCCGCCCTGCATCGGCCCCTTGCCGCGCGCGTTCGTGAAGAGCGCGCGCATGATTCCCAGCGGATCGACGCCGGGGTGGTGCCAGAAACGGATGTCTTCCGTGACGACGACCGCGTCCTTCAGCGACTGCGGCACCTGATTCAACGTCACGGGGCGGCGGTTCTCGAGCTGCTCCGAGAGGATCGATGTGAGCAGCTCGGGCTCGAGCGCAACGGTCTCGCGCGGAGCGTTGTCCTTGAGCGACGTCACGGCCGCGATCGCGTTGCCCTTGAAGGTCACGCGGATCGGCTCGGGCGAGTATTTCCCGCTCGGGTGGGTGAACTCGCGCGTGTAGAGCTCGACGCTCCCCTTGACATCTCGATATTCGCCCGGCTGCGACACTGCGCTCTGCGTTTCGCGATATCCGAGACGGCCCAGCTTTTCGAGCAGGTCGTCGTGCTGCAGCGGTGTGTCAGGGCGCAGCGGTGTGTAGTCGGCGTAGATCCGCGTCGGCAGCGAGAGGCGCCGGACTTCGAAGCGCCGGACGGATTGCCGGTAGACCCAGAAACCGAGGGCGCCGAAGGCGGCGAGGAAGAAGAAGACGAGGATGGAGATCGTCTGAAAGACGGTTCGCCGTTTGGGGATGCGTAGTTTGAAATGCGAAGGCATCAGGGCTCACTGCACCACGATCGCAAGATTACGCCCTCCGCCTTTACCGTCGCGACGGAAGGAGTGAAAGATCGAGCCCTCGCAGCGAGTACAGAGCTCGCTGTCGATGATCGCCTCGCCCGCGAATCCATGTTCGGCCAGAAGGTCGCGAGTGAAGCGCGGAAGATCGACATGCGGCTTCGTGTACGAGCGATCGACGTAGCGCTCGTCGAATTGCTGCGCCACTTCCTCTCCGACTTCGAAGCAGCAGAC
Source organism: uncultured Thermoanaerobaculia bacterium (assembly GCA_964552405.1). GTDB lineage: Bacteria > Acidobacteriota > Thermoanaerobaculia > Gp7-AA8 > Gp7-AA8 > JAJPHC01. The sequence goes on from CAZKID010000044.1 coordinate 1,109, forward strand.
GCGGATGCTCGGCCCGAGCCATGCGCGCGCCACTGCCGCATCGAATTTCGTTTCGCGTTGGATCGTCGCAATCGTCTCCGCCGTGATGCGCTGCACCGCGCCGCGCCAGCCGGAGTGAATATTCGCGATGACCGAGTGCACGGGATCGATCATGGTGACGGGGAGACAATCTGCAACCTTGATACCGAGCGCGGTTCCGGGCTCGTCCGAGTAGAGCGCGTCGCAGGAATCGCGTTCACGCCACCCACTCGCCCCGGTGCCCCGGCTCACGGTCGCACCGTGAACCTGCGCGCAGGTCGAGAGTGAGGCGGCAAGGCCGAAACGCTCTTCGATGAAGGCGGTGAGGGTCCGCGCAATCTGAGGGTCGAGAAAGCCGGGGAAGTCGCGCGTTGTGTAGAAGAGGGCGCGGCCAGGCGGGACATCGCGCGGGATGAAGATGCGGCCGATGGGAGTCTGGTCGATCATGCTCGGGCAGCAGACGGCAGACAGCAGACAGCGGGCTGGCAAGCGCAGGTGTCCCCTGCTGTCTGTTGCCTGCTGTCTGCTGTCTGACTCACGACGCGAACGTCCGATACACCCGCCACTGCGGATCATTCCTCACGATGACCTGCAACTCATGCGTCGTCACCTCGCGTGTGATTGCATCCGCTTTCGTCTTCGCCGACTCGATGTTCGATGTGTACACCACGAACTCGCGCAGGCCATTGCTGGTGACCACGCCCGCGATGAGCGACTCGTTGGCGCCGCTCATCCGCGTTTCGATCAGTTCCTCGATCACGTCGAGTTGCTTGAGCTCGGCACGGCCGGGGAAGCCGCGGTCGTTCGGCGTGCGGATCGGGGCAATGATTCCGATCCGATCGGGAAACTCTTCGCATCCAGCGATGGGACGCAGCGCGATGTTGAAGCGCGTCGCGACTGCTTTTCCTTCGTGGCGGCCTTCGGCAATCGCCCACGATTTCGGAATCGACCAGGTGCGCACCGGTCCGGCTGCATGAACCGCGCGGGCCTTTCGGCGAATGATCGCCGCAGCGGTAATGAATGCGACGAGAACGACGAGGAACCAGAGCATCGACTTACGATGCGAGAGCGCGGATCTCGGTGATGCGCGAGCGGAGCTGCTCGGTGACCGCCAGACCACGCAGGAGCGAGGCCGTCTTCTCGAACTCCTGCACCATCGCGTCGACGGCACGCTCGCCGTCGCCATTCATGATGCTGTCCAGCGCGTGGAGGAAGTGCTTTTCGATCGTCTTGTGCGCGGAGTCGCCGATGAACTCTTCCGCGACCGCGCGAATGCGCCCCGCGAGATCGACTAGCTCGCCATTTTCCTGATCGGGGTCTCGTTCAAATTTTTTTTTTAACTGGACGAGCTCACCGGTGATCATTCCGTAGAGGATTTTCGCCACGTCGAACGACGACATGTTCAACGCGCGGCCAACCTCGACGATGGAGCGATGGCCGTCGATGCGCGTGATGAGCATCCACTCCTGCGGATTCAGCGTGATCTGCTCGTGGCGATTCTCGCGGATCATCAGCTCCGGCACGTAATCGACGGAGGGGATCTTCTTCGAGAGCACGCGCCACTCGTCGAGACGGCGGGCCGCTTCCATGAGCAGGTTCGTGTTGGACTTGGTGATCGTCTGGCGGTCGGGCTCTTCACCAGGCGCGAATTGAAATTCGCCCTGATTCCAGATCGCCAGCGCGTAAATCGCCTCTTCGCCGATCAGTTCACCGACGAGTGCGTGCACCATCTGACCGTTTTTCAGATAGATGAAACCGCGATCGGCCTCGCGCGAGAGCGTGAACTTGCCGGTTTTGCCGGAGACGCTCACCAACTGGATGATGTCAGGCAAGGGCAGTTCTTTGAGCGAACCCTGGAAGGCCATTTGTCTCCGATTACTCGAACCGAATTTGTCCCTGATGAAACCGACGAACCGCCATCGTTGAGGACACCCCGGCTGGACGTGGGTATGGATCGAAGCGTAACCCACCGCTCATGGGTCGTCAAGACGGTGCAAATCGTTGCCGCGCGCGCGTTTCGACGTTCACGAGCACCCACAATCCAAACGCCGCGCCAGCGACGAGACCGGTGGCGAGACGAAGCGGATTCGTGCTCTCGCGCAGGCCGAGAAGTTGCGTGAATCCGTCGATGGCAAGAGGAGCCACAGCGACAGGCAGCAGATAGCTGACAGCAGATAGCAGTAGAGGATGTGGAACGCGATATCCTGCCGTCTGCTGCCTGCTGTCTGCTGCCTTCATGACGATCGCGAACATCGCAATCCCCACCAGAAACCCGCCATAGATCCCGACGCAGCGTGCGCAAAGCGGCATCGCCACGCCGCTGATCATCAGACATCGGTGCGGAATCCCGTGACAGATCAGACGGAAAACGAGCCCAAGCATGCGCGGCGCGCCATGCGCCATCGCGATCGTCGCCGCCGACGCCGACCCGAGAATCGTCAGCGCAATCGCTGCGAGACACGACGCGAGGATTCGCGTGTCGCGATTCACTTCTGCTGCGCCAGCCGCCACGTCTGCGCGAAGGCGTAGAACGTCACGAGCATTCCCCAGAACATGGTGAACACGATCCCGATGCAGAAGAGGATCATGCCGAGGCTTGCTGCGACGCGCGCGACGAAGAGGATGACGATCGACAATAGATAGTTGCCGATGTTGTTCGCGATGAAGCGGCGGATGCGACCGAAATCGAACGCGGCACCAAAGCTCTCGTCCACGACCGCGTGCAGCAGTGCGGCGGGCATCCAGAACATATACGCCAGGCTGATCGGGAAGATGAGGCACCACATCCCGGCGACCATGCAACCAGCCGGATCGAAGTCGCTGTCCATGTGATGACTGAGGCCGCCGACGATCACGGCCGGAATGACGCAGAGGCCGATCAGCACGAAGAGCGGCAGCACATAAACCAGCCCCACCCCGAGCAACCGTAACCCCTCGGTGAACTTGTCGCCGAGGTCGTCCCATTCGGGGAGCGGAACGGGGTCACCTGCGACTACATTACGGATCATCCTGGCGAGATATCCAAGAAGGAAGGGAATCCCGACCAGCATGAACGCGAGCAGCTGAAAGAGTCCGCCGATCAAAACCTTGTTCAGCCATCGTGCGTCTTCAAACACGAAGGCGAAAGGCTTCACGAAGTCGAAGCCTGGCTTCGCATCCGACGGGGGCGGAGGCGGAGGCGGTGGAGGCGGCGGCGGTGTGACGATTTCAGTCATCGCTATGTGAAGTGTACGTGAGAACGACGAGACGGTTGCGTCAGGCATCCCCCATGGAAGAAAACTACAAGCGCGCTTCTTCTATCCGTGCGGTGGAAGAACGGATCGATCTCGCGGCACTGGAAGAGGATGAGCGGCCGCGCCGCGGCGTGAGCATCTCGGTGCTCGTGTCGGTCATCCTTCATGTGCTGATCATTACGTGGATGGTCCTGAACTACCATCCAGTCTCCGCGGCGGACTCGGCGCCGCCGATCGCGCGCTACGTCGAGCTGATCCGGCAGAACCCGCAACAGGATCGCCAGTTCGTCGAGGCGCCGGGACAGAAATTGAAGCAGGCGCCGCCAAGCTCGCATCAGTTCTCCGATGCGAATCGCGAAGCGAGCACGCCGCATCCGACTGGCGAGGCGCCGACGCCGAATCCCGGCAACGGCCGGATGTTCACACCGCAGGCGGAGGGAGGAAACGGACGTCCTCGTTCCGCCGCTGCACCATCGGCGGCGCAACAGGCAACCCAGCAATCACAGGAGACTGCACAGCAGGAGATCACACGGCCGCAGCAGAGCACGAGCGGCATCAACTGGCGCAGTGCCATCAAGGAAGTCGGCAAAGTCGCTTCCCTCGGCACCGGCGAACAGGGACCCGACCTCGGCAATGCCGGCGGCGGCGAGAAGGGCTTCGCGAAAGACGGCCCGATCTCGTTCGAGACGACCTGGTACGACTGGGGCGACTACGCGCAGTCCATGGTCGCCCGCATCCGCGTGAACTGGTACAACCTGATGCCCGATCTGCTGCGCACCGGCATGCAGGGCGTCGTGACGATCCGCTTCACGATTCATCGCGACGGCCACATCAGCGACGTCACGATTCTTCAGAGCTCCGGCGTGCCGCCGTACGACTTCGCGGCGAAGAAGGCGATCGAGAACTCGTCGCCGCTCAATCCGCTGCCGAAGGATTTCCCGATGGCGAGCGAGCGCGTGACCGCGATGTTCTATTACAACCTGGAGCCGCCCTCGCGCTAGCATCCGACACGTGCTGATCACGGTTCGACGTCCGGTCACGATTCTGTTGCTGCTCGCAGTGACAGCCGGCATCATCGTCGTGACGACCTATGTCACGGGCAAGAGCTATTCGAAGGTCGATCCGATTCCGTTCGAGGATGTGCGGCACCTTCTTCATCGAATCGCGCACAAGCCCGTCTCGACGCAGCTCGCGGCGCTGATCGTGATGCCGATCATCGCGAACATTCTCCTCTTCGTACCGTGGGGATTCCTGATGTTCATCACGCTCTACACGATCGAGCGCTCGACGCTGCAGACCTATGTGCTGACGATTCTCATCGGACTGTCACTGACGCTTGCGATCGAGGCCTGGCAGTACTTTCTGCCTTCACGCGTCGCCGATGTGAATGACGTGATCTGGAACACGACCGGTGCGATGCTCGGCGCGTTCGCGGGACATCTGCGGCAGAGAGTGCGCTTCGAGTTCGAGTGAAGGGTTTATGCGGGTTTGAGCCGACTAGTCCCTTCTCCCCCGCACGGGGGAGAAGGTGCCGAAGGCGGGAACTGATGGCCCGAGCACCGCGAGTTTCTCTTACTCAGTCGCGATCGCGCAGCGACGTCGCACGCTCGGGATGACGAAGCCTCGCACCGCGAGCGCCCCAGCACCCATCAATCAATCGTGCTTCTGCACGTAGATCTGCTTCGAGAGCCGGTCCTGCTGTTGCTTCAGCGCGATCTTCTCAGCGTTCGAAAGACCGCCGCCGGTGACCTTCATCAGCTGGCGTTCTCTCACCAGCGCCCGCTCTTCATTCTCGAGCCGGACGGTTTCGCGAACGGTGAGCTCTCCGCTCCGCACACCCTGTGCGATGCGCTGCTGCTGGCGGACTTCGCGATTGTGGAACGGCGTCGAGGCGAAGGCCGGCGCCGATGAGATGGTGGTTGCGAGGATGACGATGGCAATGCGTTTCATGGTTACTGCTCCTTTCACGCAATGAGACTGTGAGCGCGAACGGCGCGCTTACCAGGGCTCGTGATCGGCATCACGAAAACGGCGATGACATTTCTGTGAACGCGTTTCTCGCCACGTATACTTATCCCTACCCATGCTCTCCGAAATCAAGTCGATCGAGCCTCAGCTCAAGCAGATTCTGTACGGCTGCGTGGAGCACGTGCAGGCCACGAAGGCTGCTCTCTATCTCTCAGCTTCGGACAACCTCAATGACAAGAGCTACGAGCTCGTCACGCAGTACCGCTTCGAAGATGTGCTGCGGAAGGTCGTCAAAGGGAGCGACGATCTCGTCGACCGCCTCGCAGTCAAGCGCGCCGCGTTCTACGTCAACGGCCTCGCCGCTGACCAGCGATTCTCCGAGATGCTGTTTCGCCAGGGAACGGACCGGCTGCTGGCTGCACCGTTGTTCTCGCGCGGGCGTCTCGTCGGCTTCATCGACATGCGGGACAAGGCGGGAAGAAAGCCCTTCGACCAGCCCGACGTGCAGGCCGCAAACAAGATCGCGGACGAAGTTCTCGCGCTGCTCGGCGCGAAAGGGATGTATGGAATCGCTCCGATCGCGCTCGTGCCCGAACCGGCACAGAAGCCGGCGCCCCCTTCGATCGAGCATCTGCCTCAAGTCCTGAAACAGGCACCGCCACCTTCGGCAGTCGGCAGTCCGACGGACATCTCGCCGAGCGCGACGCGCGCCATCAATGCGGCACGCGACTTCATGGCCAAGCGGCAGCTGATGCAGGTGTCGGGAAAACGCGTGCTCAACGAGCGCGATCTCGAAGTCGTGCGCCTGCTGCTGCCCGCGACGCTCGCCATTCCGGGAGCTGTGCTGGCGTGCTTCAGTGCGATCGGCCACCTCAACAATCCGCAGTCGCTCGTATCGATCGCAACGGTGATGGACGATGCGATGGAGATGCTGCAGACGCATCTGCAGGCGTGGCTGCGCCGTGCGAATCAACCGCACATGACGGGGCAGCCAGTCGTGATCTATCCCTTTGGACAACAGGTGGTCCCGGTCAGCGCCTCGGGCATCTCCACGATCCTGAGCGCGCCGGTCAATGCGCAATCCGTCGAAGGTCTCGTCCTGACCGTCGCATTCGAGCGCACGGTGGAGGCGCAGGCGCAGCGTGGATTGCACATCTTCCTTCGCCAGGTCGAGCAATCCGTGGAGACAGCGATTGCCGCGAGCTCGGGCCGCAATGATCGTCAGGTGATCGCCGAGAAGCTCGTCGAGCCGGATTTCCAGCGCTATCCGGAGCTCGCCGAACATTGCCGCGCGGTATCAGTCATCGCACAGCGCTTCGCGATTCAACTCGAACTGCCGCCGACACAGGTGGAAACGATCCGCATCGCCGCACTCGTGCACGACGTTGGTATGCGGCTGCTCGACTACGATCGCCTGTACAAACGGCCGCATCTGACCGCCGAGGAACTGAAGGGGCTGGCGGAACACCCGATCGTCGGCGCAGCACTCGTCGAGCCGCTGCTCGGTCCAGAGATCGCGCAGGCCGTGTTGCGCCATCACGAACGAGTGGATGGACGCGGTTATCCCAGCCGGCTCACCGGCGCGCAGATTCCCATCGCGTCCCGCATCATTCAGATCTGCGACGCGTGGATCGCAATGACGAACGAGGGGTCATATCAGCCCACGGTCTCGCGCGAAGTCGCCGCGACGAAACTGCGCGAGGCGGCGGGCACACAGTTCGACGAACAGCTCGTGCAGCGCTTCCTGAAATCGCTCACCGAGATCGGCGCGTAGATGGCGGGGGGCAGACAGCAGGAGAGATCCGCCGCCTGCTGCCTGCTGTCTGCTGTCTGATTCCATGACGATTCGCGAAAATCTTCGCGCGCTGCCCGGGCCCGCGTGGATTCTCTTCGGCGGCACATTCGTCAATCGCTTCGGCACGTTCGTCGTTCCGTTCCTCGTGCTCTATGTCACGCGCCTCGGCTACAGCGCGGCGCGCGCGGGGCTCACGCTCGCAGCGTATGGCAGTGGACATCTGATCGCCGCGCTGGCCGGCGGACATCTCGCCGATCGCGTGGGCCGGCGCAACACGATCGCGATCTCGATGTTCTTCTCCGCGACTGCGATGCTCGCGTTGTCGCAGGCACGCTCCTATTACGCGATCGTGACGCTGGCCACGATTGCCGGCCTGGCCGCGGAGCTCTACCGTCCCGCGGCGACCGCGTTGATCGGCGATCTCGTTCAGCCGGAGCAGCGCATCACCGCCTTCGCCATGTACCGCTTCGCCGTCAACCTCGGCTGGGCCGCGGGACCGGCGACGGCAGGGTTCCTCGCCGATCACTCGTTCCTGCTGCTGTTCGTGGGCGATGCGATCACGTCGATCGGTTATGGATTCATCGCACTCGCATTCCTGCCGCATGGCCTGCGCCACGCGGCGCACGATGAGCGCTTCAGCGATGCCTTCCGCGCCGCGGCCCGCGACAAGCGCTTCATGCTCTTTCTCGCCGCCACCGTGCTCGTGACGACTGCTGATTTCCAGACGGGATCGACGTTCCCGCTGTGGGTCCGGCAATGCGGACACAGTTCGTCAACCTATGGACTATTGCTGGGGATCAACGGCGTGCTGATCATCCTGCTCGAGCTGGCAATGACGTCGTGGACTACGCGCTATCCACCCCAACGGATGATTGCACTCGGATACCTCCTGTCGGGACTCGGCATCGCAGCAACGGGACTTGCTCGCAGCATCCCGGCGCTCGCCGCGACGGTGTGCATCTGGTCGTTAGGCGAGATGATCGCGTCGCCCGTGACAGGCGCCTACGTCACGCAGCTCGCGCCAGAGCGCTATCGCGGACGCTACAACGGCATGTGGGTACTGTCGTGGGCCGTGGGACTGATCATCGGTCCCTCCCTCGGGACGATCACGTTCGAATACAGTCCGGCGTTGTTGTGGAGCGGTTGCGCAGTGATCGCCGTTCTATCCGCGATCCTCGCAATGATGCCGGCGAATCAAACTGTGGCCGGCGCTGGCCGATGAGTCACGAGCTCGCGCAAGAGGCCGTCGCGAAGCGCGTAGATCATCCCGTAGACGAAGATGTCGCCACGCATGCGGGCGCGAACGATCACGTCGGATTCCATCAGGCGCTCGACCTGCTCACACACGTTGATCTCGCAGAGTTTTTCCCATCGCTCTTCGATCGTCGCGTAGTTCGCCAGCTCCGACGCGTGCTTGCCCGCGATATCGCGCAGCGGCTGGAGCCAGCGCTCGACATGCGCCTGTCCGCCGAAGTTGTTTTCGAGCACGGCGCGCACGCCGCCGCAACCATAGTGACCGCAGACGATGATGTGCTTCACGCCGAGGGTTTCGATGGCGTATTGAACGACGGCCATGCAGTTGGGATCGCCCGAGACGACGATGTTCGCCACGTTGCGATGAACGAAGAGCTCACCCGGGGCCAGGCCGACGATCTCGTTCGCGGGCACACGGCTGTCGGCGCACCCGATCCAGAGAAAGTCGGGACGCTGGATCTCGGAAAGACGGTCGAAGAACTTCGGATCGAGCGATTTGATCCGCGCCGCCCATGCGCGATTCTTGTTGAGGATCTCCGTGAGGGTCTTCATGGAGCGCGGAGTATACAGGGCAGGCAGCAGGCAACAGGCAGCAGACAGCAGGCAACAGGCAGCAGGCAGCAGGCAGCAGGCAGCGGACAGCAGGAGAGAGAACCTGCTGTCTGCTGTCTGCTGTCTGCTGTCTGCTTCCTGGCTGTCTGCTTCCTGCTGTCTGCTGTCTGCTGTCTGCTGTCTGCTGTCTGCTGCCTGCTTCCTGCTACGCCATCACGCCCCGCCATCTCGCCTCGTAATTCGGGAACACGCCCTTCATCGACGCGACACCGAGGTGCTTCGTGATTACTTCTGCAAACACGTCACGGAAGTCCGTCGTGACCGCCAGGTCGCGATTCTCGTAGAGGCGGTTTTCCGCGAGGCCCGGCCATGTGCCGTAGACCTTGCCGCCCTTCACACCGCCGCCGGCGATGAGCATCACGTTGGCGTGCCCATGATCCGTGCCGCGATTTCCGTTCTCGTGCACGGTGCGTCCGAACTCCGACATCGTCACGAGGACGACGTCACTCAAGCGCGAGCCGAGATCGCGCATGAACGCTGCGATCGCATCGCTGAAGTTGCGGAGGTTGTTCGCGAGCTGTCCTTCGGCGCCCCCTTCACCGGCATGCGTGTCCCATCCGCTGACGTCGGCGAACGCGACTTCGAGACCGACATTCGACTTGATGAGCTGCGAGATCTGCTTGAGCGAAGTGGCGAGCGGGTTGTTCGCGTACGCCGCACCGTTCTCCGGCTGCAACTTCGCGGGATCGGCGGACTTGAGAATCTTCACCGCCTCGAACGCACCGCCATACATCGCGGCAAACGCGGGCGACTCCTCGCCTCGCACCCCGAAGCGTGAGATGTCCGTCATGTTGATCGCGTTCGCCGGACCGCTGAGGATGCGCGGCAGCGACGAAGTCAGCGACACGGCGCGCAACGGCGCCGCTGCCGCGCTCTTGTCCGCCATCACCGCGCGCGACAGAAAACCATCCTCCGTCGACTTCACGCCTGGCGTACCGCACTCCATGAAGTCCTGCGCGTCGAAATGCGAACGCGTGGCATCCGGCGACCCTGCCGCATGCACGACGGCGAGCGACTTGTCCTTGAAATATGGTGCAAGCGATTGCAGCGACGGATGGAATCCGAAGAAGCCGTCGAGGTCGAGCACGCGATCGCGCGGCACGGCGATCGAAGGCCGCGCCGCGTAGTACGCCTGCTCCGCGTACGGCACGACGACATTCAAACCATCGACGGCGCCGCGCTGAAAAATCGCGACGAGAACCTTTCGCCCCTTCGTCGCAGATGCGTTCGCCATCTTCACGAACACGTTCGGAATGAGCGCGCCGCCGACGAGGGCGAGGCCGGATGATTTCAGGAAGACTCTGCGGTCGAACATATTTGCTCCCAATTGGTTTCGCGGGCTCGGGGGCTCGGGGTGGATGGGACCGCGAGCCCTATTGCCTTTGAAACTCCGGCGATCCGAGAATCAGCCCGGCCATCGCTTCGACGCTGGCATGACGCTCTGCGATCGTCTTGCGTGTTTGCTCTGAGAGCTCGCCACCGGTCAGTCGCAAGGCGAGCGTGTCGAGGGCATCGCGATCCTGCGGAACGAGTGACGCCACATTCGTGTGCACGCCGGGCATCTTGTTCTCGACGAGTGCGACTGCGAAGTTGAGGCGCGCCATCAAGCCGCCACTGTTGTTCCATGCTTGCGCCGTATCGGAATAGCCGGTCGGCGGTTGCGCGAGATACAGCCCCTCCCCCATCTGCTGCAACTGCCGCGCGACCGGAATCGGATCGTCGAGCTGGCCGTTGACGGCGCGAATCGCCGACACCGCGTATTCGAAGGGCGACTTCACTTTCGCGCGGAAATACTTTGGATCCCAGAACTCGGGACTGTCGATGACGGCCTGCACGGTCTTGCGCAGATCGCCATTCGTCGCGAGGAATGTCTTCGCCACGCGATCAACGGCAGAAGCCGGCGGCTCGTCCGCGATCAATCGCTGGCAGAGCTTGTAGGCGATGTGATGCGCGGTGCTCGGATGATGTGCAAGGAAGCGGATCATCTGCTCGCCTTCCTCGATTCCGCCGCCGGCCGGAATGCGAATCCCCAGCACGCTCTTGGTACCGCGATCGTGCACGAACGAACGGAACTTGAATCCCTCCCCTTCGTTCGGACGCTCGATCGACCAGCCGGTCAGCACGCGCGCCAGCTCCGTCACATCCTTCTGCGTGTAGCCGCCATCGACGCCAAGCGTGTGCAGTTCCATGATCTCGCGCGCGTAGTTCTCGTTGATTGCGCCGCTGCGTGAGCGCGCGTTGTCGAGATAAAAGAGCATCGCCGGCGACTTCGCGGTTGCCATCAGCAGATCTTCGAAGCGGCCCCACATGCGCGGACGAATGACATCGCGCTCGTACTCCGTGATGAGCACGCGATCGAGTCCCTTCGGCGCGAAGACGTTGAAATGATTCATCCAGAAATCGGCCATCACTTCGTTGAGCTGCCGCTCGGAATCGGTCGCGCGAATGAGCCGCTGCGCGCTCAGCTCCATGACCAGGCGCTGCGGCCGCTGCTCACGCGGAATGTCCGGCCTCTCTTCATCTTTCTTCTTTGCCTGCCGGCGCTCGATCATCGGCTGCTCGAACTGCTCGAAGAGCTGATGCCGCGACATCGTCAGCGTCGCGTACTGCGCGAGACGCGCATCGATCGCGCGATCCGAGATGCGTTCCGGGTGCAGCTGCTGGTCAACCCACTGGCTGACACCCAGCTGCATCACGCGCTCGACGTCTCCCGGCCGTGCGCCGAAGCCGAGGCGGTCGAGCACATGCTGCGCACGCTGGCGCTCGGTGAGTTTGTCGCTCGATGCGGAGAGGAGCAGGAGCGCGGAGGTGAGCGCGAGCGCTGGAACGTGTTTCATGGAGGTTGGACGGGCCTCGCATGAATCGCGTTTACGCGCGCTTCCAGTGGAGGAGGAACTACCTCGGCACCAGCCACCCGTCTTCCACACGCGCGTCGAATCCGAACAGCTCCCCCACGACGTCCGCCCGCATCACCTCTACAGGCGTCGCATCGAGCGCAACCCGGCCTTCGCGCATCACAATCATCCGATCGCTGTATGCGGCCGCCCAGTTGAGATCGTGCGATGCGAACACGACCGTGCAGCCGGTGCGATCGACGATCTCGCGCAGAAGCTTCGAGAACTGCTGTACGTGTGCGATGTCGAGCGCTGCGAGCGGCTCATCGAGCAGAATCACGCGGGGCGTTCCGGCGAGCACGCGCGCCAGGAACACGCGCTTGCGCTCGCCGCCGCTCATCTCATCGAGATAGCGATCGGCGAGACGCGCAGCATCGCAAACCTCGAGTGCGTGGCGCGAGGCCGCGTAGTCACTCTCCCCTTCCCACGCGAAGCGCGTGAGAAACGGGGCGCGGCCGGAAAGCACGACTTCGCGCGCGCGCATCGGAAAGGCCGGTTCCGCCTCTTGCGGCAGATAGCCCACGCTGCGCGCATATTCTTTCGCCGGCCAGTCGCGCAGCGCGCGCCCCTCGTACGTTGCCGCCCCCGCTGAAGGTTGCTGGACGCGGGCCGCGATCTTCAATAACGTCGACTTGCCCGAGCCATTCGCGCCGGCGAGGGCGATCAGCTGATTCGGCTCGAACGCGACAGTGACGCGCGATAGCGCCTCTTTCTCGCCGTACGCGAACGAGACATCGCTCAACGCCAGCGTCACCGGCTCCTCCTCAACAAGGAGAGAAAGAAGGGCACGCCGAGCAATGCGGTGAATGCACCGATCGGCAACTCCGTCGACGGAATCACGATGCGCGAAAGCAGATCGGACAGCACGAGCAACGACGCCCCGCCGAGCGCGCAGAGCGGCAGCAGATAGCGAAAGTCGCGGCGCCAGATCAAACGGATGAGATGCGGTACGAGCAGACCGACGAAGCCGATGATGCCGCTTACCGCCACTGCGGCACCGGTGATGAGCGACGACACGCCGAAGCCGATCCACTTCACACGCTCGACATCGACACCGCGCGAGCGCGCGTCATCCTCGCCGAATGCGAGCATCCGCAGATCGTTCGCGACGAACGCGAGCACGATGAGCGCGAGCAGCAGAAGAGTGGCGACGAGCGCGACGCTGTCCCACCGCGCGCCGAAGAACGTTCCCATCATCCAGCGGAGCGCGGCCGTGACGTCGTTCGCGCTCGACATCGAGAACGCGAGCAGGATGATCGCGGAGAAAAATGCATTGAGCACGAGCCCGGACAGCAGCAGCCGCGTCGGGTCGAGATGATCCCGCCGCTGCGCGAGCGCGAAGACCGCAGCGGTCGCCGCACATGCGCCGATGAATGCAACCGCGGGTACGACACCGCGATGCGCGGCGAATCCGAACGCCGTCGCTGTTGCCGCCCCCGCGGCCGCACCGCCGGAGACGCCGAGAATGAACGGATCCGCGAGAGGATTGCGAAGCAGAGTCTGGAAGGTGACGCCCGCAACCGCCAATGCCGCTCCGACAGCCGCAGCCAGCATCACGCGCGGCAGCCGGATGCGAAAGAGAATCGTGCGCGCGGTCTCATCGCTCCACGAGATGGAGGTCGCCCCGAGCGCGATGCCGAGGGCAATCGACGCGAGGAGCAGGACGAGGAGAAACAGCGTGGCTTTTTTCACTTCTGCAGGTCGAGTATCGCATTCAGCTGGCGCGCCGCCTCAACGACTCTCGGCCCCGGCCGCTCGAACGTCCCTTCATCGACTCCGATCAAACGGGCATGCGCGGCGACTCCCGGAGCTCTAACCAGCAGCTGCTGCATCGCCTCAGGCGTCACGGATGGCTGCGGATAGAGAATGATGTCCGGCGGATTCGCGACGAGCGACTCGAGCGAGTATTGCGGCCATCCCTTCACGGGCGCGGCATTCGCCGCACCGCACAACTCGACGAGATCGCCGACGAACGTGTCATGCCCCGCGACATAGATCGGATCGGTCCAGACGACGAACAGCACGCGCGGTGGATGCGCCCGCGTGCGCCGCTGCTCCGCAATGCGATCCTGCAGTTTCCTGACGTACACCGGCACATCGAGCACGCCCACGAGACCGCCGACGATTCCAACTGCGCCCGGCACTTCCGACAAGCGATCGGTTTTCACCCAGACGAGCGGGATCTCCGCGGCACGTAGCGACGACTCGAGCCCCGGCGGTTTCGATGAAGTCGACGCAAGCACGAGGTCGGGCCTGAGCGCGATGATCTTCTCGATGTTGGGCTGCGTGCCGCCGACCTTCGTCAGGTTCTTCGCTGCTGGTGGATAGTCGGAGAAATCATCCGTTCCGATGAGCCGCTTCTGCGCCCCGGCGAAGAACAACATCTCGGTGATGTTCGGCGCCAGCGAGACGACGCGCTTCGAGTCGGGTAGCGCGAGCTTCTCTTCGTTTTCACCACAAGCGAATACGAAAACAAGCAGGGCGCAAACGAAAACGCGGCCCAGAGGCCGCGTCGTGATCAGTCCCATCAATGAGTCAATCGAGGATTCGCTACGACTCGCCGCCTTCATCGTCGTCCATGTCATTGGCGACGCCGAGGCGGGTGCAGGCGGCGGAGTACATCTGCTTGGACGCGTTAATGGCGTTCTGCAGCTCCGCGATCCGGTCCTTCACCTTGGCAAGCTCTTCCTCGATCTGGTCCTTGAGATCACTGATCTCCTGCTTGGTCACCGTGAGGGTCGTCTCGTAGAACTTTTTCTGTTGATCAGTCAGGACAGCCATTGTCCAACACCCTCCAAAATCAATTTGTGATTCGAACTATTCGAGCCGAAGCTCGCGGATTATAGCTTGAACTCCACCGGGACGGTCGTCCAGGACTTCACCTTGACCCCGTCCTTCGTCGGCGCCGAGAACGTCGAGCGTTTCACGATCTCCTCGGCTGCCTCATTCAGACCGACAGGACGGTTGATCGGACGGAGCACTCTCACCTCGAGAACCTTCCCGCTCTCCGAGACGAGCGCGCTGAGAATGACGATGCCTTCCACCTTCTGCAGTTTCGCGAGCGGCGGATAAGGAACCGCGCCGCGACGGAACATCTTCGCCCAGACCAGTCCGTCCGTACCGGCCAGAACCAGATCCCCTTCCTGCCCGGCCGCGCCCGGCAGCGCCCGGCCCCCGCGCGGGACCCGG
>CAZKID010000044.1:16081-19930 GCA_964552405.1 uncultured Thermoanaerobaculia bacterium
GCAGGAACGAGATCTCCTTCATGCACGGCTGCTGCGGCAGGAGCCGGCGCCGGCGCGGGAGCCGGAGCCTGTGTCTGCGTCACCGGCGGCTGGACAGGAGCCGGAGTTGGTTGCACGGGCGCTGGAGCGGGAGCTGCAGCTTGCGTCTGTGTCACTGGCGGCGGCGCGGCCTGGGCGACCGTCGTCGGAGCAGGATGCGGAGCCTGCGTCGTTGTCGCGGGTGCAGCGCCTGGTTGGGCTCCAGCCTTCGCCTGCTGTTCGAGCTTGAGGCGATCGGCGGCGAGACGGCGATCCACTTCCGCCTGGACCTTCGACGGATCGAGCGTGGGGGCTTGCGTCGTCGTCGGAGCACTCGTCGTCGCTGTGGTTGTGGTTGGAGCCGCTGTCGACGCAACCGGTGCGGCAGTCGATGCGGCAGGCGTTCCGGCCGGCGTGGACTTGCCTTTCATGAAGAACCAGCCGAGGCCGATGAGGATCACGACCGCGGCCGCGATGGCGATCGGAACGATTGGCGCCTTCTTTTCTTCCTCATGCGCCATGAACGATGGAGTTGCGAGAGCCTCTTGCGCCACGGGAGCGGCCACCGGCGCCGGCGCCGGAGCGATGGCGACTGGTGCGGGCGCTGGAGCAGGCGTCTTCACAGGTGCAGGTGCGGGCGCCGGTGCGGGCTCGGGCTCGAGCCCCGGCATCACCGGTTCCGGGCTCCAGATGCGATGCATGTAGATCGCGAGGTCGGCGCTGGTCGGCGTCGGTTTGAAACTGTAGAGGACGGCGTCGAGATCGCGCGCCATTTCGCCCGCGGTCTGATAGCGCTTCGCCGCATCCTTCTCCAACGCCTTCTGAACGATCTGGTCGATATCGGAGGTGACTTCGTCGTTGATCTCCGATGGGAGCACGACGCGCGCTTCGCGCACCTGCTCGAGGATCGAGAGCTCGTTGTCACCGGTGAAGAGCTTGCGGCCGGTGAGCATCTCGAAAAGCACGGTCGCGAGCGCGAAGATATCGGAGCGTTTGTCGATCGAGCGGCCCCAGGCCTGTTCCGGCGACATGTATTGCAGCTTGCCCTTGAGCGCACCGGCCTGCGTGTGCGAGGCCTTGAACGCGGCCTTCGCAATACCGAAGTCGCACAGCTTGATGTCGCCATCCTGCGAGACGAGCACGTTCTGCGGCGAGACGTCGCGATGAACGAGACTCATCTCCTTTCCCTCGAAGTCGTGCTTGCGATGCGCGTAGTCGAGCGCGGAGGCGATCTTCGATGCGATGAAGAGCGCGAGCTCGACCTGCATCGGTTGTCCACGTTCTTCTCCACGGCGAAGGATCGTTTTCAGATCGTACCCGTCGATGTACTCCATCGCGATGTAGTACGAGCTCTGAATCTTGCCGAGGTCGTAGATGTGAATGATGTTGTTGTGATTGAGCTGCGCGGCGAGCTTCGCTTCATCGATGAACATCTCGATGAAGTCCTGATTGTCGGAGAGATGCGGAAGGATCTTCTTGATCGCAACGATCTTCTGGAAGCCTTCCACGCCGCGCATGCGCGCCTTCCAGACCTCGGCCATGCCGCCGGTGGCGATCTTTTCGAGGAGCACATACTGGCCGAACTTCGTCCCGTCTTTCGGCTCTTCCTCGTCAGCGGCGGTCTTGCCGGAAGGCTGCGCGACCGGCTTTTCGGTGACGACTGCGCTCAGCTTCTCCGTCGTAAACGCGGGGCGTGCGCCGGTGGCAGGCTTTGCGGCAGCTTGCGGCGTTTGCGGTGCAGGCGCTGGCTTGGGTGCAGCGGCTGGTTGGGGAACCGGAACGCTGCCCGGCTGCGTGCGCGGGCGGGGATTGAGGCCGGAGAGCGTGTCGTTGAGCAGCTTGTCGAAGTCCGCCTGCTTCGACGGCTTCGCCTCGGCTGGCGGCTTGGGAGCGGCAGGTGGAGGCGGCGGAGGGGCCGGCGCAGGTTTCGGAACGGATTGTGTTTCCGCCTGAGTGGCAGCGGCGGCCGGCGCAGCTTCCTTCTTCCGGCCTGCCGGCATCACGCCAGCCAGAGTGTCCGCCAGCATCTTGTCGAGATCGTCTTTGGGCTTCATCGTTTTTTTCGCTCCGGTCGATGCAGGGCGTTCGTCGTCGAGCAGGTCGCCGAAGATTTCATTCGAGGTTAGCTGGCCTTCGGACACGCCGGGAGAAGGAGTATTGCGAACTGCAAACTCCGGATCCAGCTCCGGAGCCCATGTCTTGCCGGTGGCATCGGCGCGAACGCCGAGCATCTGCTGCACTTTCCCCAGAAACTCGCTTTCCGAATATGGCTTCGGAAGGATATCGGATGCGCCGAGGCGCTGCGCATCGAGTTTCGGACTCTTGCCTGTATAGCCGGAAACCGTGAGCAGAATCGGCGTGTCCTGCAGCGGCTTGCGCCCGCGGATCGCACGGATGAGCTCCGCGGTCGAGATCTTCGGAACGACGGAAGAGAGCACGATCAGCTTCGGCGAGTTGCCATCGAGAGCCCGCATCGCCTCTTCGCCGTCGCGTGCAAATGCGGTGACAAAGGGTTGCCCGGCGAGCGCCTGCCGCACTCGATCGGTGTACCGCGGCTCATACTCGACAACGAGAATGTTTTCAGGCATGTACAAATGCGCTCATGAAGGGGGATTGAGGTGACGATTTTGGCACAGGAGACAATAAATTAGAAGCAAGTGCTGAGTAGAGTACTGAGTACTGAGTTCTGAGTTCTGAGTAAAACCGCACTCGTCCTCCCACTCAGCACTCAGAACTCAGCACTCAGAACTCAGAACTCAGCACACACCATACTCGTCCTCCCACTCAGCACTCAGAACTCAGCACTCAGAACTCAGTCCACACTTGCATTTCCAAAAGACCTTCCCCATACTTCCCCCCGCACCTCGCACGACGATCTTGATGAGGGCACCCTTTGCCGGGCGTTTTTGAGAGATGACTCTCCGCCCCGAAATCGTCGGCTCCCGGGTATTCGGCAGGTGAAAAACTAAATCGTGTTTTTTTTCGAGTTCGCATGACACCAGAAGATCGCACCCCGCGTAAGCGGCGCCGGCGGAGACGCCGTCCGTCTGGCGAAGGACAGCCAGGCGCGACAGGCAACGGCGGACCGCAGCCAGGAAACGAAGCACAACCCTCCTCTCAGAACTTCCGGGATGGAGGAGGAGGACGGCGCCGTCGCCGTCAGCGCCACCGCCGCAATCGGGGCGGAGGCGGTCCGGTCTCGCTCGAGACCTCGGCGCCGATTCCGACCGACATCCCCGCCAGTGAGCTCTCGCCGGTTTCCGGCGTGCTCTACATCAAGGCGAATGGCGGCGGCATCCTCGTCAACTCCATCAACAACTATGCGCCGGCCCCGGGCGACGCAGTCGTCCCACGCTCCGTCGTCGAGAAGCTTCACCTGCAGGCAGGTCTGCTCCTCGGCGGCAACGCGCGCCGCGCACCGAACGGCAATCTCGAGATGATTGCGCTCGAGACCGTCGAAGGTGTTCCGCTCGAGGAGTATCGCGATTCGCGCCGTCCTTTCTCGGAACTGATCTCGATCGATCCGAATCAGCAGTTCAAGCTCGAGACGGAACCGGAGCGACTCACCACACGCGTGCTCGATCTGCTCTCGCCGATCGGCATGGGACAGCGCTGTCTCGTCGTCGCGCCGCCGAAAGCGGGCAAGACGACGCTGCTGAAGGACATCGCACACGGAATCAATCTGAATCATCCCGACGTGCTGCTCTTCGTGCTGCTCATCGACGAGCGTCCCGAAGAAGTCACGGACTTCCGCCGCTCCGTCGAAAAGGGCGAAGTCATCGCGTCAAGCTCGGACGAAACAGCAGAGAATCACATTCTCATCGCCGAAGT
>CAZKID010000045.1:0-14121 GCA_964552405.1 uncultured Thermoanaerobaculia bacterium
GCGCCTGCACGATGCGCGTCTCGTTGTCGAAATGCGGATGCGAAAACTCGGGAGGCTCGGAACACGAGGCGAGCCTGATGTGCAGACCGACGCCTGAATAGGCAGCGGCACCATGCCAGTAGCACTTGTAGCCATCGAGATCGCAGATCGTCGAAGGAATCTGCGCGAGCGACGCCTTCAGCTCCTGAAGACAGATCACATCAGGTTGTTGGTCCTGCACGAAGGCAAGAAATTGTTCGTGACGGGCGCGAATCCCGTTCACATTCCAGGTGGCGATTTTCATGGTGCGGGATTGTAAGCTGGGGTTCTGGGGCACTGGGGTGCTGGGGTGCCCCAGCACCCCAGCACCCTCCCGTCACTGCCACTTGAAGATTCGTAGTGCGAGCGTGAAGCAGATCGTCCCCCACGCGACGAGAATCGCAACCGGCATCCACACCTGCGCCCAACCTGCACCGTCATTCATCACGCCGCGCAGCGCATCGTTGAGCGCGGTCAGCGGCAGCGCGCGGATGAAGGGCTTCGCCGAATCGGGGAACCGCTCGTAGGAAAAGAACACGCCGGAGCCGATCCACATCGGCACCATCACGAGATTCATCATCCCGCTGACCGCTTCGATCGTCCGCGCCCGCGCGGCGACGAGCAGCCCGATTCCCGAGAACGCGAAGCCGCCGATGAGCGCAATCAATCCGAACGTGATGAACGAGCCATGGATGCGCACGTTGAACACGATCCAGGCGAATACGACGAGGAAGATCACCTCGAACACGAGAAAGATCAGACGCGCGAAAAACTGCGCGAGCAGATACTCGGTCTTGCGCATCGGCGTCGCAATCAGCCGCTTGAGCAGCTTCTTCATGCGCGCGTTGACGATGCTGAAGCCGACGCCCCACATGCCGGTACCCATGAGGTTCATCCCGAGCAGCCCGGGGACGAGGAAGTCGATGTAGCGCGAGCCCTGCTCGCTGACATGTTCCTCGCGCGCGGTGATGCGATCGGGGCGTCCCGCCGCACGTTGCAGTGCATCGTCGACTTCGAGGCGCGCCGCGCGCGCATCGGGCCGCGTCGGATCGAAGCGATACACTGGCTCACTCTCCCCTTCGATGAGCATCGAGACCTTACCGGTACGCAGCTGTTCGCGCGCGGCATCCGCGCTCATTACTCTCGCCAGCAGCACGGGCGACTTCGCGAGGGCAGCGGCACGTTCCGCGGCGCGTGCGCCCTGCACGACCGCGACCGGAATCTTGTCGGGCGGCTTCGAGCGAAAGGCGAATCCGAGGGCGAGCGTGAGCACCATCGGGAACGCGAAGACCCAGAAGACGGCCTCCGGCTCTCGAATGAACTCGCGCATCCGCGACTTCGTCAGCTCGATGATTGCCGGACTAGGCATCGCGCAGCTCCCTTCCGGTCAATGCGACGAACAGATCTTCGAGCGTTGCCGCATGCGTCGTGAGCGTGACGAGCTTCGCTCCGCTCTTCTCCACCACCGCGATGAGCCGCGGCACCGCCTCAGCCAGTGAGTCGACGCGCAACTGCCACGCATCGCCACGCTTCGCGCAGCCGTGATATCCCGCGCAGAGATTCGCGAATGCTTCGTCAGGCAAGGCAGGCGCGCTCGTGAACTCGACGATGTTCGGCGCATCGAGCTTCGCGATCAGCTCCTTCGGGGTGCCGAGCGCGATCACCTTTCCGTGATCGACGATCGCGATGCGATCGCATAAACGCTCCGCTTCATCCATGTAGTGCGTCGTCAGCAGAATCGTCCCGCCGTTCGCCCGAAACTCCGTCACCACCTGCCAGAGCTGCAGGCGCGACTGCGGATCGAGCCCCGTCGTAGGCTCATCGAGAAACAGAATCTCCGGCAGACCGACGAGGGCACAGGCGACAGCGAGGCGCTGCTTCTGTCCCCCCGACAATTTGCCGACGCGCGAGTTGCGCTTCTCTTCGAGCGAGAGCCGGCGCAGCAATTCGTCGGGGTCATGTCCCTCGCGATAGAACGAGCGAAAGAGCGTGAGCGTCTCGAACACCGTGAGCTTGTCGGTGAACTGCGTCTCCTGCAGCGAGATGCCGATCCGCTCACGCAGCTCGCGCTCTTCGCCGTTCCAACGGCGGCCGAGCACTTCGACGTCGCCGCCATCGGGCGGCAGGAGCCCTTCGAGAATCTCGATGGTCGTCGTTTTTCCCGCGCCGTTGGGCCCGAGGAGACCGAAGCACTCGCCTCGATCGATGCGCAGATCGAGACCGTCGACCGCTTTCACGTCGGGAAAATACTTTTTCAATCCGCGGCAATGAATCGCGGGCTCGGTCATAGGCGGCAGAAGATATAACAGAGTGGCGAGTGACGAGTGACGAGTGGCGAGTGGCGAGTACCAGAATTTTTTACTCGGCACTCATCACTCGGCACTCGTCACTCAATAGAATTGACGCATGACGACGCAGAACAAGCCGCCGCGAACGTTCGATGAATTCAGTACGACATTTCCGAAGCTGCGCGAGGCCTGGGATCTTCTCGGCGAAGCGGCGGGGGAAGGTCCGCTCGACGAGAAGACGCAGCGGCTCGTCAAACTCGCGATCGCGATCGGCGCGATGCGCGAAGGCGCTGTGCACTCGAGCGTGCGCAAGGGGCGCGCGAAGGGGGTCACGGACGCGGAGATGAATCAGGTGGTGGCGCTGGCCGCGAGCGTGATCGGCATGCCGAGCGCCGTCGCGGTTTGGACATGGATTCGAGAGATTGGATGAAAGCCATCCTTCTCGATCACTTCGGAGATGAAAGCGTCTTGCGCGCCGGCGAGACCGGCGCGCCTCCGCTCGGACCGCATGACCTGCGGATCGCTGTACACGCCGCCGGAGTGAATCGCGCGGACCTGCTGCAGCGCGAAGGACACTATCCGCCTCCGCCCGGCGCGTCGGAAATCATCGGCCTCGAGTGCGCAGGCGTCGTGATCGAGATGGGCGCCCAGGTTCTCGGCTGGGCGCGCGGCGACCGCGCGATGGCGCTGCTGCCGGGAGGAGGCTATGCACAGGAAGTGGTCGTCGATGCGGGATCGGCGATGCACGTTCCGACGGAAATCTCGGATGAAGAAGCCGCCGCAATTCCCGAAGTGTTTCTGACGGTGTTTCTGACGATCTTTCAACTCGCGAAAGCACAGCAGGGTGAGTCGGTCCTGATCCACGGTGGCGGAAGCGGCATCGGCACTGCCGCGATCACACTCTGCAAGCTCGCGGGAATGCGCGTGTTCGTGACCGCCGGATCGGATGAGAAGTGCGCGCGCTGTATCGAGCATGGTGCCGATGCCGCGATCAACTACAAGACGGAGGACTTCGTGGAGCGGGCGAAGGGCGTGAATGTGATCCTCGATCACATCGGCGCCTCGTACCTGCCGCGCGATCTGCAGGCACTCGCTGTCGGAGGCCGCGTCGTGCTCATCGGTTCGATGGGGGGAGGACGCACCGCGGAGATCGACGTCAGCTCCCTGCTGGGGAAGCGTCAGCAAATCATCGGCTCCACGCTGCGCGCGCGGCCCGCGCATGAGAAGGCCGCGCTCGTCGCATCGTTTCTCGAACGCTTCGGCGACGACCTGCGCGACGGACGCATCAAGCCCGTGGTCTCAGACGTGATGCCGTTCGAACGCGCCGCGGATGCACATCGGAAGATGGCGTCGTCCGATCACTTCGGAAAGATCGTCTTGCGCCTCACGCCATCCTGAGCGGAAGCGAGGGACCGAGGAAGTACAGCCCGCCCCACACCTTCGTATCGATCACCGCGCCATCGCGCTCGCGTGCTCGCAGCCATTCGCGCACGTTCTCACGATCGACGAGAAACACTGTGATCTTCTCTTCGCCAATGCCGCCGCCTTTGCTCACCTTCGTGAGGCCGTACGCGCGATAGAAGTGGACGATTTCCGACGTGATGCCCGAAGAAGATGGGCCCTTCGCCATCAGCTCGACGCGCTCGCAGCGATAGCCCGTCTCTTCTTCGAGCTCCTTCTTCGCGGTCGCGGCAGGATCATTCTCGCCGTCGTCGCCGATGAGTCCTGCCGGCCACTCGATCACGTTCGCATCGACGGGACGCCGGTATTGTTCGACGAGGATCAACTTCTCATCGTCCGTCGAGGCGATGATGACGACGGCTTCCTTCCCCCGCTTGCGCTCGACATACTCCCAGCCGTCGCGTTCGAGAACCAGCACATACTTTCCTTCGATCACCGGACCTCCATCAAAACAGCGTGCCCTGCGCCGTGCGGCGGCGAAACGCAGCGGTGGACAGTTCATCATCCCGCTGATTGAGTCCGAGACGGCGGCACGTCACCTCGAAGATCGCACGAATCTGCTCCGCGAAAACACCTTTTCCGCGCTGACGGATACTCCATGTAGAGTCGTACATCTTCCCCTCGCGGAGATCGCGGATGCGGTTGAGCACCTTTTCCTTGCGATCGGGAAACTGTTCTTCGAGCCATTGTTCGAAGATCGGTGCCACTGTCCACGGCAGCCGAAGTACGACGAAGCCTGCCTGAATCGCCCCCGCAGCGCGCGCCGCCGCGAGAATTTTCGGCATCTCATGCTCGGTGATCGCCGGGACGACGGGCGCGACCATGACGCCGGTGGGCACTCCCGCCTTCGTCAACTGCTCGATCGCCGCGAGCCGCAGTTCGGGAGTCGATGCGCGCGGCTCCATGATCCTGGCGACGTCGGGATCGAGTGTCGTGATCGACACGAACGCCCGCGCCGCGTTGTGTTGCGCGAGCTCGGCGAGATAGTCGGCGTCGCGCGTCACGAGATGATTCTTCGTAATGACTGATACCGGATTGCGAAAGTCGGCGAGCACGCCGAGACAACGCCGCGTGAGCTCGAGCTTGCGCTCGATCGGCTGATAACAATCCGTGACGCCGCTCATCATGATCAGCTGCGGCTTCCACGACTTCGCGTTCAGCTCTTCACGCAGCAGCTCGGGCGCATCCTCCTTCACGATGATGCGCGTCTCGAACTCCAGCCCGGCGGACATGCCGAGGTATTCGTGAGTGGGGCGAGCGAAACAGTAGACGCAGCCATGCTCGCAGCCTCGATAGGGATTGATGCTCGCCTCGAACCCGACGTCGGGACTGTCGTTGTAGGTAATGACCGAGCGGATCGGATCGCGCAGAAAGATCGTTCGCGGCGCGGTGTCGTCACCCTCGTACTCATCGTCGCGAACGTACTCGAGCGGCTCGAACCGGTTCTGCGGATTCCAGCTGGCACCGCGGCCCTTGATGGCAGTCACGAATCGAGCGTATCGCGGCGGTCAAGAAAATCTACTAAGGGGAGAGAGGAGGGAATTGTTCTAAAGCTCCCGCAACTCCCGCAACCGCGGAAACACCATCGCGATCACGCCCACCACCACCAACGTCATCGTCCCGCCAAAGATCACCGAAGGAACAATCCCCAGCAGGCGCGCCGCGACGCCGGACTCGAATGCGCCGATCTCGTTCGATGCGCCGATGAAAATCTGATTCACCGATGACACGCGGCCCAGCATCTCCGTTGGCGTGCGCGTCTGCAGCAGCGTGCCGCGAATGATGACGCTCACGTTATCCGCCATGCCGCTCGCGATCAGGATCACGAACGACAGCCAGAAATTGCGTGAGAGCGCGAACGCGATGATCAGAAATCCGAACAGCGCGACGACACCGAAGAGCGTCGCTCCGGCGCGTTTCATCGGAGGTTTGTGCGCCAGCCATACTCCGATGAGAATCGAGCCGATCGCCGGCGCGGCGCGCAGCACCCCGAGCCCCTGCGGCCCAACGTCGAGCATCTTCGCAAACGCAGGGAGCAGCGCGACCGCTCCGCCGAAGAGCACGGCGAAGAGATCGAGCGTCATCGCGCCGAGCATCACGGGATCCTTCACGAGGAACCGAATTCCGATCGTCAGACTCTTCCGCACCGGCAGATCGTTCGTGACTACAGGCATCACGCGATGGCGCACCGTCGCGATTGCCGCGAGCGAAACGACGAGGAGCACCGACACGCCGAAGTACGCACCTTCCGCACCGACGAAGCCATACGCAAGTCCGCCGAGTGCGGGCCCGAGGATTGCGGCGAATTGCCAGGTCGAGCTGCGCCACGTGACCGCGTTCGGATAACTCTCGCGATCGACAACTTCTGCCGACAACGCCGTCACGGCCGGCCGCGTGAAACTGCGCGCGATTCCGCTGAGAAAGATCACGAGATACACCGGCCACACGCTCGTGAAACCGCCGAGCGTGAAGAGCAGCAGCGCGATCGCCGACAGCAGCAGGCCGAACGTGCCCGCGAGCGCGATCGATCGCCGGGTCATGCGATCGGCAACATGTCCGGCATACAGCGCCACGCCGATGAATGGCAGCGCCTCCGCGAGCCCGATCATTCCGAGCGTCAGCGGATCGCCGGTGTGTGCATAGATCTGCCAGCCGACCACGACGATCTGCGCTTCACGCGCAATGGTCGCCATCGCATAGCTGACGAGGATGCGGCGGAAGTCGGGGCTTCGAAGCGACGCATAGGGATCGTGCAAAGTCCGGGAAGCATAAACTGGTGTTCTCCGAAATGCCGGAACAATGGATCCCCCAGAGCCGCGCGGAGCGACTGATCGCGATCGGCCGTTCCGTCCTGGCAATCTCCTCGGTCGGAGCGCTCTACCTCGAGCCGGCGCAGGTCCATCCCTGGGCCTGGAAGATCACCGTGCTGTACACGATCTATGCACTCTCGTTTCTCGTCTGGACGATCTTCGGTCCCGCCGGGCTTACGGACTCCGTGGGCGTAGCGACGAACGCATTCGATCTCGCGGTATTCGGCGCGATCAATTTCCTAACCTTCAGCGGCACCAGCCCGTTCTTCGTCTACTTCGTGTTCGGCATCATCTGTGCGATGTTGCGGTTCGGCCGCCGCGGCACGGTGGTCACAGCTCTCCTCGCGCTGATCGTCTTCGTCTTCACCTCGGCGATTCACATCGAGACGCACGGTCGCGAGCTCAATCGCTTCGTGATTCGCGCAGCCTATCTGGCTGTCGTCGCGTCTCTGCTGATCTATCTCGCGGAGTATCTGCAGCGACTGCAGGCCGATCTCTCGCGCATCGCGCGCTGGCCTCGCTCGCTCCCACCCACGCATGAACACCTCATCACGGAGATCCTGCGCGAGCCCGCTCTGATCTTCGAAGCAAAACGAGTGCTCGTTGCTTATGAGCACAAACGCAATCGGTACGGATTCCTTGCACTGCGTGACGGTGATGGGATCGAGGTCGTTCCTGTCGATCCGACGATGACCGATCTGCTGCTCGATAGCGGAAGCGAGACGTTCGTTCGCGCGGGCTCGTTCGCAAGTCTGCGGCCGGGCGAGCTCTCCGCCTCGCCAGCGCGCACCCCGAGAGCCATTCCTCCCGAGGTGGTCCATGAGTTTCGGATCGAAGATGTCGTGGCCACATCGTTTTCGGGTGACCGCGTTCGCGGGCGTTTACTGTTGCTCGACGGACGCCCACCGTTGCTGGAGGAGATCAACCTGGCGCGCATCGTGGCAGCCGTCATCGCAAGCCGTCTCGATCAGCACCACGCTGCGGAACAACTGCGCAGCGGTGCCGTTGCACAAGAGCGCGTCCGCGTTGCGCGAGACCTGCACGATTCCGTCCTGCAGTCGCTCACGGGGATCGCGCTCCAGCTTCGAACGATCCCGCGCGTGATTGCACGCGATCCCCGGGAGGCGGAGTTGCGGCTGAGAGAAATGGAAGACGTGATCGGGATGGCGCAAAGAGACCTGCGCTGGTTCATCGACCAACTGCATCCGGAACGGCGCGATCGGGTCGCGGCCGGCATGGGCGAGAGCGCCATCTCCATGGCGCAGCGCTTCCAGCAGCAGTGGGGACTGGAAGTCGTCGTCGATCCGCTCATCCACGAACTTCCGAATCCCTTGCGCAATCAGGCCTACACACTCGTGAGCGAAGCAATTGCCAACGCAGCCAAGCATGCACGCGCAAAGTCGGTCCACGTCGATGCTTCAATGGATGAGACCGGGATCTGCATCAACGTCACAGATGACGGGAAAGGATTCCCCTTCATCGGACGCTATGCAATGAATGAGCTCCAGGAGATGCAACACGGGCCGGCCGCACTGCAGGAGCGTGTGGTGTCTCTCGGTGGTTCGCTGATCGTCGATTCATCGGATCAGGGCTCGCGGATCGAGATTCACCTCCCGAAAGGAGCGATCGCATGATGACGACTCCGCCGATCAATATCGTCGTCGCCGACGATCATCCGGTCGTTCGCAAGGGTCTGACTCGATTCTTCGAAGAAGTCGAAGATCTCCATGTCGTCGCCGAGTGCGAAGACGGCGAGGCTGCTCTCACCGCGGTGCGCAAGCACAATCCGGATGTGCTCATCGTGGACCTTCGCATGCCGGGCGCCGGCGGGCTCGAAGTCCTCCGCCGGCTACGCACCGAAGCGCTCGAAACCGCCACGATCATTCTGGCCGGCAACATCAGTGACGACGAAGTCGTCGAAGCAATGCGCCTCGGCGCGCGAGGAGTGGTGCTCAAGGAGATGGCCCCGATGCTCCTCGTGCAATGCATTCGCAAGGTCGCGGCGGGCGGCGTCTGGCTGGAGAAGGAAGCGATCGGCCGCGCCCTCGGAAAACTGCTGCAGGGATCTGACAGCGTCCGCGCGAAAAATCTCCTTACGCCGCGCGAGATCGAGATCGCAAAGATGGTTGCAGAAGGCCATGGCAATCGCGAAGTCGCTGAACGTCTCTTCATCAGCGAAGGAACGGTGAAGACGCATCTGCACACGATCTACGAAAAACTGGGATTGAAGGGACGCGTGCAGCTCGTGGCTTACGTGCGGGAGAACGGGCTGCTGTAAAAAACGTTGGGCCGCCCGATGAAGACGGCCCGACGCTGCCCCCTATGTCCCTACCTTCGACATTCCCATTTGGAGCGGCCGGTGGACCAGACCAGCCTTCTCATCGGGCGCTGTGAAGTCATCGCCAGAATAGCGTCAACAACGCAAAGCGCCATCGACAGGAAGGTAGATTTCATCTCTATCGAACGATGTATATCGTTTTGCTCGATCAGCGCCCCGTCGACACGGAATCCATCTTGTCGAAATCGTTCGTGAACCCGATGACCTTCCACTCGCCGCCGCTCTTTCGCAGCGTAATGGTCTGCTTCATCGTCGCGTACATCGCGGGCCGCATTGCCGACTCGACGCCAGGCGGATTGAACAATACGGTCTGTACGGCATGCAGCGTCACGTCATCGCCGCTCGCCTCACGCGACTCGATCTTGAATCGCGATGGAAACAGCGTCTGGAACATCGCCGGGCCTGCACCGATCCGCTCCTGCGTTCCGAGGCTCGCGAGGTCTTGCGACGTGAGCCCTTCACACATGGCAGCAGCAGCATCGTAGCGGCGGCGGAGCATCTCCTCCGCGAAGGCGCGGTAACGTTTTTCCGCGCCGGTCGCGCCACAGCCTGTCAGCGCGATGAACAGCAAGAGAATCGGCAAACGTTTCATCCCATCACCTCAACCCGCGGGGACGCCGATTGGCGTCACCGCGGCACGATCGGTTTCTCCCGTGCGAATGCGAACGACCTGTTCCACGGGAAGAACGAAGATCTTTCCGTCGCCTACGTCTCCGGTGCGCGCTCCATCGATGATCGCCTTCACGGTCGGATCGACGAAGTGATCGGAGACACCGATCTCGAGCCGCACTTTTTCCGAGAGCTCCATCTTCACGGTCATCCCGCGATACGTTTCCACGCGCTCCAGCTCTCCGCCATGTCCCTGCACGCGGGAGATCGTCAGCCCCTTCACTTCCGCATGGAAGAGCGCCTCGAGAACGTCGTTCAGTTTTTCGGGACGGATGACTGCGACCACGAGCTTCATGAGTTCCTCCCCTCGCTCAGGGATGAACTGCTCCTCCTGTCGAGCAGCAGAATCGCACCTTCACCCTTGCTGTACGCCTCTTCCCCATGCTGCGAGAAATCGAGGCCGAGCCCTTCCTCGCGCGCCGTCATGCGCAGCGGAAGCAGCGCGCCGGTCAACTTCACGATGACGACCGTCATCGCCGCGCTGAAGAGCAGCGTCACGACGATTGCGATCGCCTGAACGCCAAGCTGCTTGAGATTACCGTCGATCACACCGGAGCCCGCGCCACCGCTCCATCCCTTCGACGCGAGCACACCGGTGAGCAATGCGCCGACGATGCCGCCGACGCCATGTGCCGCGACGACATCGAGCGAGTCGTCAAGCCGCGTGCCGGCGCGGTACAGCAGCGCGAAGTAGCTCGGAAAAGCAGCCACTCCGCCCAGCACGATCGCCGACATCGGACTCACGAATCCCGCTGCGGGCGTGATCGCAACGAGTCCGACCACGATCCCCGTCGCCGCACCGATCGCCGTCGCCTTCCTCGTCCGCATCAGATCGAGCATCGTCCACACGACCAGCGTCGCCATCGGAGCGAGCATCGTGTTGACGAACGCCAGTGCGGCGGCGCGATTCGCACCGAGCGCGCTCCCTGCATTGAACCCGAACCACCCCAGCCACAGCAGTCCGGCTCCGAGAAGCGTGAACGGAACATTCTGGGGAAGCATCGCCTGTCGCGCATAGTCCTTGCGCGGCCCGACGATGAGCGCGCAGACCAGCGCTGCCGCTGCCGCATTGATGTGCACGACGGTTCCTCCCGCGAAGTCGAGCGCACCGAGCTTCGCGAGAAATCCATTCGCGCCCCACACCCAATGCGCAACCGGCGCATAGACCAGCAGGGACCAGAGCGTGATGAACGCGAGATACGGGCCGAAGCGCATCCGCTCCACGATCGCGCCGGAGATCAGCGCCGCGGTGATCACCGCGAACGTTCCCTGATACGCGAAGAAAAGCAGATGCGGAATCGTTCCCTGCGCCTCGAGCATCACCCCGCGCAGAAAGAAGTACTCGCCTCCTCCGCACAACTGCGATGCGCGCCCGAACGCGATCGAGTAGCCGGCGAACGCCCACGCCAGGCCGACGAAGCCGAGCGCGGAAAAGCTCATCATCAGCGTGTTGAGCGTGTTCTTGGAGCGCACCATCCCGCCGTAGAAGAAGCCGAGGGCGGGAGTCATCATGAGGACGAGAGCGGTGGCGACGAAAAGCCAGGCAGTGTCCGAGGGATTTGGGGCCACGGTGCAACCTCCGTGGTTTTTGCAATTGTATCATCCATTTTGATGAGCAATTCCAATGTCTATTTCCGATCGATGATTTTGGATTATGCTTCCTTCGGTTTCCCGGGGGACCCATCCACATGCAGAGAGAAGACAAGTCGGAGCGATGCCGGCGTCTCGTCCTCGATGCGGCGTTGCGACTCTTCTCGAAGAATGGCTACAGCCCGACGACGGTGCGGGAGATCGCGGAACAGGCCGGTGTCTCGGTCGGCGCGGTCTATCACCATTTTCCGGACAAGGAATCGATCTTCCGCTCGCTCATCGACGAGTATCGCGAGATCACCGATCAGCCGCGCTTCCCGTTCTACCGCGCAATCCGCACGGGGCTGTTTCCGAACAATCTGGAGCAACTCGGCTACGCGGCGCGGGACAGCGTCCGTCAGTATCGCGACTATCAGGCGTTGTTCTTCGTCGACGTGATCGAGTTCGGCGGCGAGCACATTCGCGACTTCTACTCGGGCATGGCCGACCGTTTCACGGCGTTCATCGAGGAGCAGCGGGCGCAGGGCGACGACATGACCACGCGTCTTCGCAACGGCGTCTCGCCGCGGTCCGCGTTGCTGCTCGCCTCGCGAATCTTCTTCAACTACTTTCAGATGGAGATGCTGTTCGGTGTACCTGAGCCGTTCGGCAAGAGCTCGGCGGAGATGGTGCGCGAGGTAGCGGACATTCTTCGCAATGGAATTGCGGGAGTGTGAGCGATGTGGAATCCCGACCAGTACGAACGATTCAAGGCCGAGCGCGCGCAGCCGTTTCATGATCTCGTCGCGCTCATCGAGAAGCGGCCGCGGATGCACGTCGTCGACTTCGGCTGCGGCACCGGCGAACTGACGCGCTCACTGCACGACACGCTCGGCGCCGAGGAAACGCTGGGCATCGACAACTCGGAAACGATGCTCCTCAAATCATCCGCCTTCGGCAGCGAAGCGATTCGCTTCGCGAAGGGCGACATCGAAGCATTCGCCGCCGACCGCCCGTTCGATCTCGTGTTCTCTAACGCAGCGCTGCACTGGGTCGAAGATCATCCTGCGCTCTTCCGCAAGCTCGCGAGCCTGCTTGCCCCGCACGGTCAGCTCGCAGTGCAGATGCCGTCCAACGAAGACCACGCCTCGCACTCCGTCGCCCGCGACGTCGCACAATCCCTCGGTCACGCTCCACGAATCTCGTCTGTCCTCCCTGCCGAAGACTATGCGCGCATCCTTCACCGCCTCGGGTTCGTGCGGCAGCATGTGAAGCTGCAGGTCTACGGACACCTGCTGGAAGAACCGCGCGACGTCGTCGAATGGGTGCGCGGTTCGCTGCTCACCGATTATCAGCAACGGATGAGTGAGTCCGAGTTCACACGCTTTCTCGAGACGTACACCCAACGCCTACTCGCGGTGCTCGGAGAGGAGCGGCCGTACTTCTACACGTACAAGCGCGTGCTCATCTGCGGAAGCTTCTGACTAAACGGCCGGCGGCTAATGACCGTGACTCGTGTCGCACACGAGATCCGCACTCCATGAGTAGCCGCCGTTGACGGTGAAGATGTATGTACCGGCAGCCTGATTCGCGCCCGGATCCCAGTTGTAGTGATAGTTGCAACTGTCGCCCGCACGATCCACGGAGACGGGCAGACTGAATCCACCCGGCCCCGAGATTACGAGACCTGCTGTGTCACCAAAGTTTCCACGGAACTGAATCTCGATATGGCCATTCGCGCTGCAGAGATTACGGTTGGCGGGAACTTCTCCGAACGGCCCGGCATTCGCGCACGGATCCGAAGAGACGCAGTTCACGGTGATATTCACGAGCAGCGAGCAGGCGGCTTTCTCCACGCGGCCACCAGCTCCGCTCTGTGTCGCACAGATGACGAGCGTGTAGGTGCCGTTGTCCAGAAACGTCGAGAAGGTTCCTGTGGCCGTCTTCGTGCGGCCCGAAATCGTCCAGCCCGCGGGACCGGAAGCGATCGTCGGAAGCGGGTAGGTCGTCGTGCCGATCGTAGCGGTCATGACGGCGGAGTCGGCCGACCCTGTCGAGACGACGGTGTAGTTCGTCGTCACCGTCGCACCCGTTCCGGCGTCATTACACGTCACGACCGGCGTGTCGAGCGTGACCAGCAGCGTGGTTCCGTTATCGCCCAGACTCGGAGAAGAGGCCCGCTGGCGAGTCGCACCGGCAATCGGAAGGACTGCAAGGAACACGACGACAACCAAGATCAATGCTTTCTTGTGCTGAAACATTGGGCTCCACCTCTTTTTGCTGGATGTCGATCAATCTAGATCGAAAGCAGAGATGGAACCATCGAGCACGAGATAGAAATCGGCTCTATCGAACGATCTAGATCACTCGTCCGCGAGAATCGTGTGTAGCGCCACCATGATCGTGACGGACGACAGGACGAGCAGCGCCGCAAAGAACGTCATCGAGACCGAGGATGCTGATTCCGCCGAGATGCCGAGAATCATGCGGC
The DNA here is from genome assembly GCA_964552405.1 of uncultured Thermoanaerobaculia bacterium. Classification (GTDB taxonomy): domain Bacteria; phylum Acidobacteriota; class Thermoanaerobaculia; order Gp7-AA8; family Gp7-AA8; genus JAJPHC01. The sequence continues at coordinate 13,645 of CAZKID010000045.1, forward strand.
CCGGCGTGAGGCGGTGCAGCCAGGAGTCGATCACGTTCCACTTCCACGTGAGGAGCGCCGCCCAACCCGCGGCCACGATCAAATAGGCGGCGACCTGCAGCGACGTCATGGGCCGCATCGCCCGCTCGGCCACCACGGTGTTCTGCAGCAGTCTCGCCTTGAGGAAGACCACAGCGGGATCCGGCAGCCTGTGTTCCCGATCAGGCATCGCCGCGAAGCGCGCCATCCACGGCGAGACCGCAGCCGCTGCCGCGCAATCGGCGCAAGACTCCACGTGATTCCGCAGCTCGCTGCCCCAACGATCCGTTGCAGCAGCCCGGCGGACTTCCGGCTCACGACGGCAGCCGCCGCTCACGATGCCAGCCCCTTCTTCTTCAGCAGGTCACCGAGCTTCTTCCGCGCGCGAAAGAGCAGCACCTTGATGCTCTTCGTCTTCAATCCGAGCGTCTCTGCAATCTCTTCGTGCGCCGACTCCTC
>CAZKID010000045.1:14131-19655 GCA_964552405.1 uncultured Thermoanaerobaculia bacterium
AGGACCCATCCTGTGTTCTTTCCGCGTTCTATCCCGCGTGTGTCTGAAACGCCTTCGGGGGCCGCATCCTCGACATGACCGAGCCACAGCAGAACCCGTTCTGGCGGCTTGAGCTCCGCGAAGACGGGCATCATGTCGTGGCGGCGATCCGCTGACTCGTGCTCACGCACGCCGGCCGCCGTCACTTCGCGCCCCCGTTCCTTCTTCGTCTCGCGGAAATGATCGAAGGCCAGGTTCGTCGCGGTGCGGAACAGGTAGCGTCGCAGGTGATCGTCATTCGCGGCCTGCGGGTTCGCCCGGAGAAACCGGAAGAATGATTTCTGCAGCAGATCGTCGGCGACGTCGGGATTGCCTGTCAGCCGATAGATGTAGGACCAGAGGCTCCCGGCATTCGCGCGATAGAACGCCTCGAAGCGCACCTCATCCATCGGTCTGGGTGCGCGCTGCGAGGGCGCGGTCCGTTCCAGTGGCAGAGTTGCCGGCAACATCAGATCCGCCGTCATGATGCATCACGAATTGGTGGGCGGCTCATTGTCCATCAGCCCCCAGTCGCGCGACAGCTTCAGTGAGAGTAGCGCGGAGAAAAACAGACCGCCACCCAGAGTGAGGAGAAGAAATCCCGCAACGACGCAGAATCCGTTGTCCGTCTGCGGGAGGAATCCGATGATGAGGAAGCCAACTCCGAGCGAGCCGACGACGAGCGAGCGCGCCATGACGCGGATGATCCGATCGCGCGTGTTCAGCTTCGGTGCGCTTTCCACCTGACCGAGAAACTTCTTTCCCTCCTCAGTTTGAATGAAACTGAGGAACTCCGGCGCCGAGCTGAATCGCTCGATCAGCTTCGCCTGGACTTCGGCGCGGATCTCACTCCCCCGCTGCCTCGTCCTCGCCACCACGGCCACCACGACCGCGATCATCGCGAACGCCGCCGTCGAAATCAGTACCGCTTCGAAATCCATGAAGCCTCCAGTGCAATCACCGAGGCTTATACGGCGGAGAGCGCGGTCTGGTTAACAACTATCGCGGTGGAACTGCGCTGGCGCTCGCCGGAATCTTCTCCCGCTCCGCATTCGCCCAGTCGCAGAGCAGCTTGCGATCCGCATCCGAGAGTGCCGTGTCACGGTGAATCATGACGTAGCTCGGCAGCGGCATCTCCTTCCGGTTCACCTGCTCGCAGATCTCCTGGAACTTCCTCCGCTTCCTCTTTTCGGAGTACGTCCCCCACTTCGACAGATTCAGCTCCTGCCGTCCCTCGTCCACATCGTGAACGAGAAGCCACGAGACAGGAGCCACGTTGCTGTACCACGGCCAAACCGTCTTGCTGGAATGACAGTCCGAGCACGAACGGTTCAAGACCGCCTGCACATTCTGAGGAACGCTCATCGAGCTCTCGATGACCATTTTCGGATCGACAGGAGGGTTCTCCCGCGATGGCCGGTAGAGCTGCATGGCGACGAGGACTACTGCGAGTGCAACCACGATTTTCTTTACGACGCTCATCGATTCACGTAGACCTTCCCATCCTTCATCACGAACCGCACGTGCTCCATCACGCTGATGTCGTCGAGGGGATTGCCGGGCACGGCGACGATGTCCGCGAGCTTGCCTGCATCGATCGAGCCCAGTTGTTCCTCCTGACCGAGCAGTTGTGCTGCAACGACCGTCGCTGAGCGAATGGCCTGCATGGGCGTCATGCCGAACTTCGTCATGTAGCCGAACTCGCGCGCTTCATTCATCTCCCACGGAAACCCGCCTACATCCGTTCCGAAGGCGACCTTCACACCCTTCTTCACCGCGCGCTGGAACGAGTCGCGATGAAATAGCGGCATCTTTCCCCAGATAGCCCCGCCGGCGGCGGTGCGCCCGGGCGCAACGTATTCCGTGACTGTGAGCGTCGGCACCAGATACGTGCCGTTCTTCAGCATGAGATCCATGAGGTCGTCGGGAATGGCGACACCATGCTCGATGCTGTCCACGCCTGCGTTGAGCGCGTTCGTGAGGCCGGGCCGCGCCATCGCATGCGCCGCGACCTTGTGCCGCAAACGATGCGCCTCATCGACGATCGCTTTCAGTTCATCGGCCGTGAACGTCGGGATCGACGACAGCGTCCCATCTTTGGCGACGAAGTACGAGCGATCGGCGTAGACCTTGATCCAATCCGCGCCATGCCAGATCTGCTCACGCACCGCTTTGCGGCACGCCTCGACACCATCGACGATCTGCACGCCCATCGGGTAGGTGACATCGGGCGCATAACCTCCCGGGCCATACCCGCCGGTCACCGACATCGCACGCGTCGAGACGGTCATGCGCGGCCCCGGAATCACTCCATTGTTGATCGCGCGTTTGACGTCGACGTCGGTGTACATCGCGCCTTCCGTCTCCACATCGCGCATCGAAGTAAAGCCGTTCTCGAGTCCGATCTTGACCGCGCGGCTCGCGCGCAGCGCGCGATACGGCAGCGACTCCTTGAACAACTGCACGTCATAGTCTTCGGCCGTCACATCGCCCTGCAGCAGGATGTGCGTGTGCGTGTCGATGAGACCCGGCAGCAGAGTCGCATCCCCGAGATCGATGGTCTTCGCGCCGGCCGGTACAGCGAGATCGCGGCCTACGCTCTCGATCTTGTTTCCACGCACGACGATGACCGCGGGCGCGATCACATTGTCCGACTTGCCGTCGATCATGCGCGCGGCGCGGATCACGGTGACGTCATCGGCGGCGAAGACTGATGTGGCAGCGAGGAGAAGGAGGATCAGTCGTCTCATGTCGCGGTATTGTAGGGAAGCAGAAATCGTCATGCGCTACTCGATCTCCGAATACGTCCGCTGGGAAGACATCGACGCCGCCGGGATCATCAACTACCAGGCGTATCTCCGATTCTTCGGACTTGCCGAGGTGGAGCTGTTCCGGCATTGCAATCTCTCGTACAAAGTGTTGTTCGAGGAGCTCGGCATCTGGCTGCCACGCGTACATGTCGAGTGTGATTTTCACCATCCCGTACGGCTCGACGATCTGCTCGTCGTCGAAGCGTGGTTCGGACGCATCGGCACGAGCTCGATCCATCTCGACTTCGCGGCGAAGCTCGGCGAAACGGTCGTCGCGACCGGCAAGTACATCCTCGTCACGGTTCAGCAGGGATCGTTCAAGCCGGTGCCCGTGCCGGATGAATTGCGCCGGCGCGTCGCAGCGTACGTGTAGGACAGGCGCCCTCGCCTGTCCTCCCGCGCGGGAGGTTCCGGGACAGGCGAGGGCGCCTGTCCTACACGCTACTTCTTCTCGAACACGCGCACGATCGTCGCGATGTCGACGCTGCGCTCGAGATACTCCCAGACGGCGAGCACGTCCTCGCGATGATGCACGGACTCCGCGCCGGCCGCACCATCTTCGAGCAGCGCGAATTTGGCGCGGTTGTACCACTTGAGCGCTTCCTCGGGGTGCATACGCAACCGTTCCCGCGCGTGCTGAATCAGCAGCACCTGATCGGGAGGAATCTCGACCTCTGTCCGCAGCATCTTCATCGCCGGCCGAGTACTCTTCAGTTTGTCTTCCGCCGCCTTGCGCTTCTTGTTCAGAGCTTCGAGATCGCGATGAACGATTTGCTGCTCAACCAGACGTTGCAGCGCGGTGTAGTACCCGTCGATCTCCTCTTCGATCCGCAGTCCAGTCCGATACAAGAGCTTCCCTTCCGAATTCGGGCGCTGGGAGAGATGACTCCACATGACGATCGCCTGGCTGCTCACCGAAATGTCGCCGCGCCGGAACCAGAAACGTCCGCGCAGTGCGAGCCGCAGCGGCTGCGGGTGTTCGATCTGTGCTCCCTGATCGGAAAGGTCGATCACGACCACACTCGCAGCCCCGAAGCTGCCGACGAGGCGTTCGTTGGCTACATACCGATCCGCTGCGCGGAGGTCCCGTAGATCCATAGTGTTATTCGGTGAACCCTGGAAAGTGTACCACCCTCAATCCATCATCAATTCGGGTTCGGGGTGAATGTTCATGGAAAAGGTTTCACGCACGCCCGCCTGGATCATCCGCACCAATTCCAGCACCTCGGCGGCCGATGCTCCTCCGCGATTGATGATCGCCAGAGTGTGCTTGGATGAGAGTCCCGCGTTCCCATGGACGAAGCCCTTTTGAAACCCCGCGTGCTCGATGAGCCACGCCGCGGAAAGCTTCACGCCCGAGGCGCCGGGAAAGTGCGGCGCATCCGGCGCGAGCTTCGCGAATGATTCGTATTCCTCTGCGGTGAGCACGGGATTCATGAAGAACGATCCGTCGCTGCGTGTATCCGGATCGGCCGGATCGAGCACCATGCCCTTCCGTCTGCGGATCGCGATCACGGCATCGCGTACCGATTTCAAATCACGCGTCGAGATTCCCCTCTCCTCGATGTACTTTTTCAGCTCGGGATATCGAACATTCGCCTCTCCATCAGGCTGCAGCCGAAACGCGACGGACAGCACGACGTAACGTCCACGTTCGACGTTCTTGAAGCGGCTCGCACGATAGCCGAATCCGCACTGCTCGTTGGTGAGCTCTACGACGGCGCTCGTCTGGCGATCCCAGGCCTGCACCCGCTCGATCGTTTCGCTGACATCCTGGCCATACGCGCCGACGTTCTGGATCGGCGTAGCGCCGGTGAGTCCCGGAATCCCGGAGAGACATTCGATCCCGGCGAGGCCACGATTCACCGCGTATGCGACGACGTCGTCCCACCGCTCACCTGCAGCAGCATGCAGGAGTCCCTCGCGCTCTTCGATGCCGCGCAATTCGATGCGGATCACGAGGCCATCGAACCCGCGATCGGCGATCAGCAGATTGCTGCCGCCGCCGAGAATGAAGACGCGTTGCGATTGGCTTTCGGCCCACGCAAGCATTTCACGCAGTGCGTCGAGCGAGGCGACGCGTGAGAAGTAACGCGCCGGCCCGCCGATGCCGATCGTCGTGAATTGCGCAAGCGGAACGTCTCGTTCGAGCTGACTCGTCATGCGGCTGCCGGTCTCATCGCAAGACGCCTGCCGGTCGCGAAGAAACAGGCATATCCCGCCAGAATCAGAAGGAGTAGAAACAAGAAAGCGCTCCGCCCGGCCTACCCGGCACCGGAATCCAATTTGAGCAGAAACCCCCCGGGCAAATGGAAGCCGATCCAAACGACAGCGCCGGCCAGCATGCCTCCGGCGCGAACAGCCATCATCACCACGAAGGCCACCAGGAGTCCGCCGATCGCATCACCCGCCGTCGATCCTGTTCGCGGCGCGACCGCCGCAGCGTACGCGATCATGAAGACCGGTGCGTAGAGCGCGGGATGGCGGAGAAGAACTCGCGCGCCGACAAAGAACAGCAGCGTCCAGAGCGAAAAGAGAACGGACTCAGGAAACACGTGAACGATCCAGGCTGCCGTGAGCCGCAGTGACGAGAGCGCGCCGATGCGCTGCGTCGCCATCGCCGGAATCCGGCCACCGAGAATCGTGCCCGCCTGAACGATCATCGTGAATAGCATTCCGCCGATCAATCCCACGCC
>CAZKID010000046.1:0-5655 GCA_964552405.1 uncultured Thermoanaerobaculia bacterium
CCGCTAGGCCAGAAGGAGGAATCATGAGGACTTACGAAGTCCTGTACATTCTTTCTCCGCAAGTTGCGGAGGAAGAGGCGACGACGCTGACCACAGAGTTCAAGCGCGTCGCGGAGTCGCTGGGTGCCACGCTCAAGAACGAAGAAGCGTGGGGCCGCCGCCGGCTCGCATATCCCATCAACAAGTCGACCGAGGGCATCTATCACCTGCTCGTCTATGAGACGACCGGTGGCCTTTCCGAGCTCGACCGCCGCATGAAGAACTCGGATCGCGTTCTTCGTCACATGATCGTCCGCGTGGATGAAGACATCAAACGCGCCGATAAGCTCGCCAAGAAGAATCCCAAGAAGGAGCGCGTCCGCCCCGCAGCGCCGCAGGCTTATCCGCCCGCAGCCGCTGTTGAAGAGGCAGCGCCCGCCACTGGCGGCGACGACGCGCAGGCGTAAGGAGATCGAACGATGGCCACAATGACTGGTGGTTCCAGGCGTCCCGAAGGCCGCGGCGGCGATCGCCCTCAGGGCGGTCCGGGCGGAGGCCCGGGCGGAAAGAAGAAGTTCTTCTACCGCCGCAAGCGCGTCTGCAAGTTCTGCGTCGAGAAGCTCGAGTACATCGACTACAAAGACGTGAAGATGCTGCAGCAGTTCATCCCGGAGCGCGGCAAGATTCTTCCGCGCCGCATCTCGGGAACCTGCGCACTGCATCAGCGCAAACTGCAGAACGCGATCAAGCGCGCGCGGATCGCGGCGCTGCTGCCGTTTGCGACGGACTAAACAAAGCTTTTTTTTGAACAGGCGAGGGCGCCTGTTCCCCACTGGAACAGAACATGACTGACGTGATGCAAGACGCACCTGTTGAGATTCCGGGACGGCCGTTTGGCCGGATCGTCCGGAGTGTCTTCAGCTACGCGCTGCTCATCGGCGTCATGTCGTTTCCGCCGTTCACGCTGCTGCTGCCGGCCGCCGTCTTCTTCTGCGGCACGCGCAACGGACGCGCCGCCACCTGGCTCGCGTTCCTCCTCGGTGCCGCACTCGCCGCGGGTGTCGTCAACGTGTCGACCGCGCCGAAAGAGCTCAATCTCGAGATCGCAGGCCTCGCGTCTGTCGTCCTCGGGATCGGGCTCCCGGCGCTCGTCACGCTGCCGCTCATCGAACGCAACGGCTCCTTCGGCAATGTGCTCGCCTCCGGCCTCGGCGTCTCGATGGCCGGCATCGCGCTCGCCGAATATGGCGGCCGCCTGCTCGGCGGCGTCTCGTTGTACGCAGGCACTGTGAAGCAGTTCCAAGTGTTTTCCGAACGAACCCTCGCCGAGTACCAGAAGCAATCGCTTCCCTTCGGCGCGATGAGTCAGATGCCGCAGGTCTTCGCCTGGGAAATGAAAGTCATCCCGGCGATTCTGCTGATGATCGTGGTCATCGCGCTGGTGCTCAGCATCCTGCTGTTCGGCCGCGTCCGCGCATGGCTCGAATTCATTCGAACCCGTGAGGTGTCGCCGGCAAACAGCGTGTATCTCTTCCGCAATCTCTCGCTCCCCGAATGGCTGCCGTTTGCGTTCGTCCTTGGCGGACTCACTCCGTTCCTCTCGGGATTGCCTCAGGTGATTGCTGCGAACATTCTGGCCGTGACGCTCTTCCTCTTTTTTCTGCAGGGCGCCGCGGTTCTGCGAGCGATCCTGACGGCCATCGGCGTCGGCGTGCTGGGGAACGTCTTTGCGTTCACCCTGACGCTGCTGCTGGTGCCGTTCATGTTCATCATCGCCGGACTGTTCGATCCATTCTTTGATTTCAGAAAGTTCAGACGAAAGGATGACTCCAATGAAAGTCATACTGACTGACGAGATCCGCGGACTCGGTACCCGCGGCGACATCGTCACGGTCAAGGACGGCTACGCGCGCAATTTCCTGATTCCGAAGAATCTGGCGCGCGAAGCAACCGCCAGCAACCTCAAGTCCATCGAGCAGGAGCGCAAGAAGTGGGCGCTCCTGGCCTCGCAGGAAAAAGACGCAGCACAGAAAGCTGCCGCCAGCGTGCAGGGCGTGAAGGTCACGATCCAGAAGCGCGTCGGCGATCACGGACACCTCTTCGGTTCCGTCACGGCGAACGACATCGCGGATGCACTCGTGGCACGCGGGATCGCCGTCGACAAGCGCCGCATCGAGCTCGGACATCCGATCAAGACGGCCGGCGTGCACGAAGTCGATGTTCGTCTGCACCGCGAAGTCTCCGCGCACATCCAGGTGGAGGTCGTTCCCATCGGCCATGAGTCGATCGCGGAACCCGCTGCCCCGGCTGCCGCTGAGAACGCAACGCAGGCCTAAGCTAAACTCCCGGTAATGAGCGACGAGCAATTCGTCGATTCCCCTCCGGCGGGAGCGGCGGCGTGGCGCACCATCTGGCGCGACGACCGCCGCTACCGCCCATCGCGGAGACGCTGGCAGACCTGGCTGCTCCGTCTTTTCCGCCGTATCACCCGTCCGGATGCGGATCGCCAGCGCGACTTCAATCTCGCCGTGCTCGATCTCATCGACGACTTCCGCCGCGAGATCGATGCCGCACGCCGCGATGCGCGCGCCGATGTCGACACACTGCAACGAGATGTTAGACAGGCGGACGAGGCGCTGGCCGGCGACATCGGCAGGACGCGCGCGCTGATTCCTGTCGCCGCGATGCGGAATGATGCGTTGCTCGCCGCGCTGGATCAGAAGATCGAGACGGTGGGCGTGCGGATTCGGGATTTGATGAATGCACAGGCGGCAGACAGCAGACAGCAGACAGCAGGCAGCGCCGACTTCGTTTATCGCCGGCTCGAAGATTCTTTGCGGGGGTCTGAGGCTGAGGTGCGTGACTCCGTTGCGCACTACGCTGCGCTTGCGCGCGAGCATTCGCCTTTGATCGATGTCGGGTGTGGGCGAGGCGAGCTTCTCTCGCTCGTTCCTGGCGCGCGCGGGTTCGATACGAATGAGCGCTCTGTCGCCGATCTCGTTGCGCGCGGGCTCTCGGCTGCCGTTGCCGGGATCCCGGAGTGCTTTGCCCAACTCTCCAATGCATCCATCGGTTCCGTAGCCGCGCTGCATGTCGTCGAGCACCTGCCCGTCGACATCCTCTTCGCTTTCTACCGTGAGTCCGCGCGCGTGCTGCGCGACGGCGGGCTGCTCATCCTCGAGACTCCCAACGCCGAATCGCTGCTCGTCTCCGCCTCGGAGTTCTGGCGCGATCCGACGCACCTTGCGCCGCGCCATCCCGCCGCGCTCGTCCTGCTGGCGCGCGAGCATGGCTTCGTCATCGATGAAGTGCGTGCGGTCCATGCGTTCCCCGAGGGGACGAGGATCGCGATGCTGGAGAGCGATCCGCCGGAGTTGCAGCGCGTGATTCATGCGGTGAACGACAGGCTGTTCGCGCCGCAGGATCTGCGGCTGATCGCGCGGCGCCAGCGATGAGCGAGTTCGTGCTCGAGCCGCAGCTTCGGCGCTGGCCGGATGCACGCCGTGCTTCCGTCCCGCTCGTTCATCCACTGCTCTTCGCCTACCTCGGGCTGATGCTCGGAGCGCCGGTCGCAGCGCTGCTCGCGTGTTACAACGCGATCGTGCTGCGGCGCTGGGTGCTGCTGCTGGTTAGTCTCGCTTGTGGCGTGGCCGGCTGGTTCGCATTCATCGAAACGCTGACCGCGCTGCTGGACACCGGCTACGCGTTCGTCGCCGGACGCGCCGTCTACTTCGCCTTCGGTTGCGTGCTCTACTTTCTTCATCGCCATCACACCGAGGGGCACGTGTTTCTCGGAGGCAGGCTTCTACCCGTGCTGCCGATGTATGCCGGCGCGTTTCTCCTCCTCATGATCATGCCGATCCGCCTGTTTCTCTGGTTGCTCGGGGTGTGGTCATGAACGACGATCCGAAACTGAGTCTGCACGTCACGCGGGCAGCGCAGATCTATCAGCTGCTCGCCGTCGGTCAGTACGAGCGCGCGAAAGAGCTCGCGGCGCAACAGATTTCGGATGCGCCCGACGATCCGTCGAGTTACGTCGCGCTCGTGTCGGTGCTGATGCGCGAGCGAAATCACGACGGCGCGATCGCGGCCGCGAATCGTGCGATCGAGCTCGCGCCGGAGTGGGCCGGAGCGTGGCGCATGCGCGCGACCGCGCTCTATCAGGCGGGCCGCTTTGCGGAATCGGAAGCGAGCATCATCGAAGCGATTCGCCTCGAGCCGGACGACGCCGGGGCGTTCACGTTCTACGCGCGGCTGCTGCACGTCACCGGCAAGAACGAGAAGGCGCTCGAGCCCGTGCGGTTGGCGCTGGAGCTCGATCCCGATGACGACGACGCGCAGCGCCTCTACGCCGCGCTGCTGCACGAAGTGCATCCGAAACGCTGGAAGATCTCCGAAGAAGCGGCGCGGCGCGCGATCGAGTTGAATCCCGACGACGCCGATGGTTACGCAATCCTCGGCTTGCTCGTGATGACGCGGCGGCAGTTCGACGAAGCGGAGGGGCTGTTTCGGACGGCGCTGGAGCTCGAGCCGTTCAATCAGCTCGCGCTGCGCGGACTCGCCGAAGTCGTCATGGGCAAGAACCTCTTCTACAAACCCTTCCTCGGTTACGCGCTGTTGATGCAGCGCCTGGGCGACGGCGCGCAGTTCATGGTGGTCGGCTCGATCTGGGCGTTCGCCTCCGTGCTGAGCCGCAGCGTCAAGGACCCGGCGTCGACGATCATCACGATCGCTTATCTCGCGCTCTGCGCATACACCTGGTTCGCCACGCCGATCATGCGGGCGATCCTTCGGCGGAACTATCCATGGATCTGAGCTCGACACTCGAAACACTGCGCCGCGCACTCGTGCAGGCGCCTGACAACGGCTTCCTCTGGCTGCAGGTCGCGGAGATCCTCGACCAGCTCGGCCGCAACAGCGAAGCCGAGGAGGCGGCGCGCGAAGCGCTCGTCCATCTCGATGACGACGAAGCGCGACAGCGCGCGCGGGCTCTGCTGCCGGTCGAGAAGAAGGCGGAAGGGCCCTCGAACGTGCTGCGGCTCTTCGCCGGCGGCAAGGGGAAGGAGGAGGCTAACGATTCGCTGCAGCAGGTCACGCGCGAGTCGCTTCGCTTCGGCGATGTCGGCGGGCTGGACGACGTGAAGGAAGAGATCCGGATGAAGATCGTCGTTCCGTTCCAGCATCCGGAGCTCTTTCAGAAGTACGGGAAGAAGATCGGCGGCGGCGTGCTGCTGTACGGCCCGCCGGGTTGCGGCAAGACGCTCCTGGCGCGGGCGACGGCGGGCGAGTGCGACGCCGCGTTCATGAACATCACGATCGAGTCGATTCTCGACATGTACTACGGCGAGTCGGAGCGCAAGCTTGCGGAGACGTTCGAGCTCGCGCGCGCCAAGGCGCCGTCGATTCTTTTCTTCGATGAAGTCGAAGCGATTGGCGGCAGCCGGCAGATGATCAAGCACAGTCCGGGGAAGTCGCTCGTCAATCAACTGCTCGCGGAGATGGACGGCGTCTCGTCGCAGAACGCGAAGATGCTCGTCATGGCGGCGACGAACGCGCCGGGGGCTGTCGACGCAGCGCGGCGGCGTCCGGGGCGCTTCGATCGTGTGAAGTTCATTCCGACGCCTGGGAGAGCCGTCCGTCTGGACGTTGCGCGGTTGTCAAGTGGCGAACGGCCGG
>CAZKID010000046.1:5665-17549 GCA_964552405.1 uncultured Thermoanaerobaculia bacterium
TTCCGGCGGCGGTGGAAGGGGCGGCGCGGGAGTTTCTGCGGCTGGACCGGCGCGAACGGCCGGTGCAAAGCGACGTGAACATCGGCGAGATCGCAAAGAAGACGAGTGGCTATTCGGGCGCGGATCTCTTCGATCTCGTCGATCGCGCGACGGAGTATCCGTTGACCGAGGCGATTCGCTCGGGCGGGATGAGGCCGGTGAACAAGGATGATTTCGCGAAGGCGCTGAAGAAATCGAAGCCGTCGACGCGCGAGTGGTTCTCCGTCGCGAAGAATTACGCGACGTTCTCGAATACCGGTGGGCTGTACGACGATCTCGTGGAGTACATCGAGAAGCAGAAGATGTAGTGGGGGACAGGCGCCCTCGCCTGTCCAATGAGCGGACAGGCGAGGGCGCCTGTCCCCCACGGGAAACTACCCCTCGAACGGCATCACATCCACCGTTCTTGTTTTTGGTGGTGGCGGTCTGTGGCCGTGCGGGAGCACGAGGCCGAGGATGAGTCCGGAGATCACGCCCGCGCTGTGCGCCCATTCGTCGATCACCGGGATGAACAGCGGCAGCGTCACGTTCACCGCGGCCCAGAACATCAGTTGATACATGACGAAGCGCGCCCACTTCTCCTCGTGCAGGTGCGAGCGGCGGATCGCGAGGATCAGAGCGCCGAGGATCCCGAGCACGGCGCCGCTTGCGCCGACCGATGCGCCGCCCTCACGTAAATTGATCGCGCTCGTGAGCGAGGCGCAGATGCCGGTCGTGAGATAGACGAGGAGAAATCTTCGCGAGCCGAACTCCGACTCGTACAACGAGCCGAGCTGAAAGAGCGCGAGCGAGTTGAGGAACCAGTGCACGAGGTTTCCGTGGAGGAACATCGCGGAGACGAGTCGCCAGTACTCGTGCTGCCTGACGACGTCGCTGGTGATCGAGCCGATCTCGACGAGACTGCTGATGCTGATGGGGGCGATCGGAATCTCATACCAGCGCTCGCCAATCGGCGCGCCGAGGAGGCACTCGATGAGGAAGATGATCGCGATGAAGAGAAGCATGGCGCCGGTGAGCGGCGCGTCCCTGAGCCGCGTCATCCTTTCTCCATGAAACCGGAAACGCGGCGCATGAAGAAGTGCGCGACGCGAGGGAACATCTCCTTCAGCCGCATGTACGCGCCCGCCGCCCACGGCACGATGCGGCGATACGTTCCATCCTCGGCCGACCTCACGACGACGCGCGCGACGCGCTCCGGAGTGACGCCGAGGATGAGGCGCGAGGCGGCGGGCATCTTGCCGCGCTCTGCTTTCACGAAGAACTCCGTCTCAGTCGTGCCGGGACAGACGATCGCGACGCGCACGCCGCGGCCTAACACTTCGTTGCGCAGCGCCTCGCTGAAGCCGATCATCGCGAACTTCGTCGCGCAGTAGCCGCCCATCCGCGCGTAACCCATGATGCCGGCGATCGATGCGACGTTGACGATCGTCCCTTCGCGGCGCGCGAGCATCTGCGGCAGCACGGCCTGCGTACAAAAGACGGTGCCGAAGTAGTTCGTCTGCATCATCGACTCGAGCTCGTCGGGGCGCGCGTTCTCGATGGCGTCGAAGATCGCGAAGCCGGCGTTGTTGATCAGCACGTCGACTCTACCTGCCGTTTCGATGAGCCGATTGCACGCGTCGCGATCACGAACGTCCGTGACGACGGTGGTGGCGGAGGTTCCGGAGGCCCGGCAGAGTTGGGCCACGGCGTCGAGCTCGGCGGCACGGCGGGCAGCCAGCACGAGGGATGCACCGCGTTTCGCCAGCTCGAGGGCAACGGCGCGTCCGATGCCGCTCGAAGCACCCGTGACGACGACCGTTTTTCCTTTCCAGTTCATACGTTTGCGAGCTGTTTCCTGTGGCAGGTTTATAGCATTGACTTGCCGAATCAGCGGCACCTATACTCGGCCCGATCTCGGATCCCCGAGCACGGTCGCGTTGTATCGAACCACCCCTCACTGGCGCAGGAGGCCGTATGCCGTTCGAAGAAGTCAAGAAAATCTGGATGAATGGACGGCTCGTCGACTTCGCCGACGCCAAGATTCATGTCCTCACGCACGCCGTTCACTACGGTTCAGGCCTCTTTGAAGGGATTCGTTGCTACAACACGGCGAATCAGGGGCCGGCGATCTTCCGGCTTGACGAGCATGCCCGCCGTCTCTACGACTCCTGCAAGATCTATCGCATGGAGGTCCCGTACACGTTCGAAGAGTTCAAGCAGGCGTGCATCGAGACGGTCGCGGCGAACGAGTTTCAGGATTGCTATCTGCGTCCGATCGTTTATCGCGGCTATCACTCGCTCGGCGTGTTTCCCGGATCGTGCCCGGTCGATGTCACCATCGCCGCCTGGAAGTGGGGCAAGTACCTCGGACCCGAGGCGATCGAGCAGGGTGTGGATGTGCGCGTGTCGTCGTGGAATCGCATGGCGCCGAATACGTTCCCTGCGCTCGCGAAGGCGACCGGCAATTACATGAACTCGATTCTCATCCGCCAGGAAGCAGCGGCGGATGGTTACTCGGAAGGGATCGCGCTCGACGTCAATGGCTATGTGAGCGAAGGCTCGGGCGAGAACATCTTCGTGGTGCGCGACGGCCGCATCGGCACGCCGCCGCTGGGAGCCTCGGTGCTCGCCGGCATCACGCGCGCGAGTGTGATGCGCATTGCGCGCGACATGGGATACGAAGTCGTCGAGACGCTGATCCCGCGAGAGGCGCTGTACATCGCGGATGAGGTGTTCTTCACGGGCACCGCGGCGGAAGTGACGCCGATTCGCTCCATCGATCGCGTGAAGGTCGGCAGCGGGAAGCGTGGTCCTGTCACCGAGCGGATTCAGAAGGAGTTCTTCGACTACATCGGTGGCGCGATTCCGGATCGCTACAACTGGTTCACGCCGGTGTACACGCAGAAGAAGGCGGAGACGCCGGAGCTGGCGGCCACGTCTTCGCGCGCATAGAACAACGTCCAGTGGAGGCACAGGCGCCCTCGCCTGTGCATCGAGCCGACAGGCGAGGGCGCCTGTCGCCCCACAGGATAAATTCTTAGATCCAGCCCTTCTCTTTCATCGACGCGTAGCGATCGGCGCCGATGACCAGGTGATCGACGAGCTCCACGTCTACGAGGCGTAGTGCCTCGCGCAGCTTCTTCGTGAAGAGCGAATCGTGCGCGGATGGCGTCGCGTTTCCCGACGGATGGTTGTGATAGAGCACGACGCCGGCCGCGTTGTTGAGCACCGCGTAGCGCACGATCTCGCGCGTCGAGACGAGCGCGCTGTTGATCGTGCCGACGAAGATCGTCTGCTGCTTCAGAATGCGCTCGTGCGTGTCGAGCAGCGCGGCGCCGAGATGCTCCTGATGGAACTGATGCGTGCGGATGAGCGCGTCGCCGAGCGTCTGCGCTGAATACGCGATCCGCGCCTCGGGCATGTGCATGCGGCGCGCGATCTCGAATGCGGCGGCGATGCGCGTCGCTTTCGCGGCACCGACTCCTAGCACGCGCGCGAGCTCGGCGAAGTCGCGGCGTCCGAGCTGCGCGAGGCCGTCCGCCAGCAATTCGCCGGCGACATGCACAGCGCTGCGCCCGCGCGTGCCGGAGCCGATGAGCAGTGCGAGGAGCTCGGCGTCGGAGAGCGTCTGCGCGCCGTGCCTCAGCAGCCGCTCGCGCGGACGCTCGTCGTGCGGGAGATCGGCGATGAGGTCCGTCATTGCGACTCCAGAATCGCATCGACGATTGGCGGCGTGGCCTGCACGGCGGTGAGCGGAAGCGCGAGCGTGCATGCAGCGCCTGGTTGGGGATTGATCTCGATCGAGAGTCCGCGATGCAGCGTCACGAGTCCCGCCGCGGGATAGACGACGCTCGACGTGCCGATCACGAGGAGGAGATCCGCTTCCTGAATCGATTTCACCGCGCGATCGACCGCGTCGACGGGAAGCATTTCGCCGAACCAGACGACATCGGGACGCATCCGGCCGCCGGATGGCTTCTCGCGAAAGATGTTGCCGTGCAGCTCGATGACATCGCGCGAGCCGGCGCGGGCGTGCAGCCCGTCGACGTTCTGCGTGACGACGACCGCGGTTTCGAGCCGCGCGATCGCGAGGTGTGCAGCGTTTGGTTGGGCTTCGCGAATGAGCTCGCGGCGCCAGCCGTACCACTCGAGCACGAGCTCCGGATCGCGCGCGAACGCCTCCGGAGTCGCGAGATCCTCCGCACGGAAGTTGCGCCAGAGTCCTCCGTCGCCGCGGAAGGTGGGAATCCCGCTCTCCGCCGAAACCCCCGCGCCGGTAAACACGACGACGCGCTGCGGCCG
This sequence comes from uncultured Thermoanaerobaculia bacterium, assembly GCA_964552405.1. Classification (GTDB taxonomy): domain Bacteria; phylum Acidobacteriota; class Thermoanaerobaculia; order Gp7-AA8; family Gp7-AA8; genus JAJPHC01. The sequence goes on from CAZKID010000046.1 coordinate 9,989, forward strand.
AACACGTCGAACCGCATCAATCGCTCGCTGCAGCATCGCACACGAGCTTACCTCGGTCTACGAGGAGGAGAAGGGGTCAGGTCGAAAGTCGAAAGTTCGCTCCGACAGTTGTAGAGAGAGGACGAATTTTCCACGGGGTGCGGAGCGAACTTTCGACTTTCGACCTGACCCCTTCTACGCCGGGTGTCCGGGTTTCGCAGAGGCGAGGAAGCCTGATGCACCGGCGAAGAGTCCGACGCCGAACACGTACCAGAGCGGCGCGAAGGTGCGCGGGGCGGTGAGGATTCCCATGCTGCCGAGAACGAGGACGGTGATCGATGCGAGAGCGAGCAGCATCATCAGCGCGCCGCTCAGCTTCATCAGCACCGGCACCATGTGCGTGCGCGATCCGAGCGCGGCGAGGAGCAGTCCGAGAAACGTTCCGGCAGGGAACATGACCCAGAGCGTGAGGTCATTCGTCACGCTAAGCATCCCGATCGATGATGCCAGGATGCCTGCCCCGGAGATCAGGCCGAGGAGCATCAAGACGGCGCCCGCGACAAGGAGCATGGTGTTGCAGTTTATCCTGAGCTGCGCTCAGGATAGACGTTAAACCTGAGGGACGTTCTTCTCGTTGATCTGGATGTACGCGTCTTTGCGCAGGCGGTCGATGTAGGCCTTGAAATCGCGCTGGAACGCGTCATCGCCGGCATCCTTGCGGATCTTGTCCTTCAGCGACTCGAACGCGGGCACTTCGGACGGCAGGCGCGTCTCGACTTTCAGGATGTGCCAGCCCGACTTCGTGGTGAGGGGTCCGATCACGGTGCCTGCCGCGCTGTTGAACACGGCCTTGTCGAGATCGGGGAGGAGCTCGCCTCGTGCGACTTCGCCGAGGTCGCCGCCTTTGTCTTTGGATCCGGATTCTGAGAAGGTCTGCGCCAGTTTCGCGAAGTCTCCGCCGCTGCGCGCCTGCGCCGCGACGTCGTTCGCCTTCTGCTCGGCCTTCTGTGCGCCAGCCGCATTCTCAGGACGCAGCACCACGATCTCGCGCAGATGCGCGCGCTCCGGCAGGCGGTAGCGATCCTTTTCGCGGTCGTAACGCTCGCGCAGTTCGCGATCGGTCAGCTCCTCGCGGCTGCGCAGCTCGCGGCCGAAGACCTTGTTGCTGATCAGCGTATCGCGCAGTCTCGCTTCCATGTCGGCGCGCGTGAGCCCCGACTTCTTCAGCGAGTCTTCGAATTGCTGGTCACTCGCGATGCCGTACTGCTCCTTCAGCCTCGCCACCGCTTCCTTCATCTCGGCCTCGGTCACCGTGACGCCGATGCGGTCCGCGCGATCCTTGACCAGCAGCTCGCTGATCAGATCGTCCATGAAGGTCTTCTTGAACTCCGCCTTCTTTGCGGCCTGCTGCTCGAGCGGAACGGTCTGCTCGATTTCCGAGAAGCCGTCATGAATGCGCTTCGCGTATTGGCTCGTCGTGATGATGCGATCGCCGACGCGCAGCACGATGGCTTCGACGACCTGTGCCGCGGAGAGGCTCGTCGCGGCGGCGGAGAAAACGATGGCAAGTGCGAGTTTTTTCATAGTGTTGAATCCGAGTGTGAGACGGGTCATGAGCACAACAAGTTCGGTAGGGATTTATTCGTTGTCCGACTTGGGGAGAGTCCCCGAGTAGGCGAACGGGAGGCGCTTGGTCAGGATTGTGATCGGCATGTCGGTCTTGCCCTTGACGACGAGCTCGGCCATGCGGGCTCGGACACCTTCCCGCCGCAGGTTGTCGCGAATCACGGGTGCTGCGGTCTGGAGGTCGATCGTACCGGCGGGACGGCGGTCATCGACTTTGAAGATATGGAACGAGTTGTCGGTCTGGATCACGTTGCTGACATGGCCCGGCTGCAGCCCGAAGATCTCGTCTTCGAACCGCTTCGGCAATTCGCCGCGGCTGACGTAGCCGATGTCTCCGCCCTTCTTCGCGTTCGGCGCGAGCGAGTGCGCGGCAGAGAGCTCCTCGAATGCGGCGCCGCCCTTCAGCTTCGCGGCGATCTCGTTCGCGAGCGCCTCGTCGTGCACGAGGATCTGCCGCACGTGGACTTCCTCGTCGCTCTTGTACTCGCCCGGATGCGCGTCGTAGTACGCCTTCACTTCATCGTCCGTGGGCTGAGAGACTTCGGTCGAGATATCGGCGATCAGTTTCTGGCGGCGCATCTCGTCGCGTTTCTCGACGACGGTTGTACCGACATCGGTGCGGACCGCGGTCGCGATCTTCTCCGCCGGGATCTCGACTCCATGGGAGCCGGCGTACTCGGAGAGCACGACTTCCTCGACATATTGATCGAGCAGCGCGCTCGAGACTTCGGGAGTGAGTTGCGCGAGATCGGTTCCCGCGTTGCGCTCGACATAGCGCTTGAAGTCCGAAAGCGTGAGCATCCGCTCGCCGACGCGTGCGACGACATCGGGCGGAGTCGACGGCTTGCGATGGCAGGCCGCGACCGTCAACAGAATCAGCAGGAAAAGCGGGAACCGGCGCATGGATCCGAGGCGGCGGGAGTGTAGCAGATCAGGCAGCAGGGGGCAGGCAGCAGACAGCAGGCAGCAGACAGCAGGCAGCAGGGGCAGGCAGCAGACAGCAGGCAGCAGGGAGCAGACGGCATTGAGCAGGTCGCAGACGGCGGAAGGGCCCTCTCCCCGCTTTCACGAGGGAGGGGGCCTGCTGTCTGCTGTCTGCTGCCTGCCCCCTGCTGCCCCGTCCTACCGGCAGCGCTCGTAGCGAATCACGCGCTCGCCGTTTCCGGGTCCCACGAATTGCAAGCCGTTCTTCTGCATGACTCCGATGGAGCCGATGAGCTCCGGATACGTCTCCGCAATGATCTTCTTCACCTCAGGATGCATGAACGCCTCGGCGATCAGCGCAGCAGTTCCTTCCGATGCGTAACCGCGGCGGCGATATTGCTCGAGGATCGAATAGCCGATCGTCCAGGCGCCGCCGGTCGGAAGACCGCAGCCTCCCCCGAAGCCGACCAGCGTGTTGGTTTCGAGCTCGATGAAGTAGCGAAGAAGCCACGGCTCGGATGCGGGATTTTCATCGAGTGCCTTGATCGAGAAGTCGAGCGGATCCTGATCGTAGTTTTCGACGGGCCAGTTGTCGGGGATGTTGACGCGCATGACATGCGCGAGTGCCTCGCGATCCTGCCAGGGAACGTTGTAGATCTCGCGAGTGCCTGAGCGCAGCTCGAGCCGCGCTGTGTAGATAGACGGGGACTGCATTTCGGTTTTCTCCTATTGGTGATACGGGTGGGTGGAGCGGAGAACCGTCAGGCTTTCATAGGCAGTCGGGCGGAGTGTAACACGAGGAGCGAGACTGCCAGGATCGTCAACATTCTCAAATTTCAAATTTCAAATTTCAAATTCGAAATTTGACGTTCCTAACCGGCGGCAATCCGCTTCAACAGCTCTTCGATCGCCTCGATCACTCCCGGCCCCTGCACTTTCATCGGAAACGACAGCGTGCCGTTCGGGGAGAACTTCACCTGTGGGTCGTCCTGGATCAAGGCGAGCAGTTTGTCGGGATCGATCTTCGCGGTCTGTGTCACTTTCATGACGCCGCGCGCGCCGTCGCGCACGATCGACACCACTCCGATCCTCTGCGCGAACTGCTTCACGCGGACGAAGTGCAGCAGATTGTCAACGTTGGCGGGGAGTGCGCCGAAGCGCTCGCGCATCTCGTTACGGATGTCCTCGAGCCGCTGCTCCGTCTGCGCGGAAGCGATCTTCTTGTAGAGCGTCATGCGGATGTTCTCTTCGCTGACGTAATTCTTCGGGATGTAGATATCGACGCCGAGGTTCATCGAAGTCTCGACTTCTTCCTCGATGCGCTCGCCCTTCATCTCGCGGATCGTTTCCTCGAGGAGCTTGGTGTACATCTCGAAGCCGACTGCGGCGATCTCTCCCGACTGCTCGCCGCCGAGGATGTTGCCTGCGCCGCGGATCTCGAGGTCCTTCGCGGCGATGCGGAAGCCGGCGCCGAGGTCGGAGAACTCCTGAATCGCCGCGAGGCGTTTGCGCGCGTCGCCGCTCAGAACGCGATCGCTCGGCACGAGCAGATAGCAGAACGCGAGGCGGTCGCTGCGTCCTACGCGACCGCGCAACTGGTAGAGCTGCGAGAGGCCGAAGCGTTCCGCGTGATTGATGAGGATCGTGTTGCAGGCGGGGATGTCGATGCCATTCTCGATGATGGTGGTCGCGATGAGCACGTCGTACTCGCGCTGGATGAAGGCGAGCATCGCGCGCTCGAGCTCGCGCTCGTCCATCTGCCCGTGACCAACGATGACGCGCAGGCCGGGAAGCAGCTTCTCGAGGTACTCCTTCATCGCGTAGATCGACTCGACGCGGTTGTGGACGAAGAAGACCTGGCCGCCGCGATCGATCTCGAACGCGATCGCGTCGCGGATGAACTCGTCGTTGAAGGGGACGAGCGCGGTCTGAATCGCGAGGCGATCCTTCGGCGGCGTCTCGATGACGGAGATGTCGCGGATGCCGGTCATCGACATGTGCAGCGTGCGTGGAATCGGCGTTGCGGACATCGCGAGCACGTCGATCGCCTTCTTCATCTGCTTGAGGCGCTCTTTCTGCGCGACGCCGAAGCGCTGCTCCTCGTCGATGACGAGGAGGCCGAGATCTTTGAAGTTGATGTCCTTGGAGAGCACGCGATGCGTGCCGATGACGACGTCGATCTCGCCCGACTCGATCTTTCGTACGATCTCCTTCTGTTCCTTCGCGGAGTAGTAGCGAGTGAGCAGCTCGATCGTGACGGGGAAGCTCGCGAAGCGGCGCATGAACGTGCGGTGATGCTGGAACGCGAGCACGGTGGTCGGCGCGAGGACGGCGACCTGCTTGCCGTCCATCACCGCCTTGAACGCCGCGCGCATCGCGACTTCGGTCTTGCCGTAGCCGACGTCGCCGCACAGCAGGCGATCCATCGGCTTGCGCGATTCCATGTCCGCTTTGAGATCTTCGATCGCCGCGAGCTGGTCGTCTGTCTCGTCGAATTCGAAGGCGTCTTCGAACTCGAACTGCCACGGCGAGTCTTTCGAGAACGCATGACCCTGCACCATCTGGCGTGTCGCGTAGAGCTTGAGCAGCTCGTCGGCCATGTCGCGCATCGCCTTCTTCACGGAGGCCTTCTTGCGCGCCCAGGTCGTGCCGCCGAGCTTGTCGAGTTGCGGTTTCGCCTCGTCGCCGCCGCCGGAGTACTTCTGAATGAGATTCAGACTCTCCATCGGCATCAGCAACTTGCCGCCGCCGCTGTACTCGATCTCCATCACTTCGCGCTCGGTCTCGCCGAACGGGATGCGCTGCAGCCCGTGGAAGCGGCCGACGCCGTGATCGACGTGCACGATGAGATCGCCGGCTTTGAGGTCGCGCAGATCGGTGATGAACGCCTGCGTGGCGGCGCGGCGCTTGCTGCCGATGCGCGTCGAGGTCGGAGGCTCGAAGAGATCCCACTCGCTGTAGGCAGTGACGGCGATGTCTTCGAAGACGAAGCCGCGCGCGATCGCGCCGTCGGCGATCGTGAGGGAGTCCTTCGGGATGTCGAACTCTTTCAGCAGGCGCTCGACTTTCTCGGCGCCGCCCCTGGTCGCGGCGAAGAAGTACTGGCGATGGTCGCTGCGTCCGACATCAGTCGCGAAGTCAGGCAGGCGGTTGGTGTAGCGCGCGGTTTGTTCGGCGTGGATACGGATCTCGCGATAGCTAGGTCCCTCTCCCCGGTGACGGGGAGAGGGTGCCGAAGGCGGGTGAGGGGCCCCCTCATCCGCCTTCGGCACCTTCTCCCCCGTGCCGGGGGAGAAGGAACTAGTCATGTGCACTTCGCTCATCGCGAGCGTCGCGCGCTCGAGGAACGAAAAGACATTCACGCCCGGCGTGACGACGCGCTCCGGTGCGTAGACGGCGCGGCCCTTCTCCGCCGCCGCCTCGTACTCGCTGCGCAGCAGCGATTCGTACTTCGAGATCGTGGTCGTGATGTGATCGGGCTCGATCGTCACGATGGTCCATTCGTCTTCGTTCAGGTAGTCGATGAACGGAGAGGACTCGCCGGCGACGGGCAGGTAGTGCTCGATGCCGGGGAACGTGCCGTTCTCCGTGAGCCGGTCGATCTTCTCCGCGATGTCGCGCTTGAAGAGCGGATCCATGAAGTCGAGCGAGAGACGGCGCGAGAGCGCGCCGCGGAGCTCGCGCGTATTGGCGAACTGCGTCATCGGCAGCAGCGTGACGGCGCCGGCCGCATCTTCGGAGCGCTGCGTCTCGACGTCGAACCAGCGGAGCGAATCGATGGTGTCGCCGAAGAGCTCGACGCGCACCGGCTTTGCGGTGTTCGGCGGAAAGAGATCGAGGATGCCGCCGCGGAATGCGAACTCGCCTGCTTCGCCGACGAGGTCCGTCCGTACGAAACCGTTCTCAACCAGCGACTGCAGCAGCGTGTGCATGTCGAGCTCGTCGCCTTCCGCGAGGCGGAGCGTGCGCGCGCGGAACGAATCGAGCTTCGGGAGCTTGGAGAAGAGCGCGCGGACGGGGACGATCAGGATGTCGGCGCTGTGACCGGCGAGTGCGCCGAGTGCGCGGATCTCTTCGCGCGCGACGCCGAGGGAGGGGCCGACGTCCTGATAGGGGGAGAGCGATGGCGAGGGATAGGCGAGAACGCAGTCAGGCTCGGTGTGAAAGAGACGCAGCGCGTTTTCGAAGTCTTCGATCGCGGAGTCGGCGGGGACGATGACGGCGAGGCGCTTGTTGGTTTGCTCGCGCAGAGCCGCGAGGATGAGCGCGCGTGCCTCGACCGACGCACCGGTGAGCTCGATGCGTTCGCTGGTGAGTCGCTGGAAGAAGGGAGCCGAGGCGACGAGGGCGCGGAGGTCTTGCACTTTTTTTCAGTTTATCCCGACCGAGCGAAGCGAGCGGAGGGATCAGGGGAGACACCGGCAGGATCCTTCAGGATTCGAGTGAATCGCAAGAGTTGCGCGGGCGCCGTCGCTGATCCCTCCGCTCGCTTCGCTCGGTCGGGATGACGTCAAGGCGCGAAGTATCCCCGTATCGTCCTCGCCGTCAGCTTCGGCGAATTCAGCGTCACGTGCACCTTCCGCCACGCGTTCGGCTTCTTGTAATCACTCACCTGATAGAGGATCGCGAACTGCGCGCGGAGATCGCGCTCGATCGCCGCGTACTTCGCCGGCAGGTCGCGCTGCTCCGCGCTTCCGGTGACCACGAAGCCGCCCGTTTGTCCGGCGAGATAGTTCAGCCGGTCGAGCTCATTCTGTTCCGTCGCATTTCCTGTGTCGTACGCGATGAAGTAGATCGGAATCCCTGCTTCCGTGGCGACGCGATCGAGCTCGGAGAACGAGGCGTTCGAGGACGTGTCGCCGCCATCCGTCAGCACGACGATCGCGCGGCGGTTCTTCTCGTTTCTCAATTCGCGGATCGCGGCTTCGATCGAGTCGTAGAACGCCGTAGCGCCGCCGGCTTCGAGTCCGGTGATGGCCTTCTCGACTGCCGCGCGCTAGGTCCTCAGTTCCTGCGCCCGCCGCGGTACCTC
>CAZKID010000046.1:17559-19452 GCA_964552405.1 uncultured Thermoanaerobaculia bacterium
CGCTCCAGGCGTTTGGGGGGGTGGTACTGAAGTCTGGCGGGGGGGTCGGGGGGAAGGGCACTGGGTATCGGCTGATCGAAGGCTTTGCCGAACTCAGGGATCTTTCCGTCGGCGCCATTGTCGACGATCTTGAAGGGGTCGCGCTTAACGTCATCGCGCGTCTGACCGTTTCCGTCGATCACGCTGACGAAGATCGGCACCGTGCGGACTTCGACCGATTCCGCATGAACCTCGCCGCCTGGCGACCAGAAATCGGCCACTTCTTCGCCCGACTTCGAGCGCGCGGTGACTTGCACGAATCCCGCATCGATCGACGATTGCGGAACGGTGAAGCGATACGGCACTTGCGTCGCTTCGCCGATCTGTTTTCCTGCATCCCAGAGAGAGACGGAGAGAATTGGATCATCATCAGGCGCCGTGGTTTGCGCTTCGAAGATTCGATTCGGAAGATCGACGGCGACGACCTTGATCGCCAGCGGTTCATGACCGTGATTGCCGGTCCCGGGCCAATGCACGCGTCTTCACGTACGTCTCGATGGTGTGCGCGATCGCCGCTCGATGACGTTGGGACCGAAATCGACGACGACTTTCCAGGGGGAGCGGAGACCATCCGCGAGCGTTTCGCCATCGAGTGTGAGGGTGACGCGCGCGTCGTCGAGCCCGGGGTCGACCGTGAGGTCGATCACACCCTTGAGCTCGGCCGCGGGAGCTTCCGCGTTACGGCTTAGGACGAGTTGCGTATTTGCGGAGGCGGAAACCGTCGCCGCCGCTGCAAAAAGGATCACGACCCAGGAGCGGGAAAAGGTTGAGGCGTTCATAAGTCCCCGGATTCCAATCGGTTCGCGTTACATCACAACGTGCAGGCCCGTCAGCGTGTTCGAATCGATGCGTCGAATGGTTCAGTTGCACGATTGGGCACTACAGCAATTGGAATGCCGGGGCGCCGAGTCCTGAGTTCTGAGTGCTGAGTTCTGAGTGGGGGTTGACCAAGAACTCAGAACTCAGTACTCAGAACTCAGTACTCAGAACTCAGTATTCGTACACCCTTCGGTACTCGCTCCGATTGCGCGTCACCGTCTTCACGTAGAGCCGTGTCTCGGCGTAGGGAATCGACTCGACGAAGTAGTCGATGTCGTCGGCGCGTGTCGTTGCGAGCCAGTTGTTCACGGCGGTCTCGCCGGCGTTGTAGGCGGCGATTGCGAGCACGGGACGGTTCTGCATCGCGGCGAGCTTCTGTGCGTACTCGGCGGCGCCGACTGCGATGTTCACGTCGGGATCGAAGAGCGTCTCCCTCGTCACTCCCTCGATCCCGGCCCTCTGCGCGATCTGCTCCGCCTCGGCCGGCATGATCTGCATGAGGCCGACGGCGCCCGCATTCGACACGGTCGTCGGTTCGAAGCCGCTCTCCTGCCGGATGATCGACGCGAGGATGTAGGGATCGACATTCTCTTTTGCGGCTTCGCGCTGAATCGTCGTCCAGTGATTGAGAGGGAAGAGGATCTCCCAGAAGCGATGCGGAATGCCTTCACCGCCGTGGCGGACGAAGTCGCGGAAGCGGCGCTGCAGTACTCCGTTAGCCTTGAACGGCTCGCCGGAGCGGAGGTAGAGATCGGCGAGCATGAAGGAGAGGCCGAGGTTGTCGGGATGGGCGGCGGAGGCGAGCTTCATCTCGCGGGCCGCGTCGCGCAGGAGCTCGATCGAGGCGAGATCGTTCACGAGTGCGAGGCGCGGTTCGTTGGCCTGGGCGATGAGGGACTCGACGTCGGGGAATCTTCGTGGAGCGACAGGCGAGGGCGCCTGTCCTACACCGGCGATTTCTTTGGCGCGGTAGGCGTAGTAGCTGTAGGGATACTGCGTGACGAGCTCGCGGAAGCGCGCGTCGCGCTCGCTCAT
>CAZKID010000047.1:0-19104 GCA_964552405.1 uncultured Thermoanaerobaculia bacterium
GGGGAATGGTTCGCGCGCGAATCGCCCTCGCGGAGCATGAGGTGCAACGCCGAGTTAGGCATTCATCTTACGCATGCGCACTATCTCTCCGACGCGCACTGGCTGAGGCGCAGCTTGGAGCTCTATCGCGCGGCGCTGATCTCGCCATCGGTGATCGCTCGCGACGATTTTCCGAGGCGCGAATTGATCCCAGGCCGTACGCCGATCTGGCGGTTCCTGTCCCGGATGAAACGCGCAATGGGGTTCAAGCCGCGTACGTAAGGGCCGCATGCGGCTTCGCCATCATCGGCGTCGTCGTCGTTCGCATCTTCCGTTCGACCCTGGTTGCTCAATTCATTTTTCGACGTTTGTTCTGTAGCGGCAGCTCAATGAAATGCCAGGACGCTGCGGCGAGAACGAACGTGAGCACGAGTGCGATCAGCGATACCGCGGCTGGCGTGACCGGCACATGGTAAAAGTGCGATGCCCGCAGCAATCCCTCCGGCAGAAAGTTGTGGTAGAGATACAGCCCATAACTGATCCTGCCGCAGTAGCGCACCCCACGATTGCCGAGAATGTTGCCGAACGGACCGCTGATGCCCAATGCTGCGTGACCGATGAGCCAAACCGAGATAGCAGCGGCTGCAGTGCGATAAAAATTCTGCCGGTCCGCACCCGCAGCGATTGCGCCCGCAATCACGGCGGGAATTGATATTGCGACTGACCATCGAAGGAGTCGTGGCACTGCCTCGGGGTGGTGGCGAAATACGAATGCCAGCGCTGCCCCAGCCGCCAAATAGTCCAGACATGACGGCAACAGCAGGTCGCCGTACGGGAATGCCGCGGCGAAGCGAAACGTGATCCCGATGAAGAATGCGGCGCTGATGACGAACGCCGGCCTTCGCAGGATCAGGATCGCGAAGGGCCAAATGAAGTAGAACTGCTCTTCAACAGCCAGTGACCACAAGTGTGTGCTCGATCCCGGCGTCCCGTGTTTCACGATGTAGAAGTTCGTCAGGTAGGCGGCGAACCACGGAATCGAAGACTTCATCACGCCGAGGCCGGCGATCAACGCGTAACAAAGAGCCAGGTAGTACGTCGGGAAAATTCGGATCGTTCGACGTTTGTAAAACAACGCGATTGCCTGTGACGTTGAAATGATTGAGCTTTCAATCGCGTCGCGATCGTGAAGCAGGATCCGAGTGATGAGAAAGCCACTAAGAATGAAGAAGAGCTCAACGCCCAGATGGCCGACCGCTACGTAATGGTTAACCGCCCATTTCGTGGGTCCGAAGTGAGCGAAAAGCACGACCGCAATCGCAAGGGCACGGAGTCCGTCGAGTTGCGGTCGATATTCGAGTGGAGGGGGCGGCACTTGTCGCCATGATAAGCGGACGCCCGCAGGCATCGAAGCGCCGTTGACGTATGATCCATCGGCTCGCGTGCAATACGACTTCGCCATCATCGGGGGCGGCATCGTCGGTCTCGCCACCGCGCTCGCCCTTCCCGAATCCTCCTCGGTCATCCTCCTCGAAAAAGAATCCGAGCTCGCCGCGCACCAGACCGGACGCAACTCCGGCGTCATTCACTCCGGCATCTACTACCGCCCGGGCTCGCTCAAGGCGCGCATGGCCGTCGAGGGCAATCGATCGATGGTTGCCTTCTGCGAGGCGCATGCGATTCCGTTCAACATCTCGGGCAAGCTGATCGTCGCGACGGACGATGCGGAGCTCGCGCGGCTGCGCAAGCTCGAGGAGAACGCGCGCGGCAACGGCGTCGCCACGCGCTGGCTCGCGCGCGAAGAGGCGCGCGAGATCGAGCCGCACGTGAACGCGATTGCCGCGCTGCACGTTCCTTCGACCGGCGTCGTCGATTACACGCGCGTCGCCAACGCGATGGCGAACGCGATTCGCGGAGAGCTGCACCTTGACTGCCGCGTGCTCCGCATCGACGGCGAGCGCATCGTCACCACCAAAGGCGACTTCTCCGCGCGCACCATCATCAACTGCGCCGGCCTCTTCTCCGATCGCATCGCGCAGGCGCAGGACATCCGCATCGTTCCCTTTCGCGGCGAGTACTACGACCTCGGCGGCGACTCCGCCTCGCTCGTCCGCACACTCATCTACCCCGTCCCCAATCCCGACTTCCCCTTCCTCGGCGTCCACCTCACGCGCGGCATCGAAGGACATGTCCATGCCGGACCCAACGCCGTGCTCGCACTCAAACGCGAAGGCTATCGCTGGCGCGACATCAGCTTCCGCGACTCCTTCGAGACGTTCACCTACGGCGGCTTCTGGCGCCTCGCCGCGCGCAACTGGCAGGAAGGCGGACGCGAGATGCTGCGCAGCGTTAGCCGGCATCTATTCACGAAGAGCATCCAGCGCCTCGTGCCGGAGGTGCAGGAGCGCGATCTTCATCGCGCACGCGCCGGCGTCCGCGCGCAGGCACTCACGCCAGCGGGATCACTCGCGGATGATTTCGTGATCGTGCGGCGCGGGCGCGCGATTCATGTCTGCAACGCACCTTCGCCCGCGGCGACGGCGTCGATCGAGATCGGGAAGTATGTGGCGGCGGAAGCAGTGAAGGCGCCATGAGTCATCCAGCCTTCTTGCGTGAACGATGTGCCCATGTTTACCAATCGATCTCTTTCAATCTGCGATGGGATGCTGTTAACGCGAAATCGTGCATTTAGGTTGGCCGAACCTGATCGGTGATCCCTTGGTCCAGGCGTCGGGAGATGTATTCTCGGAGGGCGGCACGAAAAACCTCGCTGCGACTTCGCTTCGAGATCTGCGCGAGGTTCGACCTTCGCGAACCGGTCGCCGGGAATCGAGACCGTGGTCTTCACGAATTACTTCTCATCTTCCAGCGGGCTGATGATGTCGCCCTCGTCGATGACGCTTCCCTCGAGCGTACCTGCTCTTGCCTGACTGATCTGTTCCAGTTCGGCGACCGCTTCTAGATCTTTGATCCGCCCGGCAGCGCGCTTCGAGTCGATGAGCGCTCCCAGGCCGAGACAGCGATAGGTTCTGCCGAACAGTTCAACATCGATCGATCGGTCATCGGCGGCGCGATACAGTCCGATACCCGTCAGCTCGCCCAACAGATCGACCGGGCCAGCGCTGGTCGTGAGAGTGAAGTTCAGTCCGCGCCGCACCGTCTCGGAATCGAATCGGAATGGCAACCCTGGCGGAGCGCCGCGAAGATATGGATTCAGCGGCGCAAGCGCATCGACGAGACGTTGGATGTTATCCACCGAACGGTCATAAACGATGTCGATGTCCGATGTGAGCCGCGCCGCCATGCACGGTTGCTGCGACGCCGCCCACGATGACGAACGAAACCTGTTTCGAGGCGAGAGCGTCGAGGACTCTTTCGAAGTCATTCATTCGATACCGCGAGCTTCTTGCCAGCGCTGCGAAGTTCCTCGGCGAACCGCTGCAGGTCTTGCAGCCTCCGGAGCCGCTCCTCGGGGGTACGCGAAAGGTTCTCGAGGATGAGGGTCACATCAATGCCGCTCCTGTACGCCTCGATCACAGGATCCCGATAGGGTGGCTTATCTTCGTCGTTCATCTCTTTGACCTCCGCCGGGAGGATGAACTGGTTCTTTGCCGTTAGCTTGCTTTTCGCCACGATGTGCATTGGTTCACCAAATCGAGCGGACCCCCTTGTAAGACCGAATCCACTCATCCTTCGACACAATTTCCAGTCGATGAGTCATCGCGGTTGCAACGATGATTCGATCCGCAGGGTCTCGGTGCTCCCACTCGAGTTCGGCCGCCTTGATCGATACTTCAGGCTCGAGCGGAAGTAGCTCGAAGCCGGGCTTCCCAAGCACTTGCTGCAGCCATGCCCTTATGTCGCGGTCCAACCGCAAGCGGCCCCTTTCGGCGAGCATCGCAATTTCAAAACAGCTGATTGCGGCTACCCCGCAACTCGTGGCGCCATCGATTGCTCGCCGTGCGCGAACCGAAAGTTTCTGCGGAGCGCTGGCGAACCAGACGAGCGCGTGCGTGTCGAGCAAGATCACTTCGACACGTCCCACTCATCTTCCAGCGGACTGATGATGTCGCCCTCGTAAATGACGCTTCCAATCAGGGATTTTGGCTGGTCGATCGGCACTACCTTTGCGACCGGCCGGCCGCGTTTCGTCACAATCAACTCGGTGCCCGTGTTTCCCACCTCTTCCAGAAGCGCAAGACACCGTGATTTGAATTCGCCGGCCGGGATCTCTTTTGTTCTGCCCATGGTCATCATTCTATGGTCACTAAGCAGTGCCTGTAAATGCCGGGAACAGGCGATGGCGCCTGTCCTACACGGACAGCTTCGCGATCAAATCCGCGAAGTGCGTCTTCGCTTCCCACCCGAGGAGCCGCTTTGCCTTCGCGGGGTTGCCGCGGCTGTAGCGGATGTCGGAAGGACGCAGCAGTTCCGGCACTGACTCCACATGCTCGCGCCAGTCGAGTCCATGCTGCGCGAACGCGGCCGCCACGAACTCCTGCAGCGTGTGGCTCTCTCCTGTCGCGATCACGAAGTCTTCGGGCTCGTCGCGCTGCAGCATCAGCCACATCGCTTCGACGTACTCCGGCGCGTAGCCCCAGTCGCGCGAGATCGCGAGGTTGCCGAGCCGGACCATGCGCTGACGTCCCGCAGCGATCTCCGCGGCGGCGGCAATCACCTTCTTCGTCACGAAGCGCTCCGAGCGCAGCGGCGATTCATGGTTGAACAGGATGCCTGTGCACGCCCAGAGGCCGTACGCCTCGCGATAGTTCGTCGTCGTCCAATGAGCGGTCGCCTTCGCCGTCGCATACGGACTCCGCGGTACATACGGCGTCTTCTCATCGCTTGCCGTCCCCTCGGCGATCTCGCCGAAGGATTCGCTCGACCCCGAGTTGTAGAGCCGCGCCGGCAAACGGAGAAAGCGAATCGCCTCGAGCACGAGCAACTCGCCCGTCGCGATCGAGTCCATCGTCTCGATCGGTTGCGAGAACGACAGACCGACCGAGCTCTGGCCGGCGAGGTTGTAGATCTCGTCCGGCTTCACGATGCTGATCAACTGCAGGAGCTCGCGGAAGTCGCGCATCGAGACGGAGTGCATCGTGACGCGATCTTTGACGCCGAGGTGTTGGAGGCGCTTGAAGGGTTGCGTCTCGGCGTCGCGCGAGGTGCCGTGAACTTCGTAGGCTTTGTCGAGCAGAAGGCGAGAGAGATACGCGCCGTCCTGGCCGCTGATGCCGAGGATGATGGCTTTTTTCATAGCGATCGGGGACAGGCGGGGCGCCTGTCCTACACCAGCTCCTCCACGATCTTGTGCGTGCGTGATTGGAAGTTCTCGAATGAGAAGTAGTCGAGGCCTTCGGGGATCTTCCTCTCGTTTCTGGCGAGGAGCTCTTCGATGGCGAGGCGCGTCGACGTGAGGTTGTTCGGATCGACGAGGATGCCGAGCTTGCCGTCGCGCACCGCCTCGCGGCCGCCGTCGTGACGACTCGCGATCACCGGCACGCCGCACGCCATCGCCTCCAGCAACACGAATCCGAACCCCTCGCCACGACTCGGCATCACATACACGTCGGCAAGATTGTAGAGCGCCGGCTTCTCCGCTTCGGGGAAAAGACCGGTGAAGATCACGCGATCGCCGACGCCGAGCGCGCGCGCGCGGCGCTGGAGGCGGGGAAGGTCATTGCCGCCGCCCGCGATCACATAGACGACATCGCCCGGCAGGTCGCGCAGAACTTCGATCACTTCATCGAATCCCTTGTAGCGCTCCGCGGCGACGACGCGGCCGACCGTCAACAACACTCGTTTTCCCTCGAGCCGGTAACGCGCAACGAGCCCGGGATCGCGCGGCGCGATGCGATAGAGCTCCTGATGAATCGCGTTCGGCAGGATGAACCGCTTGCACGCGCTCGATGACCAGGAGAGGAAGCGCTGCATGGTGATGTCGCTGATCGAGATGACGGCGCGCACCTGAGACGCGAGCTTGTTGCGCAGCCGACCGCGCAACGGCTTCCACGCTTCGATGCCGTAGACGAGCAGCACCGCTTCGCTGCTGAGCATCCGCGCGATCGGCAGCAGATTCACGTGGCCACAGAAAACGAGATCGAAGCGCTCCTTCCGCAGCGCATGGATGGCCTTGAAGTACGCGACGTTGTGCTTCGCCGCTTCGCTCACGAAGCGCACCTTCGGCGGGACCGGCTCCGGCGTCTGCGGCATGATGCGCGGCACGACGACGACTTCCTCGCACGCGGGATGCGCGGCGAGCGCCGCGGCGAAGTCGCGGTTGTAAAGCGCGATGCCGCCGTAGCCGCCGTAGATGTCAGTCGCGAGGTGGAGAATCTTCATGAGGCAAAATTGAAAATTGAAAATTGATCGAGTGCGTGCATCGTCATCCCGAGCGGCCAACGGCGCGCAGCGCGGCGACTGAGTAAGAGAAACTCGCGGTGCTCTGGCCGTCAGTTTCCTTCTCCCCTCCGCGAGGGGAGAAGGTGCGCGAAGCGCGGATGAGGGGTTCGTGCAATACGCGAACAGGAGCCCCCTCATCCGCCTTCGGCACCTTCTCCCCCGTGCGGGGGAGAAGGGACTGGGTCGGCTCAAACCCGCATAAACACTGGGAGTTTCTCGGAAGCGTAGTCGAGGGACCTGGGTGGGTGCGTGGTACGAAGATCATGTCGCGTGCCTCCCGCACACACAGGTCCCTCGACTCACGCTCGGGATGACGGCGGCGGTTCTCCAATTTTCAATTTTCAATTTCGAATTCACTCATCACCCGCTTCGCCCACGTCCTCATCCTCGTGCTCGTGCCATCCGGCTCCAGCCCCGCCCAGGCGATCAGAGGCACTGTGAATCCCGTCTTCGGCCTGTTGCGCAGATACGCCGGCAGCCTTGGCCTCGGCGCTTCCGCGAAGTATTGCTTCGATGCCTGGCCTTCGTGCATCAGGAGCGGCGCGAGCTGGCGCAGGAGCCAGGCGTCGACGAGCGGCGTGCGCACTTCGAGTGAATGCGCCATGCTTGCCCAGTCGGTATCGCGCAGCAGCTGATTGCGCATGTAGAGCGCGGCCTCGAGCGTCGCCACGCGCGCGAAGCCCGTGGCGGGATCGGGATCGAGCAGCTTCTCGGCGCGCTCGAAGAGGGCGAGGCGCTTCATCCCTTCTTCCGCCGCGTCATGCCCCAGGACTTCGTGCAGCTCGGTCGGCATGTAGAGGCCGCGCTTGACGAGATAGGCGCCGCCCCACGTCGTGCCGAACTGCGCGACGCCGGGCGACTTCGGATTCGCGATGCCGAGTTTCGCCATCATCGACAACGCGCTGCGTGCCGCCGGAACACCCGCGGGCAGCCTCTGCGCGAGCGACATCGTGCGCACGATCTTCGGCAGCGTCGAGAAGCTGGGATAGCTGCCGAACAATTCGTCGCCGCCGATGCCGCTGATCGCGACCTTCAGCTTCAGCTCCGCGGCCGCTTTGCTGACGAACCAGGTGTTTACGCCGTCGATCGTCGGCTGATCCATCGCATCGAAGAAGTGCGGCAGATCATGCTGGAATTCTTCGCGCGTCACGAGCCGCGTCGTATGAACGCTGCCGATCTCCTGCGCGAACCGCTCCGCATCTTCCGACTCGTCCTGCGCGCTGTTGCGCGTCGTGTCGTAGGAGAGCGTGACCGTGCGCAAGGGGTGCTGCGCGACTTCCTTCGTCAGCGCGACGAGGCCGCTGGAGTCGATGCCCGCGGAGAGAAATGCGCCGACCGGTACGTCGGACACGAGATGAAATGCGAGCGACTCGCAGACGAACTCGCGCAGTTGCGTCGCCGGCGGAACGAGCTTGACGAAGGCATGCTGGTGGTTGCCGCGCAGGAAGACATTGGCGAGCGAATAGTGGTGCCGCGCGAGCGAGCGGCCGCGCTCGTCGATCGTGAACGACGTTCCCGCTTCGACTGCGCGAATCGAGTCGAAGATCGTGAAAGGCTCCGGCACGCTGCCGGTGAGGAAGAAGCCGGCGATGCCCGCGGGATCTTTCGTGCGCGACACCGCGCCGCCGGCGAGCAGTGCCTTCACGGTCGACGCGATGCGGATCGTGCTGCCATCGTCGGCGTAGTAGAGCGGCTTGATGCCGTACGGATCGCGTGCGACGAACATCCGCCGCGCTCGCTTGTCCCAGATGCAGAACGCGAACATGCCGCGCAGCAGGTCGACCACGTCCGGGCCGTGCAGCTTATAGAGCTCGAGGATGACTTCCGTGTCGCTGTGCGAGTGGAAGCGCACCCCCGCGCGCTCGAGCCGTGCGCGGAGTTCCTTGTGGTTGTAGATCTCACCGTTGAAGACGATGACGAAGTTCTGCGTCGTGTCGTGCAGCGGCTGATTGCCTTCAGGGGTGAGGTCGATGATCGCGAGGCGCCGCGAGCCGAGGCCTGCTCGCGCGTCCTCGCTCAGCCAGGTGCCCTCGGCGTCGGGGCCGCGAGGGCGCATGCGGGCATTGATCTTTTCGAGCTCGCCGCGGTCGATGCGGGTTGCATCAGGGTGATAACCGAAGATCGCAGTAATGCCGCACATTCGCGAGTGGGAGTGTAATCGACAGGCGAGGGCGCCTGTCGCCCCACTGGACTCCCACTGGACTCCGAGGTTTTCCTGTGGGGCACAGGCGCCCCCGCCTGTGCGCTTACTGTGGGCGCTGTGGCCGGCCTTTGGCGTACCGGAGAATCAGCAACGCGAAGAACGCGACGATGCCGACGCTATACCCGTAGATCTTGTAGTCCTCGGTCACTGTGAGAATCGCCGAGGCTGCAAAGACGACGCTGATCAGCCAGATCGAGAAGATCGTTTTTCCGATGCTGCCGAAGCGCTCCACGAGGATGTGGTGGATGTGCTTGCGATCGGCGTTGAACATCCGCGAGATGCGCGCGCCGACCGAGACTCCGTTCGTCGTGAATCGCTGCTTCATCACGATCAGTGTGTCGATCACAGGCACCGCGAGTGCGAGCATCGGGCCGCCGATGATCAGTGCGACCGGCGACTTGCTCGGGCGCGCGATCGAGATCGCGGCGAGCAGCAGGCCGATGAAGAGGCTGCCGGTGTCGCCCATGAAGATCTTCGCCGGCGGCTTGTTCCAGGGATAGAAGCCGATGAGGCTTCCCGCGAGCGCGGTCATCATCACGAGTGAGAAGACGTCGCGCCGGATGAAGCCGATGATTCCGAACGCCACGGCGATCGTCAGCGCGATCACCGTGGCAAGCGAGTCGATGCCGTCGATGAAGTTCATCGCGTTGATCACGCCGACGATCCAGATCATCGACACGAGCGAGCCGACGAAGCCGAGCTCGAAGGTCATCCCCGCGAGCGAGATCGAGCTGAAGCGAAAGCCGAACGACACGAGGATCGCTGCGGCGGCGAACTGTGCGATGAACTTGCGCGTAGCGTCCGCGCCGACCACGTCGTCGTAGACGCCGAGGCCGACGACGAGCGAGCCCGCGGCGAGAACGGCGCAGAGGTAGGAGATGTTCTTCGAAACGAGATTCGCCGCGTGCGAGTTCGCCGCGAGCAGCAGCAGCGGGAAACCGAAGCCGAAGATGATGGCCAGCCCGCCCATGCGCGCCGTCGTCTCCGCATGCTGACGGCGATCGCCGGGATGATCGAACGCCCCGATGCGATGCGCGACGTGTCTTACCACGATCGTCGCCAGGTACGACGTCACCGCACTCGAGACCAACAGCAGCAACAACGCTACTAGCTCTTCCACCCGGTGCAAAGGATAGCGCACACCGCACAGGCGAGGGCGCCTGTGCCCCACTGGACTCCGTGTAGATTCCAGTGGGGGACAGGCGCCCTCGCCTGTCCATACGCGATTGTCTGCGAATACAATCCGTCCCAAGCATCTGAGGGGAGCAAAACCGAATGGCCGAATTACCGGGTATTGAACGCGAGACTCTCGACGTCGATGTCGTCATCGTCGGCGCGGGGCCGGCGGGGCTTGCGGCTGCGTATCAGCTGGCCACACTCGCGAAAGCTGCGAACGTCGAAGGTCTCTCGATCGCCGTGCTCGAAAAAGGAAAAGAGATCGGCTCGCACGGCATCTCGGGAGCGGTCATGGATCCGCGCGGCATCCAAGAGCTGATGCCTGACTTCATCGAACGCGGATGTCCCGTCGAGTCGCCCGTCACGAGCGATGCGTTCTGGTATCTCTTCGAGCAATTCAAGATCGCGGCGCCGATCATGCCGCCCCCTCTGCAGAACCATGGCAACTACGTCGTCTCGCTCGGTGAGCTCGTCCGTTGGCTCGGTGCGATCGTCGGTGAGATGGGCGTCGATCTCTTCCCTGAGTTCGCCGCGACGCGCGTGCTGGTCGAAGACGGTCGTGTCGTCGGCGTGCGCACCGGCGACAAAGGCATCGACAAGAACGGGCAGGCGAAGCCGAACTTCGAGCCGGGCGTCGACATCAAGGCGAAGGTCACGATCCTCGCGGAAGGTCCGCGCGGTACGCTGACGAAGCAGCTCGCGGAGATGTTCAATCTCTACGAAGGAAAAAATCCGCAGGTCTATTCGGTCGGCGTGAAGGAGCTGTGGCAACTGCCCGACGATCGCTACGCGCCCGGCACCGTGATTCACACGATGGGCTGGCCGCTCGATATGGAGACGTTCGGCGGCGGCTTCATCTACGGGATGCGCGATCGCATCGTCGACATCGGCCTCGTCATCGGACTCGACTATCGCAATCCGACACTCGATCCGCATCACGAGTTCCAGCGCTACAAGCTGCAGCCATCGATCAAAGAGATTCTGCAGGGCGGCAAGATGATTGCCGCGGGCGCGAAGGCGATCCCCGAGGGCGGCTACTTCTCGATGCCGCGGATGTATGGCGAGGGCTTCATGATCGCGGGCGATTCCGCCGGCTATCTCAATGGCGCCCGGCTCAAAGGCATCCACCTCGGCATCAAATCAGGCATGCTCGCCGCGCAGGCTGCGTTCGACGCGTTGCGCGCGGAGAATTTCTCCGCGACGCAGCTCGCGGAGTACGAGAAGCTTTTCGAAGCGTCGTGGGCGCGCGAGGAGCTGTATCACGAGCGCAACTTCCATCAGGCGTTCGAGCATGGGCAGATCGCAGGCATGGTGAACGCCGGACTCAGCATGATCACCGGGGGCCGGGGCTTCGGTGTTGCGGACAAGCTCGAAGGACGCGCGGGTCACACGATGATGACGCGCATTCAGCGCTACTTCGGCACGGAGCATCCGCATCCGCCCGAGAAGATGAAGTTCGACAACACGTACACGTTCGACAAGGTGAGCGACGTGTATTACGGCGGCGTGCTGCACGAAGAGAATCAGCCGGCGCATCTCCTCATCAGCGATACCGAGGTGTGCATCACGAAGTGCACGGAGGAGTATGGCAATCCGTGCCTGCACTTCTGTCCGGCGAATGTCTACGAACCGCAGCCGACGCCCGACGGGCGCGGCAAGGTGCCGTTCCTCAATTTCACCAACTGTTTCCACTGCAAGACGTGCGACATCATGGACCCTTATCAGGTGATCACCTGGGTGCCGCCGGAAGGCGGCGGCGGACCGAATTACAACAAGTGCTGAGGGGAGAGTTCTGAGTACTGAGTTCTGAGTTCTGAGTAAAAGCGGGCAACGACGACTCAGAACTCAGTACTCAGAACTCAGAACTCGTCGAATATCGGCACGTTTCTCGTAGTTGCACGTCCAAGGTTGTGTCGTGATGAGCTCCACCACTCAGAACTCCGTACTCAGAACTCAGCACCCGGTCACGAATCGTGCGCTCGACCGCATCGTTTCGCTTCAGGCGAACATCGAGAAAGTCATTCGCGGGAAGTCCGAGGTTGTGCAGTTTGCGGTGGCGGCGCTCTTGGCCAAGGGGCATATCCTGCTCGAAGATGTGCCCGGCGTCGGGAAAACGACGCTGGCTCATGCGATCGCGCGCTCGCTCTCGCTTTCGTTTCAGCGCATTCAGTGTACGAGCGATCTGCTGCCGGCGGACATCGTCGGCGTCACGATCTTCAATCAGGATCAGCAGGAATTCGAGTTCGTCTCCGGGCCGATCTTTACGAACGTCCTGCTGGCGGACGAAATCAATCGCGCGACTCCGAAGTCGCAATCCGCCTTGCTCGAGGCGATGAGCGAGGGCGCGATTACGGTGGAGAAGCGGCATCTTCCGCTGCCCGATCCGTTCCTCGTGATCGCGACGCAGAATCCGATCGAGCATGTCGGCACGTATCCGCTGCCGGAGTCGCAGCTCGATCGCTTTCTGATGAAGCTGACGATCGGTTATCCGAGCGTGAACGATGAGAAGACGCTGCTGCGCTCCGGCGGCGCGCAGGATGTCCTCGAACATCTCGAGCCTGTGCTCGAAGAAGCGGAAGTGCGCGAGCTGCAGGCGCAGGTGGCGAAGATCCATGTCAACGAATCGCTGCTCGAATATCTGATGACGATCGTGCAGACCACGCGCACGCACGTCGAGGTCGCGCTGGGTGTTTCAACGCGCGGCGCGCTGACGTTTTTCAAAGCGTGTCAGGCGCTGGCGATGGTGCAGGGGCGCGACTTCGTCGTGCCGGAAGACATCAAGCGGCTGGCACTGCCGGTGCTGTCGCACAGAATCATCATGCGCGACCGGCGATCGGGAAGAGGGGAAGTGACGCCGGAAGCGGTGTTCCTGCAGCGGATTTTGAACGAGATCGCAGTACCGAGGTAGTGGAGGGACAGGCGCCCTCGCCTGTCCACCGAGCCGACAGGCGAGGGCGTCTGTGGCCCCACTGGACATCCCATGACTGCCCAACCTCCTTTCGCCTTCAATGGCGTCGTGCGCCTGACTCGCGTGGGCACGAGTTACGTGATCCTCACGCTGGTCATCGGCTTTGCCGCGTTGAACACCGGCAACAACGCGCTCTACATCGGCCTCACGTTTCTCCTCGGGTGCCTGCTGCTTTCGGGGATCGCGTCGAAGGGCGGGCTCAAGCATCTGCGCGTCGCGTTGGGCACGGTGGGTCAGCCGTGGGTGGGAAAGCCGCAGCCTGCGGTGCTGCGGCTGCGCAACGACTCGCCCATCTGGAACGTGCGCGATGTCGTCGTGTGCGGCGACGATCTCGAGCCGGCGCTCGTACCGGTGATCCCGCGGCGCAACACGATTGAGCTCGCGGTGACGCTGAAGTTCTCGAAGCGAGGCCGGGTCGCGCTCAATCGTCTCGACTTCTACACGCGCTATCCATTCGGATTCTTTCTGAAGAAGCGGCGGATTCCGATCGACGGTGAGCTCGTCGTCTTTCCGCGTCTCCTCGAAGATGAGGACGCGCGGCTGCGCTTCCGGCCCGATGATTACGGCGACGTTGCCGCGAATCGCCTCGGCGGCGGCAGCGAGATCCATTCCTTCCGCGAGTACGCGCGCGGCGATTCGCTGCGCCATGTCGCCTGGAAAAAGTCCGCGAGCCTCGGCCGCTGGATCATCAAACAGACCGAGGCGGATGCAGCCCGCAACGTGCATGTCGTGTTCGATCCCTTCAAGCCGCACGGCATGAGCGATGATGCGTTCGAAGAGCTGGTGAGTGCGGCCGCGACGTTCATCTATCGCGCGTCGCAGCGCGGACTCGACGTGTCGCTGTCGCTGCCGCGCGTGACGGTGCATTCGAAGAATGATGACGTGACGGAGCTGCTGCGCACGCTCGCGCTGATCGAGCCGGCGTACGAGCCGTTCGCGATTCCCTACGATCGTCACGCGGTGGTCTATGCCGCGGGGAGGCGCGATGACGCCAAGACGGCGTGAGATCGAGACGCTCCTCCTGACGAGCTTCGCCGCGGTACCGCTCTACGCGACGTTCGCGATCGGGATCGTGCCGCTCGTGATCTTCCATGCGGTGATGGCTGGGATCATCGTGCGCGTCGCGATGGGAAAGAGTCCTGAGCTGATTCCATCGACGATCATGCGGCAGGTCGCCGTGCTGTACGTCGTGTTCTATCTGCTCGATGCGGCGTTTCTGTCGCGCAGCGCGATCGCGGCGTCGACGCATCTGGTGCTCTTCATCGCGACGTATCAGCCGATCGAGTCGGCGCGCGTGCGCAACTACGCACAGCGCCTGCTGACGACGGCGCTGATCTTCGTGGCGAGCATCGCGACGTCGACTCACATCACGATCGTGCTCTTCGTGATCGTGTTCGGCTTCCTGATGTTCCGGCAGCTGATGTACGTGAGCCACATCGAGACGGTGGCGGCGCTTGGGCATGAATACGTGGAGCCCCCGTCGTCGCGCGCGGCACTCTTCTACCTTGCCGGCACCGCGATCGTGGCGACGATGCTGTTCCCGGTGATTCCGCGCGTTCGCAATCCGCTCGTGCAGGGAATCGCCGGTGCGTTGACGAATGCGACGACCGGCCTGTCGGACACGATCGACTTCAATCGCGATCGAAGCTCGACGCCCGATCCCGCGGTCGTGGCGCGCGTCTGGATGGGGGCCGATGCGATTCCGTTCTTCACGCCGATCCGTCTCCGCGGCGCGATCTATGATCGTTACTGGCACAACGAGTGGCGGCAGAGCGGCACCAACTTCCACGAGCTGCATCAGCGGAAGGGCGTGTATCGCATCGCGAACCCTGTCGGCTTTCAGCGCACGGCCCGCGTGCAGCAGCATCTGATGAGCAACACGCGCCTCTATCTGCCTTCCGGCACGTATGCGCTGAGCGGCGTGCAGCCGTTGTATGAGGGGCCGCAGAGCGAAGCGCTGACGACCCCGCCGCTGCGGCGGGCGGCAGATATGTTGACGATCGACGTCGCGCTGGCGCGCGAAGTCGAGCCGTTGCGCGAAGTCATGCCGCGCATGGTGAACTATCCGGTGACGCCGCCGGTCATGGCGCTGGCGCGGCAGATCGTCGGACGCTCGACCGATCCCAACGAGCAGGCCACCAAGATCGAGGAGTATCTCTCGACCAAATTCCGCTACGTCGCGAATCCGGCGCAGATCGGACACACGATGAGCGTCGATCAATTTCTGTTGAAGGAGCGGCGTGGCCACTGCGAGTACTTCGCCGCGGGCATGGTCGCGCTGATGACCTCGCTTAACGTACCGGCGCGTATCGCGGGAGGTTTCTACGGAGGGCAGTTCAATCCGCTGACCGGCTACTTCGTCATCCGGCGCGAGGATGCGCACGCGTGGGTCGAGGTGTGGACGGGGAATCGTTGGACGACCTTCGATCCGACGCCGGCTTCGATGCGGCCGGGGATGACTCCGACGAGTCTCTTCACCTCCTACTTCAACGCAGTTGGAGAGTCGATCACGTATTACTGGGACCGCTACGTGCTGACGTTCGGGATCACCGATCAGATCAACATATTGACCAACGCGATCGCCTCGGCGCGCGATGCGATGCGCGGCGCGCGGACGAAATTGACGGAGCAGGCGGCGATGATGAAGTCGCCGCGGTTCATCGGACTGGTGTTGCTCCTCGCGGCAGCCGGTGCGCTCGCGATCTCCGTGAGCGCGCGGCGGCGGCCGGTGTTCGATCTCCTTGCGGCGCATCTGCGCACACTCGGCATCGAAGTCGGGCCGGCGATGACGATGGACGAGGCGCTCGTGCAGCTGCGCGCGTTGCATCCGGAGGCGGCCACGAAGCTCGCGCCGCTCGCGGCGTTGTACGAGGAAGAGCGATTCGGCGCGAGGGCGGATGCGCAACGGAGACGCGAGATCCGTGCACGTTTAAACGAACTACGGGCCTAGACAATCGCGCCCCGGAAGGGGCGCCTCAAGGAGATTAGCCAACGGTGGCGCCGGAGGCGCAACCGCTGGATCGAGCGCGGGTAACCCCGAAAGGGTTACGCATCATTTCCGCGGGTTGCGCATCAATGCGATCATTTCCCGCACCGCCACGTCCAACCCTACGAGCGACGCGCGCGCGATGATCGAGTGACCGATGTTCAGCTCCTCGATGTCGTTGATCATCGCCACGGCGTCGATGTTCCGGTAGTTCAATCCATGTCCCGCGAGCACGACGAGTCCGAGCTTTCGCGCGGCGCGGGCGGCGGTCGCGATCTTTTCGGCTTCCGCCTGCCACTGTCCCGTCGCCCAGTTCTTCGAATACGCCTCGGTGTACTTGCCCGTGTTGAGCTCGATCTTCGGCGCGCGGAGTTTGCTGCACTGCCGGATCTGCTCGAGATCGGGATCGACGAAGATCGAAACGTCGATCCCTGCGTCGAGCAAACTGCGCACCGTCTTCTCGATCGTTCCGGAGTGCAGCACGACATCCAGTCCGCCTTCGGTCGTCACCTCGTCCTTGCGCTCGGGGACGAGCGTGACGCGATGCGGCTTCACCGTCTGCGCGATGCGCAGCATCTCGCTCGTCGCCGCCATTTCGACATTCAGATGCGTCGCGACCGTCCGCCGCAGAATCTCGACATCGCGATCCTGCATGTGGCGGCGGTCTCCGCGAAGATGCACCGTGATGCCCTGCGCTCCCGCGAGCTCGCAGATGACGGCCGCGGCGATCGGATCGGGCTCGTCGGTCTTGCGCGCTTCGCGGATTGTGGCGATGTGATCGATGTTGACTTGCAAGCGCTTGGCGTTAGGTTAGCAAACTAGAACTACCGCCACACCAGTCCGATGCTGACCGTGACGTTGCCCGCGGTCTTTCCTTTCACTCGCTGATCGAAGTCTGCGTTGCCCGGCGTGTGGCGGTCGCGGGCGAAGATCGGGTTGTAGTCGACTTCGATCACGCGCAGGTCGAGCTTCGGCGTGACGCGTACGTCGATCCCGCCGCCGGCTTTCAGCGCGAGGCTCGTCGTCCGATCGTGCAGCGCGAAGTTGAACGGGCCGGTCGAGGTCTGCGTGTCATCCGAGGTCTGGCGGGCAAAGCCGCCGAGGACGTGGATGTACGGCCGCCACTGCCCGTTGTCGAATGCGAGCTCGGGTCCGGCCACGAGCACGTACGTACGCTCCTTGAACACATTCGTGTCCGTGTGCGCCTCGGCGCCTTCTCCGAACGTATCGACCGCGCGGTCCTTGTTGAAGTACGCCGAGAAGTCGGCGCGGATGCCGGTGTTGCGCGTCAGGTTGTACTTGCCGCCGAGCACGAAGCCGTGAAAGTCGGCCTGCTTGCAGAAGACGCGGGAGAGATGTTCGCCGAAGAACCCCTTGCCGGCCGCCACCCCCGGGGGGGACTCGAACGTCTCGCCGCCTTCACTGACGATGAAGTTGCCGCTGTTCGGTTTCTGCCGCGCGTGAGAGATGCCAGCGAACCACTCGATCGAGTGCTGCGCGTAGGTTGGGAGGGTGAAGAGGGTCATGAAGAGGGACGTAAGCCATAATTTCCGCATCGTTATCTCCTTGTTATCCGGTTGGATGCGGACGATACGGCCGAGGGTTGGCGGCGGCCGTAAGTCATTCATACGATTTCGCTAAGAGAACTTCATTGAATTTCTAAGATGACTGTTGACGCGTACGAATTTGCGGGGTTCCGGCTCGAGCCGGCCAATTGCACGCTGCATCGCGGCGGCGAGCTCGTGCCGCTGACCCCGAAAGCGTTCGACCTGCTGCAACTGCTGGTTGAGAACCGCGGGCGCCTTCTCGAGAAGGAGGTGATGATGCAGCGCCTCTGGCCCGATGCGGTGGTCGAAGAGGCGAACCTCGCGAACAACATCTCGCTCCTCCGCAAGACGCTCGGCGACAGCGGCGGGCAGATGATTCAGACGGTGCCGCGCCGCGGCTATCGATTCGTCGCGGACGTGGTGGAGATCGGCAACGAACCAACACCCGAGCCTGAGCCTGAGCCTGAGCCCGAGCCCGAACGTCCTCATGGAGGAATCGCGATTCTCGCTGCCGTTCTCGCGTTGGCGGCCGGCGTTCTCATTGGCCGCGCAACGCGCCACGATCATCCGCCGCCGCGCTATACGCAGCTCACGTTTCGCCGCGGAGTCGTCTGGGGCGCGCGCTTCGCGCCCGACACGAAGACGGTGATCTATTCGGGATCCTACGAAGGGAAGCCGGCCGAGGTGTTGATGACGCGGGTCGATGAGCCGGCGGCGCGTCCGCTCGGTGTGGGAAACGCGCACGTGCTCGCGGTGTCCTCGAAGGGCGAGCTCGCGTTGATGCTGAAGCCGGAGGAGATGACGTTCCTCGCGCGCGGCGTGCTCGCGCGGATGCCGATGGCAGGCGGGGCGCCGCGCGCGATCGCGGAGGATGTTCAGGAAGCGGACTGGCTGCCTGATGGTGAGCGTCTCGCTGCGATCCGCTGGTCGGGAACGACGGCACACGTCGAGTTCCCGCTCAACCATGTGATCTACACCGCTGCCCCGCCGGTGTGGATCAGCGGGCTGCGCGTCTCACCGGATGGCAGCGAAGCAGCGTTCCTGCTGCACGAAGCGGCGCGGTTTGATGATCGCGGACGCGCCGTGATCCTCGATGCGAACGGCAGTATCGTCACGCGCTCGCGCGAATTCACGAGCGCGAACGGACTCGCATGGCGTGGCGCGTCGCTCGTCATCACGGCATCGGATGGTCTCGACAACACGGTCTACGCGATCGATCGCAATGGGCGCGAGAAGGCGATTGCATCGACCGCGGGACGGCTCGTGCTGTTCGATGCGGCGCGATCGGGAGAGTTGCTCGCCGGCCGCGAAACCTCGCGCACCGGCGTGATCGTTGGTGCAGCGTCTGGTGAGCGTGAGCTGTCGTGGCTCGATGGCTCATGGGCGCGCGACTTCTCGGCGGATGGACAGACGCTGCTGTTCGATGAAGAAGGCAACGGCGGCGGCGCGACTGCGCGCGTGCTGATTCGCAACGTCGATGGCTCTCCCCCCGTCGATCTCGGTCCCGGCCATGCGATTGCGATGTCGCCCGATGGGCAATGGGTGTTGTCACGGCAGCGCTTCATGCATCCGCCGCGTTATGTCCTGATCCCAACGGGCGCGGGTGAATCGCGAGTCGTGAGTACGGGAGCCATCGATCCAGGCGAGCTCGCAACATGGCTGCCCGACGGCAAGCGGATCTTGTTCGCGGGCTCGGAGCCGAAGCGGAAGCGGCGGATGTATCTGCTCGACCTTGCGTCGAATGCGATTCGTCCGGTTACGCCGGAGGGAGTTTTCGGCCGCGTGACGGGTGGCCGGGCGGTTAACGGGCGGTAGAAGTTTGATCGGATACGAGGCGGTGCGG
>CAZKID010000048.1:0-19012 GCA_964552405.1 uncultured Thermoanaerobaculia bacterium
CATCAGTACTACGAGACGATCTGCGGCGGTGCGGGGGCCGGCGCAAGCTTCGACGGCACGTCGGCCGTGCACACGCATATGACCAACTCGCGCCTGACCGATCCGGAAATTCTGGAGACGCGGTTCCCGGTGCGGGTGGAATCGTTTGGGCTGCGCGAAGGCTCCGGCGGCGCAGGCGCGCATCGCGGCGGCGACGGCACGGTCAGGCGCATCCGCTTCCTCGAAGACATGACGGCAGCGATTCTGTCGACGCGGCGGCTGACAGAGCCATTCGGGCTTGGCGGCGGCACGCGATCTGATGGGGGGGCGGTTCGCCTTGGCGGGCGAGAGCGGGAGCGCGACGTTCTCGAAGACGGTGAGCGTCGGGATCAGATTGAACTGCTGAAACACGAAGCCGATGGATGTGCGGCGCAGCATTGTCAGCCGCGTCTCGCTGGTCGCCGAGGTTTCGAGCTCGCCCAGAAAAACGCGGCCCGAGGTCGGCCGATCGACGGCGCCGATCAGGTTCAGGATCGTCGATTTGCCGCTGCCCGACGCGCCGCGCAGAACCGCGAAGTCGCCCGGCGCGATGTCGAGCGACACATCATTGAGAACCTGCACCGCCGCGGCTTCCTCGCTGCCGGCGTAGACATGCGTGACGTGTTCGAGGCGGACTCTCAATCAGTGAAGTGTATCGGCTCCACGGCACCAGCTGTGCAGTGATACGCTTCCATTTCGCGAAACACATCAGGAGGACGTATGGCCGAAGAAACCAATTCAGCACCCAGCGAAGCCGAAGGCGACGGACGCTTCGGGAAGGCGCGCTCCTTCGTCAACGAGAAATACTCGGCCGCATCCGAGGCCGCCCGTAACGGATACAACCAGGTGCGAGAGAAAGTGGAAGATGTCGATTTCGGCGCGGTGGCCGATCAGGTTCGCAGTTATGTCCGTTCCAACCCGGGCAAGGCGCTGCTGATCTCGGTCGGCGTCGGTTTTGTCATCGGACTCCTTCTTCGCAGCGAGGATGAGGATTAATGATGGCCACGAATAAAGAAGACGATCACGAGCGTGCCGCCGCGGGACTCGACTTCGATTTCCCGATGCGCGAGAAGGCGGCGTCTCTCGGCCAGACAGTCGCCGAGAACGGTCCTGAAGCCCTGTTCGAGGAGATCGAGAATCTCCTGCCGGAGAGCTGGCGCGAGCACATTACGTCGTTCCCCATCGCGGCGATGCTCGTCGGCCTCGGTGTCGGCATCTTCCTCGGCATGAAGAAGGGCGACGAGATCATTGCCGCGGGGGGATCGATGATCTCGGCTGCCGCGATCGCGAATGTGACGCAGGCAATGGAGCGGGTGACCGGCGGCGGCGAGGCCGAAGCCTAATCAGCGATTGCACTGGCCCGGCATCGCCATGCAAAATATGGCCGATGCCGGGCTTGTTCCCGCTACCCACCGAAACGTGCCACCATCATCTCGAATCCCTGGCGGCCGAGGTGCACCGCACCTATTTCTATAAATATCCGCCGCTGCCTGTTCGCTGGGGACAGCAGATCTCACGCAAGCGACGCCGTAGTATCCGCCTCGGGTCGTACAACCACGCGACGGCCGAGGTGCGGATTCATCCGTCGTTGAACGCGCCGAACGTGCCGGCGTTCTTCATCCAGTCGGTGATCTATCACGAGTACCTGCACCACGTGCTCGGCGCGAGCCACAATCGCAGATTCCACGCGCAGGAGCGCCGCTTCCGCTACCACCGCGAATCGCAGGAGTGGATTCGCAGAAACCTGTTCATGCTGCTCGGGACGAAGCGGAAGGTATCGCGCGAAATCGCGAAGCCGGTTGCGGCGCCGCAGCTGGTGTTGTTCTGAGTGTGGGTTCGCGGTAGCGCGGGCTCGCGGGCTCGGAGTCGAGATGTCATCCCGAGCGGGCGACGGCGCGTGCGCGCGTCGCGACTGAGTAAGAGAAACTCGCGGTGCTCGGGCCATCAGTTCCTTCTCCCCTCCGCGAGGGGAGAAGGTGCGCGAAGCGCGGATGAGGGGTTCGTGCAACGCGCGAACAAGAGCCCCTCATCCGCCTTCGGCACCTTCTCCCCCGTGCGGGGGAGAAGGAACTAGTCGGCCGCAAACCCGCATAAACACTGGAAGTTTCTTGGAAGCGAAGCCACTCGGGATGACGGCGGCCACCGTCTGTCGGCTGTCGATCCCAACTCACGTCCCCATCGGGAACGTGAGGTTATAGATGAACCGCCCACGCGCGACGGACAGCACGATCGAGCTGCGCTCCACAGCCTTCGTCAGTTCCTTGTCGAGATCCGCTGTCGACGCGACTTCGGTTCCGTTCACGCCGACGATCAGGTCGCCCGGTTGCAGTCCCACGCTTGCGCCGCGCGAGCCGGGGTTCACTTCGGAGATCACGACGTTGCCATGGCTGTCGTCGACGCGGAGGCCAGCGATCTCGCTGAGCACGCGCAGGCCGAGGTTGTTCGGAGTTTCCGTCGGGCGCACCGTGACCTTCGCGTTCGAGCCTTCGCGCACGAGCGAGAGCTCGATCGGCTGACTGCTCGGGAGCGTGGCCGTCGCGGTGGAGAAGCCTTCGCGCGAGTCGATGGCCTTGCCGTTCACACCCGTGATGATGTCACCCGCGCGCAAGCCGCCGGCCTGAGCCGGCGATCCTGCGAACACGCGCGAGACGAGCGCGCCGTGCGATGCGCGGATGCCGAGGCGCCTGGCTTCTTCGGGAGTGAGGGTTGCGGTGACGGCGCCGATCCAGGCGTTGTGGACCTGTCCGTAGCGCAGCAGATCCTGAATGACTTTTTTCGCGCGGTCGACGGGAATCGCGAAGCCGATGCCCTGTGCCTCGGCATAGATCGCGACGTTGATGCCGATGACGCGCCCTTCGATGTTGAGCAGCGGGCCGCCGGAGTTGCCGGGGTTGATCGACGCATCGGTCTGAATGAAGTCGGTGAACGTGCGGCCGGCCTCCTTCGACGGAACGGAGCGGCCGAGCGCGGAAACGACGCCGGTCGTGACGGAGCCACTGAGTCCGAATGGATTGCCAACCGCGATGACCGTCTCGCCGATCATCAAGTCGGATGACGTTCCGATCGGCGCGGGCACGAGCTTTTTCGCATCCACGCGCAGAACCGCCAGATCGCTGTCGGGGTCGACGCCGATGAGTTTCGCGGCCAGCTGTGTTCCGTCGTTCGTGACGACGCTGATGCGCGAGGCACCTTCGACGACGTGATTGTTCGTGACGATGATGCCGTCGCTCGACCAGACGAAGCCGGAGCCGAGCGATTGCGTCGTGTACGAGCGCTCGCGTCCACCGAACATGCCGAACGGATCGAAGAACGGATCGATCTCGCGCCGCCGGATCGTGGCCTCGGTCTGGATGTTGACGACGGACGGCGCGACGTTGTGCGCGACGACGACGACCGGCGTGCGCCGCACGGCACTGACGCTCGGTGGAATCTGGGCGGTGGCCGTGCGCGGCTCAACCGGCTGTGACTCTGCAGACGGCTTGCAGCCGATCGTCAGCAGAAACACGAGGAGGAGCTTGCGTGCGTTGTTCATGGCCGCGAATTGTATGGGCGTCGTCACAAGCGCGGCTACACTGAGCGCCATGAAGTTGAAGATGATTTTCAATCCGACCGCCGGCCGCGGCCGTGCGGCCAAACAGATCGGGCGGGCGATTGCGTACTTGCGCGAGCGAGGTGCCGAGGTCGACTGTGTGCCGAGCGCGAGCCCGGGAGATTTGACGCGCATCGCGTCGGAGAGCTCGCACGGCGACTGGGATCGCGTCGTCGTATGCGGCGGCGATGGCTCGCTCCATCTCGCCGTGCGCGAGTTCGATCTGAAGAACGGAACGCTCGCGCTGCTGCCGCTCGGTTCCGGCGATGACTTCGCACGCGTCGTCGGCATCCCGCGCACGATCATCGGCGCCTGCGACGCGATCCTCTACGGTCAGGCGATGCATGTCGACGTTGCGACTGCGAATGGCCTTCGCTATCTCGGAGTCGCCGGACTCGGATTCGATTCGGAAGTTGCGGCGTATGCGAACGCGCACACGACGATTCTCCGCGGCTCGTTGATCTATCTCTATTCGATCTTCCGCGTGCTGCCGCGCTTCACGCCGCGGCATGTGAAGTTGAAGACGAACGGCAGCGAGCGCGCCGAAGAGATCATGTTCGCCTGCGTCGGGAATTCGCGGCAGTACGGCGGAGGAATTCGCATCACACCGGATGCGAAGGTCGACGATGGTCTGCTCGATCTGCTGCTCGTGCATCGCACGTCGCGCATGCAATTGCTGAAGACCTTGCCGCAGGCATACACCGGCTCGCATGTGAAGAGTCCGTTCGTCGAGACCGCGCGCGGTGTCGAGTTCACATTCGAGAGCGAGCATCCGCTCGAGGTTTACGCGGATGGGGAGCGGCTCACGCAGACACCGGTGACGTTCGGGCTGGCGGCGGAGAAGTTGAAGATCGTGGTGCCGTGACGAGAGGGGTTACGCGGATACGCGGGCTCGCAGGCACGCTGGGAGGTTCGTGATGTGTGCGGAGCACCACGAGCCTTCGCAACCGCCTGGCCGCGTGACCAGAACCAGCTACTCCGGCAGGATCTCGATGCCGCCGGTCAGCGGCTTCTGCGTCTGCGTCGGAACGACTGCCGTGTCGATCGTGCGCGAGAGGAAGAGATCGGTGTCGGTCTTTCCGTCCGGCCCCTGGCCGACCACGAGATAGCGATCAGGTTGCGCGACGTAGTTGTAGGTGTTGCCGGACGGATCCGACAGCAGTTTTGGCGAGATGTAGTAAGGGGCGAGATTCGAGAGCGCTTTCGGCAGGTGATTGTTGACGCTGTAGTACTTCTCGACGGCCTGACCGATCGCCTCGATGCGCTCCAGCGAGACGGCCTTCTTCGTGGCGTACACGGACGAGGTCTTGCGCGTGAACGGCGCGAGTCCGTTCAGCGGATTCTTGAATGACGTGCCGATCGAGATGACGGCGACTACCGCGAGCGCGATGACGAGCGGCAGCGGTACGGGAGTCTCCGCGACCTGCGTTTCGTCGACCGGAGTTTGCTCGAGCACCGCCTGCGCGTGCTGACCGCGCACTTCTTCGACGAGATCGCGCGTGAGCAGCTCGTAGAGCGCCTTGTTCGTGTCGAATTCGGAGAGCCTCGACATCTCGACGATGTCGCCGACGGTCGTGAGGCCATCGACGAGGTCGTAGATCTGCTTCTCTT
Source organism: uncultured Thermoanaerobaculia bacterium (assembly GCA_964552405.1). Taxonomy (GTDB): domain Bacteria; phylum Acidobacteriota; class Thermoanaerobaculia; order Gp7-AA8; family Gp7-AA8; genus JAJPHC01. The sequence goes on from CAZKID010000048.1 coordinate 5,219, forward strand.
CTTCCGAGATGCGGATCTTGTCCGAAGCGCCGCCTTTCTTTTTCTTGCCGGAAGCATGACCGTCGAAATCGACCTCGTCCGCTTCTTCCGCACCGACGACGACGATCTCCTGATCGGTGAGCTTCTTTCGGAAGATCAGGTCGTAGGAGCGGATCCGCTTCTCGATGATCGGCCACTCGTCGATCATCCGAGCGCCTTCCATCAGGATCGACTCGGCCGTGATCGGCACGACGTTGTCGCGGTCGTACTCGATCGTGGTTTCCTGCGAGAAGTGGTAGTCGCCATCCTTCCAGCGGAAGAGGCGATAGACGATCTGCATGATCTGCAGCTGAATCGCCTGCTTCAGGGCGTCGGGCGAGATGATGCCGTAGTGCGTGAGGATGAAGCCGAGACGCTGCAGCGTCTCCTTCTGGATCTCGAGTGCACGATTGAGCTGATCCTGCGACAGAGTCCCCGTCTTGATCAGCACGGTGCCGAGACGGCTCTCGATTCTGCGATTGAGCGAGTCGGCGCCGACGACCTTGCCGTCAAGGAAGGTGACGCTCACCGTATCGTCCTTGCCGCGCAGTGTGAGCACACCCGTCTTTCGCTGAAGTCCGATCAGCTGAAAGATGTCGGCGAGACTGAAGTCTCTTAATGTTCCTTCGAGTGCCATGGATCAGGTGTTCACAGCGCGACGACGATAAACCGGGAGAGAGAGGGTTAGCCACATGATGACGGCGAAAAGAATCGCCAGGATGCGGACCATGAGTTTTGCCGTCTCCGCAACAGGGCCAATCGCCGGGGCGAGGCGGCCGACGAGAACCGCGATGGAGACGAAGATGAAGAACACGAGCACGGTGATGAGGCCACCAATCGTTTTTCCTTCGAGGAGCTGCGCGGAACCGGGGACGAACGTCGCGAAGATCCGGTTTCTCGTATCCATGCCCGAGTGGTAATCGGAGACTTCATCGAGCTTCGAGCGTTTCGTGTCGAGTGAGACGCCGTCGCGCTTCAGATAGATGTGAATGCATTGCGTGCAGTAGGTCGCGCTTTCGCGTGCCGACTTGCAGCGATGGCAGAACGTGCGGCCGCACTTGATGCACTGTCCGGCGAAGCCGCGCGGGCGGCGCTTCAGCCAGAGGGCAACTGCCAACACGATCGAGAGCGCCGCGCCGGCCGACATCGGATTGACGGCACTGACACTCGGGTCGAAGGACGAGTAACTGCCGAAGACCGTGCTGCCCTTGTGTGAGGTCGTAGCCGCCAGCTCCCACGCCTGCGTAATCGGCGGGCGATACATGACGATCTTCTGCGTCGGAGGATTCGAGAGGATGCGCTCAACTCCTGCGCGGTCGATTTTCTTTGCCTGCTCGAGCTGCTGGCCCTGTTCATCGAATCGATAGAGCTCGCCGCTGGCGACCGAGTGGTTGTAATACGCGATCGCGAGCCGCGAATCGAGTTGCTGGGCCTTCTCGTATTCCGTGATCGACGCCGGGAAATCGTTGTCGAGGAAGTGGAGATTGCCGATGTTGACATGCGCGCCTGCCGACTCCTTGAGCTCCGCGGACCGGCGATAGTGAATGTTGGCCTGCGCCTCGTTGCCATCCTGAACTTGCAGATTTCCCATCAGCAGATGGAGATCGGCGTTGTCCGGAATCGCCGACACGAGCTCCTGCATCCTGCGCAGTGCCTCGGGCTGATAGCTCTGCTCTTCGCTGGCGATCGCGGATAGAAGCACCGGGCTGTCGACACCAGCAGTCCAGTTCGCGGCGGCGTCCAGCGCGATGGGAAGTGTGGCGAGCATCAATGCGACGACGACGATGACCGCGCGTTCGACCGCGGATGCATAGCCGAAGAAGATGACGAACCAATAGAACATCAGCCACAGCGGGCCGAGCCAGACGAAGAGCGGGAGGAAGAGCAATGCAAAAGCGAGAACGCTGACCGAACCTCCGCGGAATCGCTGCGACAGCAGCTCGCGAAAGTCGTGCGCCATGGCGCGCCCGTAACGGAAGAAGAGCGTGAGCGCAAACACTCCGGCCATCAGCGTGATCGCAAGCACGAGACAAATCAGAGAATCCGCTTTGCTGAGAAGTCGCGTGCGATAGGTGAGGAAGACCTGCGCGAAACCGCGCGCGTTCAACTTCAGCGCCTCGACCCAGGTCTTCCTGGCTGCCGCGCGGTCCGCAAGCGCGAAGTTCACCGCGGGAGACTTCGGATCGAGTTGCGTTGCCGCCTTGGACGCCCAATTGGCAACGTCCTTTGAGCCCGCCTTATCGGCCTGACCTGCGAGTCCTGCGGCGGCCGACGCATACAACGGATACGTCTTGATGCCGTACGACTTCCCCGTATCGGTCAATTCGGTGGTCTTCTTGATGGCCAAATCGACATCGCCCGCCTCAGCGGCGGCAGTTGCCTGTGGCCAGATATCGCGAGGCGCAATTTGCTCGGCACGGACGATGATCGCCCACCCGAACACCAGCAGCCCCCAGATCAGACGTCGTTTCATTCAGATGCTCTTCGTCCGTTGGACGTAAGCGAGCTTCAATTCTCCCAGATGCGTGGTTAGAAAGTCCTCTTCTTCTGCGGTGAGGTTACCGGATGTCTTGTCCTGAAGCAGCGCGAGAATGTCGATCATCTGACGCGCCGCTGCAGGATCGATCTTCGCCTGTGGCTGATATGGATTCCGCAGCATACCGAGACTCATGTAGGCCTGCGCAATCAAAGGCTCGATGAAATTGGCAAATGGTGTCTCGGGGCTCGCCGCACGATCGGCCACCGAGCGACGCTCTTTCGGTGCTTCCGTTGGCTTTGCCTGCGGCTCGCTCTTCGGTTCCTGTCTCGGCGGTTCCGGCTTCGTTTCGACCTTCGCTGCAGCCTCGGGCCGAATCTCGTTGCGGAACTCTTCGCGGATCTCCCCTTCCGCAGTGAAGATCCGCTTATCGGTTACTTTCAATTCTTTCTTCTCGTTCGGCAAGCTCTCCTCCGAGTGCCGCGATGTCTCGTCTTATCAAGGGTTTGGAATGTTAGCATTGCGCTCACTTACCACGCAATTTCGTCGCGAAAAAACTTTCGATGCGCTTCCACGCGTCCGTTGCGTCTGCGGCAACATAACCATCCTTGTTGTTCGGGTTCATGAACGCGTGACCCGAAGCGGGATAGATCTTGATGTCCTGCGGCTTTCCAGCGGCGGACATCGCCTTCTGAAATGCCGCGACATCGTCCGGCGTGATGCCCTGATCCTTGCCGCCGAAGTTGCCGAGAATCGGCGCTGGAATTTCAGGGTTGTGCTTTGGATCGGTCACGGGGCGTCCGTATGTTGTCACGGACGCTGCCAGCTTCGGTTGCAGCGTTGCGAGAGCGAGCGAATAGCGGCCGCCCCTGAACCAGCCGATCGAGCCGATGCGTGTTGCCTCGACGTCGGACCGTTTTGCGAGAAAGTCGAATGATGCCGCGAGATCCGCGTTGGCGCGATCTTCCGGCATCCCGCGCATCAACTCGTGCGCAGCGTTCGCATCCTTCGCGACGCGGCCGCGATAAAGATCGACGGCGAGTGCGACGTAGCCTTCTGTTGCAAAGCGGTCAGCCTGTTCTTTCACCCAGTCGTTGAGACCCCACCATTCGTGCACGAGCACGATCGCGGGATGTTTCCCGCTTCCGCCGGGAAGGGCGAGGTATCCGCTGGCATTGCCAGGGTGAGAAGGGAACGTGACAGTGGTGCCGGCGAAGAGGGCCGGAGCGATGGCAATGGCGAGCAACGCGAGGAAGCGGCGCATCCCGAGAACCTCCGGCTTTGGAATCAGCGCATCGAACGATACCCTAACGGGCGCCTTCGCATGATGAAGATTTTTCAGATCCTCGAGTTCAATCAGTTCAACACCGGCTCGGTGCACCAGATGTTTCAGGCAGCGAGCGGGCTGCACGAGCGCGGACATGACGTGACGGTGATCAGCCGGCCCGACGCTGTGCTTGCCACGAAATGCGCCGCGGCAGGCCTCGCATTCGAAGGCTTGCCGCTGCGCCATCAGTTCGACCTTCGCAGCATGATGGCCTTGCGGCGCATCGTGCGTGAGAAGCGGCCCGATGTGATTCATGTGCACAAGGGTGTTGCCCATGCGGTCGCGCTCGCAGCGACGGCACACGATCCCGTCGGCGCGTTCGTCGTCAATCGCGGCGTGTCGTTTCCGCTCGATGTGTGGAATCGCGGAAAGTACCGGACCAGACGCGTCGATCGCGTCGTGACGGTGTGTCAGCAGATCAAGGATGTGATCGTGTCGAGCGGCAAACTTCCGGATGAGAAGGTGACCGTCGTTTTCGCCGGCACCGACGTCGCGCTCTTCGATCCCGAGCGTTGGGATGCGCGTGCGTTCCGGCGCGAGAAAAACATCGGCGACGATCGATTCCTCATCGCGCAGGTCGGCGTTCGCGACTGGAAGGGATGGAAGGAGCTCATCGACTCCGTGTCGGATGTCGTTGCCGAGTTTCCTGAGGTGCATCTGGCGCTCATCGGCTGCCGCAACGAAGCCGAGAAAGCGGAAGTGGTTGCGTATGCGGCGTTGAAGAAAATGACGCCGTACGTTTCGGCGATCGAGTACCGCACCGACATGCCGAATGTGTTCGCGTCGTGCGATCTCGTCGTCGATGCCTCGTGGGCGGGAACGGGAATCACCGGCACGGTTCGCGAAGCAATGGCGATGCGGAAGCCGGTGATCGCCAGCGATGCCGGAGGGAATCGCGAGCTCGTGTCATCGCGCGATGTGGGCTGGCTGATTCCGATGAAAGATCGCGCCGCGTTGACTGCTGCGTTGCGCGAGGTGATCGGGAATCCACAGCAGAGCGGTTTCGTCGCCGCACGTGCTCGCGAGCATGTCGTGAATGGATTCTCGAAGGAATTGCGGATCACACGGCTGGAAACTTTGTATGAGGACATCCTAAGCGGCTGAAGTGTCATCCCGAGCGAAGTCGAGGGACCTGGGTGTGGGAGGCGCGCGACATGATCGTCGTACCGCCCGCCCACCCGGGACTTCGCTCGGGATGACGGCGGCGCCGCCTGCAGCGCCTCACTCCAGCAAGTCGATGGGTGGCCCGCCGTCGGGATACACCTTCATCTTCGTGAACACCCACTTGTCGGCGCGCTCGTCGCGCATGGCTTTCGTTTCGACGACCGCCTTTCCTTTCGGACCATGGATGGGGAACTTGATGTCGGCGGTGCCTGCTCCGTTCTCCACTTTGACACTGCCGCTCACCCACCAGCCTGTTTCCACGGGTGAGCCGAGTGCATCGATCACGCGTGGATCGTGAATCGCGCGATCGTGCGCGATTCGATACGCGTCGGTCTTGCGCACCATCGCGAACGCGAACACGACAATGCCGGCAATGACGACGACGAAAAGTGCGAACAGCGCGCTGCAGCCGATGAGCAGCCATTTCAGACAGCCGCTCTTCTGCTGCGGCTGTGGTTGTGCCGGCTGCTGCAGTGGCGGAGGAATGTATTGCGGTGTGGCGGTCATGACATCGCCCTCACATGATCTGCGACGCTCGCGGCGATTCCTTCCATGTCGTATCCACCTTCCAGCAGGGAGAGTACACGTCCCCGGCAATGTTTTTCAGCAAGTTCGACGACGTGCCGCGTGATCTCGCCGTATGCGTGCTCGGTCACGTTCATGCCGCCGAGGGGATCGAGGCGATGCGCATCGAACCCGGAGGAGAGGAGAATCGCATTCGGCGCATAGTCATCGATCACGTGCACGATTTCATCTTCGACGTTGCGCAAATACTCCGCATCGCCATCACCTGCTTCCATTGGAATGTTGAGCGTGAAGCCGCGTCCCTTCCCTTCGCCGATTTCGTTGCGCGCGCCCGTGCCCGGATAAAACGGATAGCGATGCATCGACGCGTAGTAAACATCGTCGCGTTCCTCGAACAGATGCTGCGTGCCATTTCCATGATGCACATCGAAGTCGAAGATGAACACGCGCTCGATGCCCTGCTGCTCGAGCAGCCACTCCGCCACGCACGCGATCGTGTTGAAGAAGCAGAAGCCCATGGCTTCGGCGCGCTCCGCGTGGTGACCCGGTGGGCGCGCGATCACGAACGCGCGCGTGCTCTCGCCGTACGACCAGATATCTTCCGCCGCCGCCAGTGCCTCGGCGACCGCGCCACGTGCCGCGGAGAAGCTCGCAGACGAGATCGGATTGTCGAGGGAGTGAAAGAGACGCATGCCGCCGCGGCACGCCGCTTCGAGCTCGCGCTCATAATCGAGGGAGTGCACCTTGGCGATGATGCGTCCCGCCTCGGGATGAGTCGTGACATCGCGGACCAGCGTGCCAGCGAGACCAGCACGACCAACGCCGTCCACCGCGGCATCGAGCCGCCGCGGCGTTTCAGGATGCCCCACGCCGGTGTCGTGGCGATAGAAAACCGAGCCTATCCAGGTCTTCAGCATAGATTCCAGTGACGAGTGACGAGTGACGAGTGACGAGTGGCTTTACTCGCTACTCGGTACTCGGAACTCGATACTCACAACGTGATACAACTCGCGGACTTTGAAACGCGCCCTACGCCTGACCGTCATCGCGCTGCTGACGATTCTGTTCCTCGGACTCTTTCTTTGGAACAGCAATCTGCGGGATGTCTGGAGCATCATCCGCGGGACGAGCATGCCATGGTTCATCGGCGGGCTCGCGGTGAATTTTTTGGCGCTGCTGCTTCGAACCCTCCGTTGGCGAAGGCTCCTCGGTGCTGACGAGAATGCGCCGGGGTTCTACCCGACGTTCTTCGCGAACACGGTCGGCTACATGCTGTCGACTGTCTTGCCGATCCGCGCGGGGGATGTTGCACGTCCGGCATTGATCGCGCGACGAACCAATGTGCGATTCACCGCGGCGCTCGGAACGGTGCTGACTGAGCGGATCCTCGATCTGTATGGATTGATGATCCTCTTCATCTACTACGTCGTGCGTCACTGGCACGCTTACTCCGGCTCGCGTGCTTTTCTATTGATCAAGAGCGGTGCGATCGGCGGTGCGGTGACGCTGGTCGCGCTGACGTTCTTCATCGCCGGCGTGCTGATGTTCCGCAACGTGATCCGGCGGCTGCACGCGTGGATCGGGAAAGTCGTGCCGCACCGCTTCCGCGAATCATGGATGCACTTCTTCGATTCGTTCGCGGAGTCGCTGCAGTTGACACGCCGCCCCGGCACGCTGCTCATGGTCGTCAGCGCGACCGCGGGAATCTGGCTTTGTTTGACAGGACAGTTCTGGTTCGTGGTGGTTGCGATGGGAAGGCCGATGCCGTTCGACGCGAGTTTCTTCATCTCCGGACTCTCGACGATCGGCATGCTCGTTCCGACACCGGGCGGCGTGGGCGGCTTTCACAAGGCGTGTCAGTTGATCCTGACCACGTTTTACGGATTCAACATCGACTCGTCGGTTGCAGCAGCGTTGCTGTTTCACGTGGTCGGAACACTTCCCGTCGTCGCGACAGGATTGATGCTGTTCGCGCACGAAGGGATGCGTTGGAAGGACGTCGTGAAGACAGCGGACAGCGGGCAGCAGGCAGCCGGTGGAGAGTGATTCCTGCTGTCTGCGGCCTGCTGTCTGCTGCCTGATGTGATATACGGCGCCTCATGCGTTGTCCGTTCTGCGGGCACACTGAGGATCGGGTGGTCGATTCGAGAGAGAGCAGGGAAGGAGACGTCATTCGCCGTCGCCGTGAGTGCGTACAGTGCGAACGCCGTTTCACCAGCTACGAAAAGATCGACATCGAGCCGTTCATGGTCGTCAAGCGCGATGAACGGCGGGAGCCCTATGACCGCGAGAAACTCATGCGCGGATTACACATCGCTTGTCGCAAACGTCCCGTATCGGAGAAGTCGCTCGAGCAATTGGCGGACTCGATCGAGCGCGAGATGCTCGATGCTGGCGAGCGTGAGATTTCCAGTCAACAGCTCGGCACGATGGTGATGAACCGGTTGAAGGAGCTCGACCCCGTCGCATATGTTCGTTTCGCCTCGGTTTACCGGCGATTCGAAGATGTGGAAGCATTCGTGAAGGAACTGCATGGACTGAAATGATCCTCGGTATCCAGCTTGCAAATGAGGAGTCCGGTTCTCTCCGCCTGCACCAAATAAGAGGTCTACATGACTGACGCGAACGAAACCGCGAAAGAAGACGCAATCAAAATCCCGGATGTCCTTCCGGTCCTGCCGCTGAAGGACGTCGTCATCTTCCCCTTCATCATCGTCCCGCTGTCGGTGTCGCGGGAGAAGTCGATCAACGCGGTCGATCAGGCGCTGGCCGAGAACCGCGTGATCATGCTGACGGCGCAGAAAGACTTCCAGAACGAAGATCCGGGCGAAGAAGATCTCTATCGGGTCGGCACGGTGGCGATCATCATGCGCATGCTGAAGCTGCCTGACGGCCGCATCCGCATCCTGGTGCAGGGACTCAGCCGCGCGCGCATCGATTACTTCATCCAGACCGCGCCGTTCTTCAAGGCAAAGATCACGCGCATCGAAGAACCGATCACCAAGGATCGGCCGCTCGAAGTCGAAGCGCTCATCCGTTCGGTGAAGCAGAACCTCGAGCGTGCCGTGTCGCTTGGCAAGAACATCTCGCCCGAAGTGATGGTCATCGCGGCGAACCTCGATGATCCCGCACGCCTCACCGATCTCGCGGCATCGAATCTCGATCTGAAACTCGAAGAGGCGCAGGGCATTCTCGAGACGATCGATCCGATCGAACGGCTCAAGAAAGTCAACGAGCTCCTCACGCGCGAGATCAACCTGTTGACGATGCAGCAGGAGATCTCGACTGCCGCGCAGGGCGAGATGAACAAGTCGCAGCGCGAGTACTTCCTCCGCCAGCAGCTCAAGGCGATTCAGTCCGAGCTCGGCGAAGGCGAAGAGCTCGCCGAAGAAGTCGAGAACTATCGGAAGAAGATCGAAGAGAAGTCGATCCCGCAGGAAGCGCGCGAAGAAATCGAGAAGCAGATCAAGCGCCTCGAGCGTTCGCATCCCGATTCCGCCGAGACGTCGATCATCCGCACGTATCTCGACTGGATGACGGGACTGCCTTGGGGACAGATGTCCGCCGACAATCACGATCTCAAGCGCGCGCGAACGGTGCTCGATGAGGATCACTACGACCTCGAGAAGATCAAAGAGCGCATCCTCGAATACCTCGCGGTGCGCAAGCTGCGCGGCACGAAGATGAAGGGGCCGATCCTCTGCTTCGTCGGACCTCCGGGCGTCGGCAAGACTTCACTCGGGCGTTCGATTGCGCGCGCGCTCGATCGCAAATTCGTCCGCATCTCGCTCGGCGGCGTGCGCGATGAAGCGGAGATCCGCGGTCATCGCCGCACTTATGTCGGCGCACTACCCGGCCGCATCGTTCAGGGCATCAATCAGGCCGCGACCTCGAATCCGGTGTTCATGCTCGATGAGGTCGACAAGATCGGCGCGGATTATCGCGGCGATCCTTCGTCGGCACTCCTCGAGGTGCTCGATCCCGAACAGAACTTCTCGTTCCGCGACCACTACCTCGGCGTTCCGTACGATCTGTCGAACGTCATGTTCATCGTGACGGCGAATACGCTCGACACGATCCAGCCCGCGTTCCTCGACCGGATGGAAGTGATCCGTCTCTCCGGCTACACGGATGAAGAGAAGCTCTCGATCTCGAAGCAGCATCTGATTCCGAAGCAGATGGAAGAGAACGGGATCGACGGCATCAACGTGACCTGGACGGACGCCGGCATCATGCGCGTCATTACGGGTTACACGAAGGAAGCGGGTCTGCGTAATCTCGAGCGCGAGATCGGAACGATCTGCCGCAAGATCGCGGTGCAGGTTGCCGAAGGCAAGACTGAAGAGAGCTATCGCATCACCGATGCGAACGTCGAGAAGTACCTCGGCCCCATGAAGCACTTCGCCGAGGAGTTGCTGGAGAGAGATCAGGTGGGAGTGGCGACGGGGCTGGCGTGGACTTCGGTCGGCGGCGACATTCTCTTCATCGAAGCAACGGCGGTGAAGGGGAAGGGACGGCTCTCACTCACCGGTCAGCTCGGCGAAGTGATGAAGGAGTCGGCGCAGGCCGCGCTCACCTATGCGCGCGCGCATGCCGATGAGCAGGGGATTCCCGGCGACTACTTCGAGACGCACGACATCCACATTCACGTACCTGCGGGCGCGATTCCGAAAGATGGTCCGTCGGCAGGCATCACCATCACGTCGGCCATCATCAGCGTGCTCACGGGACGCCCGGTGCGTCGCAACGTGGCGATGACGGGAGAGGTGACGCTGCGCGGCGACGTGCTGCCGATCGGCGGCGTGAAGGAGAAGGTGCTCGCCGCGCGTGCCGCGAAGATCAATACGATCATTCTGCCCAAGCTCAACGAGCGCGATCTCATCGAGGTGCCGGAGCCGATCAAGCGCGACGTGACGTTCCACTTCGTGGAGCACGTCGAGGATGTGCTGCGCATCGCGCTGCTCGACAAGAGCGCTGCGGAGCAGAAGACGACGGAACGCTCGGGCCGCGAATCGAAACCGCTCCCCGAACCCGAACCGGCAACCGCGACGTAACGGAGAGCGGGCGTCCCGCCCGCAGTCGCCGGCCGTCCCGGCCGGCGACTACTTCCCGAGATGGCAAACGAGCAATACGCTTTCATCGAGAGGGAGCGAATTAGTCGTCGTGTGCGTTAGAGCGAGCGATTTGTACGTCGATTACTTCGCCGCAGGCGCTCTCCGCCCTTCCGGCTTCGGATACACCGCGGGCGAGCGATGCCCGGCCGCATCGACGGCGCGCACTCCGAAGATGTAGTTGTCCTTCGACAGCTTGACGGTGTAACTCGTCGCGGTGCCGGTGGAGATCGAATGCTGCCACTGCGCGGCGGTCGTCTCGCGGTAGACGACTTCGTAGTGATCCGCACCGTCGCTGGCGTCCCATGCGAGATCGGTGTCGTTGGGGAGGCGCGTCGTGACGATGCGGACGTGGGCTGGGCGGGCCGGGGCGGTTGCGAGCTCGGCGAGTGCCGCCACGTTGACGCGCGCGACATTCGCGACAAAGGGGAACTCGACGAACTTCGGCAGGTCGCCGAACTCCTTCCCGTTTTCGACCCGAACGTTCTGATGCTGATGGTCGTAGTTCTCGTGAGGCTCGGTGAAGCGGACAGCGGGGAATCCCTGCTCGAGGAATGAGACGTGATCGCCGCTGCGCAGATAGCGATCGCGGCGGTAGATCATCCAGACGCTGAAATCCTTCACGTAGCGCGAGGCCGCCGATGCGATCATCCGCGCCAGCTCACGCGACTCGGAGTCGTTCTCGCCGCCGATGTTGCGTCGCGTCGCAGCTTCCTGCTCGGTCTCGTTGGTGGGAACACCCTCCGAGAAAAGACGCACGCGCGGGTCGCCTTCGCTGTGACCGACGATGTCGTTCGTGAACATGCCATCGATGTTGATGCCGCGCTTCTTCGCATCTTTCGCGTAGTAGTTGGATCCGATGAGGTGCTGCTCTTCGCCGGGCACCGCCATGAAGACGATCGTGGCGTTGAACGGATACCGCGCCATGACGCGCGCCGCTTCGAGAACGACGGCGACGCCGGAGGCATCGTCCGTTGCGCCCGGCGCATCGCATTGAATGTCGGTAGGGCTCGTACACATCGAGTCGTAATGACCGCTGACCACGTACACGCGATCGGGCCACTTCGTGCCGCGCAGCGTGGCGACGACGTTCGTGAGCTTCGTCTCCTGCGTGATGCGATCGAACTCACCGGGATGCACGTCGAAGCTCTGCAACTCGACGTTCATTCGCCCGTTCGACGTTGCGGCGATCTTCTGAAACTCGGAGTAGAGCCAGTCGCGTGCGGCACCGATGCCTCGCTTCGGATCGTCCTGCGCGGACATCGTGTTGCGCGTGCCGAAGGAGACGAGTGTGCGGATCGTCCGCTCGACGTTCTTCGCGTCGACGTCTCGCACCATCTTGTGCGTCGTGTCCTGTGGGGGCACAGGCGCCCCCGCCTGTGCCGTCAGTGCGACGACAAGCGCGAGACCAAACGCTGCGCGGACGGCAGCAGCGACGCGCCGATCGCGACCTTCACGATGTCGGCGACGAAGAACGGGAGGATGCCCATCGAGTACGCGTTGCGTGGTGAGAAGTAGACGGCGAGCCATGCCCATCCGCCTGCATATATCACACCGAGCGCGAGCAGCATCCCGGCGATGGAACGCAGCATCTGCGATCCCCAGCCGCGCTCCGAAACGAAGCCTGCGACGAATGCAGCGAATGGATAGGACAGGAGATAGCCCGCCGTCGGGCCCACCGTGACCCAGAAGATGCCCGCATGTCCCTGCGCGAACACCGGCATGCCGCTCATGCCTTCGAACAGGTAGAGCGCCGCGGCAGCGGCTCCGCGCCGCGAGCCGAGAGTAACGCCAACGAGCAGCACGGCGATCGGCTGCAGTGTCAGCGGAACCGGTGAGCCTGGAATCGGTACGGCAACCTGTGCCAGCAGGGCGATGAACAACGACGCGGCGATGACAGTCAATACATTGACCATCGCCCGCCCGCGGATGATGCGATCAAGAACTACTTGTGGAATCGTCGTTTCCATTGCCTTCCCCCAGCACGAGTATCGCCGGCAAGAGCGTGATCGCGGCGATGCCGCTCAAACCGATGCCGAAAAATGAAGCATAGCCGATCGATCGCAGCCCCGGGTAGTGCGAGAACGCGAACGATCCATAGCCCACGATCGCCGTCAGCGCGGCCATCAGAATCGCTTTGCCGGTCTCATGCGCCGACTTGTGAAACGTCGCCGGACTCTCGACGTAGCGCTGCAGCATGTACACCGCGTAATCCGTTGCCACGCCGATGATCATCAGCCCCACGAAGATGTTCATGAAGTTGAATTCGAGGTCGAAGAGCGCAATGAGGCCAAGCATCCCGGCGGCTCCCGCGACGAACGGCACGAACGTCAGCAGCGTCATCCTGATCGTGCGGAAGCTGCTGAACATCAGCACCGCGACCGCGATGAAGCCGATGATCGTCGCGTTCTTCGCATCGTTGCGGACGATTCGGCGCAGTGTCCCGCTGACGAGATTCACGCCGGTGACGATGTCGTTGGGATGCTTCGCCGCGACGTCGAGCAGCCGCGGCGGCACTTCACGCGGCCACTTTCCGCCCGTCGGATAGAAGTAGATGACCGAGATCCAGTTCCCGTTCGGCAGTTTCTTCACGAAGCGCTCAGTGAGCTTGAGCAACTCCGGGTTGCCGAGGTTCGTGAGCGTGACCGGTTCTTTTGGCTGCAACGCCTGCTCGAACAGCGGCATGTAGCTGTCGTACGCCTCGGGCCGGAAGTCGTTGGCCTTCAGCGCGGCGTAGAACGTATCGTGAATCCGCTTCGGGTTGAACTTGTCGTTCGCTCCCCGTTGCAGCGCAGCGATCGTCGCGAGTTGTTGATCGCGCGGCGGCAGGAACGACGAGATCGACTGATACGACGCGATCGTCTGATCGTTGACGAGTGTGGAAAGATCCTTCGTCGCGGAGCCGGTACGGTCCAGCACTTCGTCGAGAGACTTGCCTTCGACGACCCACATCATGAAGTCGAACGACTGTCCGAATTTCCCCGTGATGCGGGCCTGCGTCACGACGCCGGGATTTCCCTTTGCGCGCAGATCCTGAATGTTTTCGCTGAAGCGCAGCCGCGTGGAAAGCGCGCCGCAGAATACGATGAAGAACCCCCAGCCGATAAACTTTCCCCTTTGCCCGGCGCCCCGGGGGTCGGTTATGTTGCCCCCGCCGACACAGAGTGAGAAAA
>CAZKID010000049.1:0-18216 GCA_964552405.1 uncultured Thermoanaerobaculia bacterium
CCTCATCCGCCCTTCGGGCACCTTCTCCCCCGTGCGCGGGGGAGAAGGGACTAGTTCATGCGAAAGTGGCTATGTTCACAAGACCACCATCCGCACACAATGTGAGCATGCGAGAAAACATGGGAAGTGAATTGGATCGCAATCGATACGCGCGTCGAATGACGCTGCTCGCTCTGCTGCTCGCAGCCTGCGCCACGCAGCAGCAGCCGCATCAGAGCTCCTTCCGTCTCACCAGCAGCACGTTTCAGGAAGGAGCGATGCTGCCCGCCAACACAGTCCTCAACGGACTCGATTGTCACGGCGAGAACATCTCACCCGCGCTGGCCTGGAGCGGCGCGCCCGCGGGGACGAAGAGTTACGCGCTGGTCCTCGACGACTACGAGGCACGCGGCGGTGACGGCTTCATTCACTGGGTGGCGTACAACATCCCGGCAACGACGACCTCGCTCGCTGCCAACGCAGGCGCAGCGGAGCCAGACCTCGCGAGCGGCGGCCGCCATGCGTACAGCGATTTTCTCAAACGCCGCTATGACGGCCCCTGCCCGCCGGAAGGGCCGCCACACAAATACCGCTTCACCGTTTACGCGCTCGATCTCGAATCGATCGATGACGCGGGCACGCCGATGACCTGGCGCAAGCTGCGGTTCATCATTCGCGGCCACGTACTGGCGCAGGCGTCGATCACCGGATTGCGCGGACACTGACGTTCTATGTGCCCAGCGCCTTGAGCGCTTCGATCGGTCTGCGATCCGGCGCCATCAGCTTGTTCGCGGTGCGCAGATTCTTCTCGGCGTTCGCACGGTCGCCGAGGGCGCGGTGGATCTCGCCGGCGTAGTAGTACGCGAGCCCGCACTCCGGCTCGATGCGGATCGCCTCCTGCAATTCTTCGATGGACTTGCGGCCTGTCGGAATGAACGGCGACATCAAGTAGCGGCAATACGCCGCCTCGGCGCGATAGATGCCGCTCTGCGAATCGCAGTCCGCGGCGAACTCGAACTGCGTGAGCGCTTCGCGCAGCTTCCCCTGCTCCTTCAGCTCGAGTCCCTTTCGATATTGCACGTCGGGATCGAGCAGATCCGTCTTGATCGTGTATTGCTGCGGCGCGGCTTGCCGCGCCTGCGCCTTCGAGCGCCGCTGACTCGCGAGCGAGCGCCGCTCATCCGCGTCGGAGAGCAGCGTGTACGCCTTCGTCGCCGCGAGAAACATCTCTTCCGCTTTCTCCGCCAGCGCACGCAGTTCGTCGCCACCCTCGAACTGCCACGGCGCGAAGCGCTTCGCAAACGCGAGAAATGCAGCGTTGATCTGCAGCGGAGTGGCGTCATCCGCGAGCCCGAAGAGCTCGAACGGATCCTTGCGCCGATAGTCGAGGTAGACCCGCATGACGTCGTTGCGAAGCGCGTCGATCGATTGCACCGGCTGCACCGGTGGTGCAACGGCTGGTTGGGGAGCAACGGGCTTCGGCGCGGGCGGCGGCGGCGCGACGGTCTTTGGGATCTGCTCCGCCGGCACGGCAGCACCGAGAATCGCGAGTGCGTAGAGAAGACGCGTGATCTCTTCGAACGGCAGCTGCGTCGCCTCCGCGATCTGATCGATCCGCGCGCGTTTCTTCAAGGCCTCGAGCACCGCCGCGTGGCGGGGCGCGAGCCGCACTTCATCAATCGAAAATCCAGGGTCGGGATAAAGCCCCAGCGTCTTGCCGATGAGCGGCCCGACCGACGAATCGATCTCGGATTGCCTCGCGAACTTCATCACCCCCGTGATCACGAGTTGCGGCACCCGTACCTTCAGCGGCGAACCGACCTGCGGCACATCGAGCGAGAGTCCGAACTCACCGTCGTGCCATCCGAATCCATCGAGCAGCTTGCGCGCGAGATTCTGCTGCAGCGTTCGAAAGAGCTCATACGGAGTCAGGATGCCCTGATCGATCAGCAGCTCGCCGAACGGAATCTGCCTCGAGTACGACTCGCTGAGAAACTGCGCGAGCTTGTCCGCCGGCAGTTTGTTCTGCGCGACGAGAAAGCGGCCGAGGGTTTCGGTGGCGAGATTGGAGCGGCAGTCGACGGGAACGCCTTCCTCGAAAATGATCTGCTTCTCGAGTTGCTGGCGCTTGAGTTTCAACACGCCGCTGCGCTTCTCGTGCGCATAGGCATAGAGCACGACCGGATACGGCACCTGATGAAGGTCGCCGCTCGGCATCTGCGCGATCGCCTTGAGCTGTTCCCGACTCGGAATCAAGTGCTCTGATTGTCGCTCCAATCGGCCTCTTGCGCCTCGAAACCCGCTGTTCGTCCTTCTCACGCGGAGGCGCGGAGATCGCGGAGACTAGACTACGGTTGATGACTTTCTTCCGCCGCATCGGCGTCGCGCTACTCGTCTCGCTCTTCGTCTACTGGCTGCTGCACCGCGGGTGGCACGACAGGGATGCACTGCTGACGCGAACGATCACGCTCGGCCTCGTGGGCGCGCTGGCGTTCTCGTTCTTCGAGCGCTGGCCGCGCTGGCTGCCATCCTGGATCGCGCGCTGGGCGCTGCAGGTGATCGCCGTCGGTGTCGCGATGCCGGCGACGACGCTCGCATTCTGGCTGCTGACTGGTCCGCGGTTCTGGGAGAGCAAGGAGCGGATGGACGGCTGGATGATGCTGACGTTCATGAGCATTCTGCTCGCGCCGTGGACCGCGCTCGCGGCAGTCGTTCGTCAGAAGGAAGCGTTGTTCCGGCATCAGGCGCTCGAGTTCGAATTGCAGCGGAGCGAGCTCGAACGCGAGGCACTCGATGCGCGGCTGCGCCTGTTGCGCGCGCAAGTCGCACCGCACTTTCTCTTCAACACGCTGGCGAATGTGCGCGCACTCGTCGATGCGGGATCGCCTCAGGCCTCCGCGCTGCTCGGAAGTCTCATCCGCTATCTGCGCGCGGCCGTTCCGCATCTCGATGAAACGGTCACGACGATCGGCGAAGAAGTCGAGCTGACGCGCTCGTATCTCGAGCTAATGCAGATGCGCATGCCGGATCGCCTGCAATACAACTTGTCGGTCGATGAAGAGGCGCTTGCCGTTCGCTGTCCGCCAACCGCGCTGCTGACGCTCGTGGAGAACGCCGTTCGCCACGGCATCGATCCTTCGGAGGATGGTGGCCGCATCGACATCGATGTGCGTCGCGGCGATCGTCGCTGCATCGTTCACGTCTCCGACACCGGCGTAGGACTCCACGGCGCCAACGCAAGTCTCGGCACCGGCCTGGCGGCGTTGCGCGAACGGCTGCAGCTGATGTTTCGCGCCGAGGCGTCGCTCGACATCGCCGAAGTGAAACCGCATGGTGTGCGTGCGAAGATCGAGATTCCGGTGACCACGTGACGAAACGGCCGACCGCATTGATCGCAGACGACGAACCGCTCTTGCGCGACGCGCTCGCGCGCCAGCTCGCAGAGGCCTGGCCGGAGCTCGAGATCGTGGCCGAAGCGCGCAATGGACGCGAGGCGATCGAGCGGTTCGACGAACAGCAGCCCGACATCTGCTTTCTCGATGTCCACATGCCGGGGTTGTCAGGCATCGACGCGGCGACGCACATCGGCCGCCGCGCGCATCTCGTTTTCGTCACGGCCTTCGATCACTACGCGGTGCAGGCGTTCGATCGCGGGGCACTCGACTATCTTGTGAAGCCGGTGGAATCGCCGCGGCTCGCGGAAACGGTGTCGCGGCTGAAGGAACGGCTGGCATCGGCGAAGCCGGCGGTGAATACAGAAGAGTTGCTGAGCGAACTGGCCGCGCAGGTTGCGCAGTTGCGGCAGGCATCAGCATCGTCAGGGTTGCGCTGGATCCGCGCACAGGCCGGCGCGACGGTGAGACTCATCGCGGCAGATGACATCGACTACCTTCGCGCCGACGCGAAGTACACGGTGATCGCCTGGCGCAACGATGCTGGAGAGACGGGCGAAGCGACCGTGCGCACGCCGCTCAAAGAACTGCTCGCGCAACTCGATGCGAGTCAGTTCGCACAGGTGCATCGATCGGTCGTCGTCAATCTGCGGTCGATCAGCCACGTGAAACGTCTCGACAACGAAACCGCGGAGATCCACCTGAAAAAGCGCAAAGAAGTGCTGCCGGTGAGCCGCGCTTACGTCCACCTGTTCCGGCAGATGTGACCGGTTCGATATAGTTCGCCGATCGAATCAGGAGGACTCATGAAACGCGTGCTCATCGCCATCTCGCTGCTCGCGACGATTTCCATCGTTGCGCAGCAGACCGAAACGACCTCGACGAATCCCGTCCCGGCGCCTGCCCCTGTTGCGGCACCGGCTCCCACTCCCGCAGCCCAACCAGCCGCTGCAGCCGACGACGCCCGCCTCGCCGACATCGTGAAGATCGTCAAATCCGGCATCTCGGAAAACCTCATCGCGGAGCAGATCAAGCAGTCCGGACTCTCCTACAAGCTCACGATGAACGATCTCCTCTATCTCAAACAGAACGGCGTGCAGGACTCGGTGATCTCCGCGCTGCTGGCGACGAAGACGGCAGACGAGAAGAAGCCGGCACCGCCCGCGGAGACCGTCTACAACGAGCTCCTGCTCGTTCGCGGATGGGGACCGCTGAAGAAAGAGCATCCGGGGCGTCTCGTCATGAAGGGCGACACGTTCTCCTGGATCGACGGCTCCGATCCGAAAGAGAACTTCGAGTTCCAGGTGCCCGGCCTCGAGAAGATCTGGTTCACCTGCCAGGCGCAGACCGCTGGCGATGTTTGCTACCAGATCAATTTTCAGATCGTGAAGGGCCCGCGCTATTCGTTCCGCGACGTGAGCCGCGCGACCGGCGCCAACGCAACGGTCAAAGCGATCATGGAAAAACTGCGCGCCGATTACCCCCGCGCCCCCTTCGGCGCCAACGACCATTAAATAGAGGGATGAGGGATGAGGGATGTGCCTAGTTCCTTCTCCCCTCCGCGAGGGGAGAAGGTGCGCGGAGCGCGGATGAGGGGTTGTGCCTCACACGGAAAACCGCCCCTCATCCGCCCTTCGGGCACCTTCTCCCCCGGTGCGCGGGGGAGAAGGGACTATCTCAGGCTCGACTTTGCGCACCTCGGTCTTCATTCTTGATTCTGAGCGGTCAATGCTTCTTCTCTTTCGCTTCCTGCTTCTTCTCCGCTGCTTCCTTGGCCGCGTTCTCGTGTTGAACCGCCACGATCTTTCCGTTCAAAGCATCGACGTTGACTTCCGTCACGCCGTTCTTCGACGTTGAGATGTCGAACGAATAGATCAACTTGCCGTGCTCGTTTTCGAGCTCTTCGCTCTTCACCGTCCCCGGCGCTTTCTTCAGCGCGATCGTCCGCGCTTCCTTCATTGTGATCTTCGGCTTCGCGGCTGTGCCGGTGGTGACTGCGCCCGCCGTCATCGCGCTCAACAATGCTGTCGTCGCCAGTGCTGTGATGATTCTTCTGTTCATTGGATCTCCTTTTCAGAACGACTCTGGACTGCAGGGATCGTGCGCGTTTATCGCGCGTTTAGGTACGCTGCACTACGGTTTGGCCCGTCATGCCGATGATTCGCACGCGCACTCTCTTCAACGTCCTGGCGCTGTTCGCCGGATCGCTGTCGTTGCACGCCGCTGACTACGCGGTTCGCACGTTGACCTTGCCCAACGGAACACCAGCAGGAATCGCGATGGATTACATCGCCTTCGACGCTGCAACGAATTCCGTCTGGGTCCCCGGCAACACGGGTGTGGTTTACGTCATCGACGCCGCAACAGGAAAGATCCGGCAGATCACCGGCTCTCCGACGAAGGAAGTCACGATGCGCGAGCGAAAGCGTCTCCTCGGCCCAAGCTCGATCACCTTCGGCGGCGGCAAAGCCTACATCGGCAATCGCGCCGACAATTCCGTCTGCGCCTTCGACGCGAAAACGCTCGAGCGCGGGCGCTGCGAAACGCTCACCTCGATGCCCGACGGTCTGGCCTACGTCTCTGTCACGAAAGAGGTATGGGTCACGACGCCCCGCGACAACACGATCCGCCTCCTCGACGCTGCGACGCTGAAGGAGAAGGAGAAGCTGACGTTCGAAGGAAATCCCGAAGGCTTCGCTGTCGACGCGAAGCATCATCGCTTCTATACGAATCTCGAGGACAAGGACCGCACTCTCGCGATCGACCTCAACACCCGCAAGACGGTGGCCACGTGGAATCCGGGATGCGGCGAAGACGGCCCGCATGGATTGCGCGTCGATGAGAGCACGAATCATCTCTTCGTCGCATGCAGCGCCAAACTCGAAGTGCTCGATGCCGGCGGTGACGGCAAAGTCCTCTCTTCGCTCGACACAGGGAATGGCGTCGACGATCTCGACTACGCAGCGGGCATGCTTTACGCCGGCGCGGGGCGCGATGCGAAATTGACGATCGCCCGCGTCGATCCGGCCGGTCACTTGTCGCTCGTGGCGACCGTGCCTACGGCTGCCGGCGCGCGCAATCCCGCCGTGACGAAAAGCGGAGAGATCTATCTCGCACATGGCGGCGGCGTCGCATCGAGTGACCTCGTCGTCGTCTCGCCAGCGCCACACTGATTTCGAACGCGTGTCATGAATCGCATCGGTCTCGCACTGCTCCTCTTCGTTGTGTCTCCCGCCCTCGCTTCCGACAGCGCGCCGAGACGGGCAGTGCATGCCGCACGCAAAGAACTGCACCGCTACGTCGAAGACGCGAAGGCCATGGCCGCGGCGCCGCTGCACTGGAGCTCATCGCAATGGTCGCGTTTCGGCGAAGGCGCCGCCGCGGTGGCCAGCGTCTATGCGGCCGATCCGCATCTGTACGACGCGGTGCAGCGCAATCGATCCTCCGCGACGAATGATCTCGCGCGCGCCGTCACGCCGTTCGGCGGGCGCCGCGCAGAGTACATCTCCGCTCTGCTGATCCTCGGCGGAGTCGCATCGCATGACGATGCGCTTCGCGATGCCGGCCGCGACTCGCTCGAAGCGGAGATCATCGCCGGCGGAATCGTGACGCCTCTGCTCAAACGCGGCTTCGGCCGCGCTCGTCCGATTCAGGGTGAAGGTGCCCGTTCTTTTCATCCACTCTCCAGCTCATACGAAAGCTTCCCATCCGGACACGCCACCAACGCCTTTGCCTTCGCCACCGGAATCGCGGCGCACTATGACAACTGGCTCGTGCCGACGATCGTGTACAGCGTTGCGAGCAGCGTCGCGATGTCGCGCGTCAACGACCGCGCACACTTCGTCTCCGATGTGCTGGCAGGTGCGTTGATCGGTCGTGCGATCGCGAAGGGCATCGTTGGACAGCACACGACAACGGGGCGCGTGGCATGGACGCTGACGCCTGCCCTCATCAACGGGCGGCCCGCGTTGTTCGTGAGCCTGCGCCGCCGATGAACGTCACGAACGCGCCGCGCCGCGAATCATCGCGTAGATCGCCGGCGTGACAACGAGCGACAGCAGCAACGCAAAAGCGAGTCCTCCGATCACCGCGATCGCGAGCGGCTGCAGGAGATCCGCACCCGATCCGAGTGCGAGCGCGAGCGGACTCATACCGAGCATCGCCGCGAACGACGTCATGAGCACGGGACGAAAACGGCGATGTCCTGATTGGATCAGCGCCGAGCGAAGATCGTCGCCCGCAGCGAGATGATCCTCGACGGTGTCGAGCATCAGAATGCCGTTCTTCGCCACGATGCCGACGATCATGATCATCCCCATCAGCGACACGACATTCAACGTCGTCCGCGTGAGCAGCAGCGCGACGAGCGTGCCGGACAAGGCGAGCACCGCGCCGGTGACGATCGCGATCGGATGCGCGAACGAGCGGAACTCGATGAGCAGCACGAGAAACACGAGCGCAACGGCGAGGAACAGCGTGAACGCCAGCTCGCGAAAACTCGACTGCTGCTCTTCGTAAAGGCCGCCATACTCGAGCGCCATCCCGGCCGGCAGCTTCACATCTTTTGCGAGCTGACTCCGAATCGCATCAATCGCCGATCCGAGATCCGCCCCTTCCAGCCGCGCCGTGACCGCGATCGACTGCCGCAAGCCATCGCGGTTGATCTCCGTCTGTCCCTGCTCGTATTCGATCGTCGCGAGCTGATCGACGCGAACGAATCCATTCGTCGCCGGCGAGTGGACGCGCAGCCCGCGCAGTGTGTCGAGCGACAGGCGGTAGTCCTTCGGCAGCACCACGCGCACGTCGATCGCCTGTCCGCGCTCGACGATCGACGAAGCCCGCGTGCCGCCGAGCGCCGCCTCGAGCGTCTCGGTCACATCCGCGCTGCTCACGCCAAGGGCGGAAGCGCGTTGCGGATCGACGCGGAACGTCACCGCCGGCCCGCTGATCACGATGCCGTCGAAGATCTCGACGACGCCTTTCACCTTCGCGATCGACGCCGCGATCTGCTTCGCCGTCCGCTGCAGCGCCGTCTGGTCTTCGCTGTATAGCCGAATCTCGACCGGCGACGGTGAGCTCGCGAGATCGCCGATCAGATCGCTGAGAATCCCGATGAACTCCACTCGCAGCGCCGGCTCGCTCGACTCGATCTTCTGCCGCAACTCCGACATCACCTCTTCCGGATCGCGATGCTTCGGCTTCAGTTTCACCGCGAAGTCGCCCGTGTTCGGCTCCGTCACTCCGGCAAGACCGAGTTGCATGCCCGTCCTGCGCGAGAAACTCTCGATATCAGATGTCTCCTTCAGCAGCCGCTCGACGTGCAGCAGGATCCGATTCGTCTCAGCCAGCGACGCACCCGGCGGCGCGACGTAATCGATGATGAACGCACCTTCGTCGAACTCCGGAAGAAACTCGCTGCCGAGGAGGCGGTAGACGCCGTAGGAGAGCACGAGGAGGACGGCGATCGCGACCACGACGAACCGCTTCTTGCGCAGCGCGATGTCGAGCAACTGTTCGTACGCACCGATCGCGCGCTTCAGCAACGCCCCATGCTCTTTCTCATGCGTATCGACGCCGACGAAACGCCGCGCGAGTACCGGCGTCAGAAACAACGCGAGCACGAGTGATGTGAGCAGAGCGACCGTCATCGTCAGCGCGAGCGATCGAAAGAACACGCCCGTCACGCCGGTGAGCAGCGACAACGGAAGGAAGACGACGACCGGCGTGATCGTCGAAAAGACGATCGGCCCGGTGATCTCGTGCATCGCGAGCCGCACCGCTTCTGCCTTCGACGCGCCGCGTGCCGCATGCGCGTAGATGTTCTCGACCACGACGATCGCATCGTCGATGACGAGTCCGATCGCCGCCGCCATGCCGCCCAGCGTCATCAGATCGAAGCTGAGTCCGACGAGCCACATCGCGAGCACCGTAATGAGAATCGTCAGCGGAATGACGATCGTGGCGACGAGCGTCGTTCCCCAGTTGCGTAAGAACCCATAGAGAATGAGCACCGACAGCACGAGGCCGATCAGAATCGCGTCGCGCACGGAACCGACCGAGCCGCGCACGAGCTGCGACTGGTCGTAGTACGGCTTCACCTCGACGTCGCGCGGCAACGCGCGCCGCAGCGAATCGAGCTCGCGCTTCAATGCATCCGCGAGTGCAACCGTGTTCGCCGCCGGCTGGCGCAACACGTTGATCAGCACTGCGGGTTGCCCATCCGCCGTCACGATCGTGTAGCGCGGTGCGAAGCCCGGCTCGATTGTGCCGATGTCCGACAATCTCACCTGGGCGTCGTTCACCGTGCCGGCCACGATCGGTCCGATGTCCTCGAGCGACCGCGCCTGTCCGCTCACGAGGGCGAGCTCGAGCTGATGGTTCTCTTCGATGAGTCCCGGCGACTCGACGATGTTCGTGTTCTTCAAGGCGTCCACGACTTGCGCGATCGAGAGTCCGCGCGCCTCGAGCCGCGCCGGATCGATCTTCACGTGGTACTCGCGCGTCTCGCCGCCCTGCACGTTCACGCTCGCAACCCCCGCGACACGCGCCAGCGGAGGCCGCACCAGGAGCTCGCTCATCGTGCGCAGCGTTCCCGGATCGCGCTTCGGCGAGGTGACCGAGTAGCCCAGGATCGGGAAGACCGCGAAGGTCAGGCGCTCGACGCGCGTGACGCTTGCCCCCGGCGGCAGCGAGGTCGCCATCTGCGAGAGCCGCGACTGCACGACCAGGAGCGTCTGCTCGATGTTCGTGCGCCAGTCGAAGAAGAGATCGATCTCCGTCGCGCCGCGGCTCGTCACTGAGCGAATGCGTGCGATGCCGGGAATGCCGCTCATCGCCTCTTCGACGGGACGCGTGACCGTGATCAGCATCTGCTGTGCGGGCACCTCGCCGTTCTCGATCACGATGATGATGCGCGGGAAGTTCGTCGTCGGAAAGAGTGCGAGCGGCACGCGCGTCAGACCCACCAACCCGCCGATCGCGAGCAGCACGACGACGACGACGATCGCACGCCACTGCGTCTCGACGATCCGCGCGACGCTCATTGCGCGATCACGACCTTCGCACCGTCCGGCAGACCGTAGTTGCCTTCGACCACGACGGTCTCCCCGCCGTTCAGTCCAGACACGATCTGCGTCCGCGCGCCGCTGCGAATGCCGGTCGTGACGTGTACTTCGTGCGCGACGGACTGCGCATCGACGATCATCACGGTGCCGCTGTTGCCATTCGTCGCGTCGAGCGTCACTGCGCTGGATGGAACCACGACGGCATTCGGCGTCGACTGCGCGGAGATCACCACGCGCGCGACTCCGTTCGCACGCAGCGCGCCGTTCGCGTTCGGCACCGTCACCCACACTTCCACGCTGCGGCTTTGCGGATCAGCGCCGCGTCCGACGAGTGATACGGTGCCGCGGACGGCCTGCTCCGGATGTTCGTCCGGGATCACGCTCACCACATCGCCGCTCTTCAACGTCGACGCGACCGTCTCGCCGGCTTCCATCTTCGCGATGAGCGCCGACGGATCGGCAACCGTGAGCATCTTCGTGCCCGGCGCTGCGAAGTCGCCCTGATGCTGGAACTGCTCCGTCACGACGCCGTTGAACGGCGCGCGAATGATGGTGTAGCCGAGCTGCGCGTCGACGCTGGCTAGATGGCTGCTCGCCTCGCGCTCTTTCGCCTGCGCCGCGGTGACATCGGCGTGATTCGTGATCTCGCCATGCACCCGCGCCGCCGTTTGCGCGACGCGGAGATCATCCTCCGCATTCACCGCGGCTTGCTCCGAGGCTTCGAGATCTTTTTTCGAGATGCCGCCTTCCTCGAAGAGTTTCTTGCGGCGCTCCAGGGTCCGGCGCGCGTTCTCGAGCGCGACTTCGGCGTCGCGCACCGCCTTCGCATCCTGTGCGTTCGTCAGCGGCACACTCCCCTGCACGGTCGATCGCGCCGTTGCCGCCGATTCTCGCAGCGCCGCCTCCGCCTCGGCGCGCTGCGCGGTGAGATCGCGCGACTCGAGCACCGCGAGCACGTCGCCGGCATGGACGTTCTTGTTGAGGATGAGACCCATCTCGCGAATCTGCGCAGCGACTTTCGGAGTGATGTCAGCCTGATTGCGCGGCACGAGCGTGGCAGCAATGGTGATGTCGTTCGTCATGGTGGTGCGCTCGGCCTTCGCGACCTTCACGCTGACGACGACGTTCGCCTCGTCCTCTGCCTTGTGGCAGGCGCACAGGAGCAGCAGTAAGACTACTTCCTTCTTCATTGCCCCACCGCCTCCCTGAGATGTGCCAGCGCGACTTGCGCATCGTAGAGCGCCTGCTGCAGCGCGATCCTCTCCTGCGCTCGCGCCGTCTGCGCGTCCGTCGCCTCGGAAACCGGCGCCTCGCCCGCGCGATAGCGCTCGATCGAGATCGTGACGTTTCGCTCGGCGTCGTCGAGCGCATGCTTCGCGTTCTCGACTCTCGCGACAGCGGCCGTCACCTGCGCCCGTGCCGTCATGTACGCGACATTCAGCTCACGCGTGGTGAGCTCCCGCTGCACGGCCGCTTCCTTCTCCTTGAGCTTCGCCTGACGAATCCTGCTGAACGCGATTCCCCAGTTGAAGATCGGCACATCGATGTTCGCGGTGGCCAGCGTTCCTCGATGGCTGCGAACGATGTCGGACGAGAGCGACTCGGAATCGAAGCCGCGATCGAGTGAATAGGTGATGTGCGGCAAGAGCTCGCCGCGCGCGATGATCACGTCCGCGTGCGCCGCTTCGAGTTGCGCGCTTGCCTGCGCGAGCTCGGGACGCTTCATGACTCCGTCTGCGCCGAACGACTCGATCGCCGCGGGATCGATCGACTGCGGCAGCGGCTCGACTTCCGCGACAGCATTCAGGCCGAGCAGGGCGGAGAGCTCCGCATCGGCAATCGCTTCCGCTTCACGCGACTGAAAGAGATCATCGCGCCGCGCGCTCGTCTGCAAACGCGCGCGAATCGCATCGACCTCCGGCACCTCGCCTGCCTCGTAGTTGAGCCGCGTGACGCGCTCGAACTCCTCCGCCGCGCCGAGGCTCTGCTCCGCGGCGTTGCGCTTCGCATGCGCAAGCGCCGCTCCGTAATACGACTCGGTCACGCCCCGGGCGAGGGCGCGCCGCGCGACTTCGGTGCCGGCGCGCGCTGCATCGAGGAGAGCATGCGCGCGATGCACCGCGGCAAGCAGCCCCGCATCGAGCTCGCCGGCGACACCGATCAGATTCTGATACTCGTGCACCGAGTTCGACGCGAGAAAGCTCGGACCGCCCGTCGTGTCGCGCGAGTTGTACGTGACGCTGAAGGAATCGCGGACGCGAGGGAGCAACGACGCACGTGCCTGCCTGAGATCCTCCGCCGCGGTTCGCTGCTCGAGCTCAGCCTGACGAAAGGCGGAGACCTGCTTCAGCGCGATCGCCTGGGCGTCGGCGAGCGAGAGGGTGGCAGCGAGGATCGCCGGGATCAGCACGACATCTCTCTACACGCGCAAACCTAAATCGCGGATGAATTCACATACGATCTCCGGATGCGAATCCTCGTCGTGGAGGACGATCCGGACATGGCGCGCTTCATCGAGCGCGGCCTCACGGAGCAGTCGTACGCGGTGGATGTTGTCTCGTCCGGCGACGACGCGCTCGAGCGCGCGACCATGAATCCGTACGATGCCATGGTGCTCGACGTGATGATTCCTGCGCCGGACGGCTTCGAAGTTGCGCGCCGCCTGCGGCAGCAGGACGTCGCCACGCCCATCCTGATGCTCACCGCGCGCGACGCGGTCCGCGATCGCGTGGAAGGGCTCGACGCAGGCGCCGACGACTATCTCGTGAAGCCATTCGAGTTCGCCGAGCTTCTGGCCCGTCTTCGTGCGCTGCTGCGCAGGCGCGGGAACCAGCATCACGCGGTGCTGGAGCTCGCTGGCCTCAAGATCGACACGCGCTCGCATCGCGTCACGCGCGACGGCGAGCCTCTCACCCTCACCACGAAGGAGTACGCATTGCTCGAGTTTCTCGCGTTGAATGCGGGACGCGTCATCGGCCGTGAAGAGATCGGCGAGCACGTCTGGAACGAAGCGTACGATCCATTCACGAATCTGATCGAGGTCTACATCGGCCGGCTGCGCAAGCTCATCGAGCGCGAGGGCTCGGCGAAACTGATCCACACGATCCGCGGCAGCGGCTACATCTTCGAGGCGCGCTGATGTTCGAATCGATTCGCCTGCGGCTCACGGCCTGGTACGCACTCGTGATGATGATCGTGCTGATCGCCGCGGGCCTCGTCACGTATGCGATCACGCGCGATCAGCTGCAACGATCGCTCGACCGCTCGCTGCAGATGACGGCCCGGCAATTCGCGAGTGCGCTCGGGAACGAGGCAGCCGAGGTGCATGGCGATCTTCCTGCGGCGGCGAAGGAGATCCTGAACGACTTCCGTGACAGCGAACGAGCCATCGCCGTTCTCGATCGCAATGGACGGACGATCGCGGCGCATCAGATACGGCTCACCGGCAAGGTCCGCGTGCGCAGAACGACCGTGATCATCGCCCAGACCCCGATCGCGATCGTCATCGTGCAGTCGCTGGCATCGCAGAAGGAGACGCTCGCCGAGACTCGCAACGCAATGCTGATCGCGATCCCGATCGCCATCATCATCGCCGCGATCGGCGGCTACTTTCTGGCGGGCCGCAGCCTGCAGCCTGTCGCCGAGATGAGCGCGGCGCAGCAGCGCTTCATGGCCGACGCGTCGCACGAGCTGCGCTCCCCCGTTGCGATTCTTCAGGGCGAGCTCGATGTGACCCTCTCGCGCGACGACCGCGATGCAGCCTCGTATCGCGAAAGCCTGGAGGTCATGCGCCGCACGGTGCGCCGCCTCGGACGGATCGTGCAGGACCTCTTCCTGCTGGCGCGCAGCGACGCCGGCGAACTTCCCGCTCGCCGCGATCGCGTCGACCTCGGCGAAACGATCGGGCAGGCCGTCCGCGCGTTCCGTTCCGTCGCGGCCGAGAAGGATGTCACCCTAACCAGCGATTGCACCGGCGAGCTGGTCATCACCGGCGACGAGGACTTGCTGCAACGTATGGTTGGGAACCTCATCGACAACGCGATCCGGCACACAAGGCCGCAAACCGAGGTGAGCATCCGCTGCTCGTCGTCACCGTTGCGCATCGAGGTCACGGACCAGGGACCAGGAATCCCTCCCGAGCTGCACGAGAAAATCTTCGAACGCTTCTACCGCGTCGATGCCGCGCGCTCGGGACACGGCGCCGGACTCGGACTGCCCATCGCACGCTGGATCGCGGAAGCCCATGGCTACACGCTCGAGGTGCAGCGCTCGGACGAGAGCGGAACGACGTTCGTCGTCAGGGCTTAGCCCGAGCGAGCCACGGCGCGCACGCGCCGCGACTGAGTAAGAGAAACTCGCGGTGCTCGGGCCATCAGTTCCTTCTCCCCTCCGCGAGGGGAGAAGGTGCGCGAAGCGCGGATGAGGGGTTCGTGCAACGCGCGAACAAGAGGCCCCTCATCCGCCTTCGGCACCTTCTCCCCCGTGCGGGGGAGAAGGGACTAGTCGGCTCAAACCCGATCCACCGGGTCAACTTCTGCCTCGCTGCTCAATCGGTGACCGCCCCTTTTCGCGGTCAAGGGTCAGCCGAACTACCAAAACTCCTCAAAAAGCGCGTTTTAGCTACGGCATAGATCTTGATCCAAGGCTTCAGTCTCTCATCCCCACAACAGCGCTCTTTTTGAAGGAAGGGAAGTTCGATTGAAGAAAGTATTTGCCCTCCTCTCCCTCGTTTTTGTGTTGAGCAGCACGGTGGCCCTTGCGCAGAACAACGGCAACGGCAATGGCAACGGCAACGGGAAGTTCCCGTCGCTTGACGATCAGCTCAAGAAAGCACACGCGAAACCCGGCAGCGCTCTCGACAAACTGATTCGCCAGAATCAGGACTTCAGCAAACTGAAAGCGCACGACGCAGACGATTCGATCCGTCCGCCCTGGCTGAAGGTCTACTGGCGCAAGGGACATCCTGAAGTCAACTACGACAACGACAACGATCCGACCGGCGGCTATCCGCTCGTACTGAAGGAAGTGCTCGAGTGGATGGTGACGCATCAGGAGTTCAAGCCCGGACAGCCCGAGGCGACGATGGAGCCTGGATATGAGTTCGGCGATCGCGATGACGCCGCTGAGCATCGCGGACCCGTGAAGCGCCTCGGCGCTGAAGCAGCGAGCGCCGGCACGAACGTTCGCACCTCCGGATCGCAGACTTCCTCACGCAGCGAGTCCGACATCCGCATCAACTACTGGAATCCGAGCAAGATCATTTCGGCCTCGAACAACATCGGCGGCTCCGGCACGCAGGGCATGTACTACTCGGCCGACGGCGGTGTGACGTGGGGGCAGACGACACTGCCGCTCGCGAGTGGCGACTCGTATCACTCTGATCCGACCGTCGAGTGGACCTCCGATGGCACCGCGTGGTCGAGCACGATGGGCATCAACGGCAACACGCTGAAGGTGCAGTCGTACAAGTCGACGAACGGCGGTGCAACGTGGACGTTCGACGGCACGATCTCCGGCAGCCAGACGAACACCGACAAGCAGATGCAGTGGGTCGATCACAGCGGCTCATCGCCGTATGCAAACAACATCTATGTGATCTGGCACAACGGCAACCCGGCCTACATGAATCGCCGCACCTCGACCGGCTGGGGCACTCCGATTCAGATCAGCAGTTCGGAAACGACGGGCACCGCGATCGGCGCTGACGTGAAGACGAACTCCGGCGGCGATGTCTTCGGCTTCTATCCCGACACCGGCTCGCGCGGCATCTACATCGTGAAGTCGACGAACGGCGGTGGCAGCTATGCGGCGCCGGTGAGGATCGTCACGACCTACGATTCGTACGACATCGGCGTTCCGGCGTTCTCCAGCCGCCGCATCCTTCTCTATGTCTCCGGCGGTGCATACAAGAACGGCACGACGAACAACGTCTACGCGCTCTGGACCGATCTTTCGGGCGACACCGGCTGCACGACCGCGACGAACGAGCCGGGCACGAACGCGAGCTCGACGTGCAAGACGCGCGTCTGGTTCTCCCGCTCGACCGACGGCGGCGCAACCTGGAGCGCGCGCGTCAAGATCAACAATCAGAGCAGCCTCAATGATCAGTTCAATCAGTTCCTCGCTGTCGACGAGACCACCGGCACGCTCGGCGCGATCTACTACGACACCGTGAACGATCCGAACCGCAAGAAGGTCGACGTCTACTATCAGATGTCGAGCGACGGCGGCGTGACCTGGGATACGCCGGTCAAAGTCACGACAGCCATGACCGACGAGACCGTGACCGGCGCCGACTCCGGCAATCAGTTCGGCGACTACAACGGCCTCTCGGGTTACGGCAACTCGTTCTTCCCGTCGTGGACCGATCGCCGCAATAACGCGAGCGAAGAAATCTGGACCGCGAAGATCACGACATCGACCGCTGCCACCTATTCGATTTCCGGCAGCGCCGGCACCTCGGGCGCAACCGTGACCGCGGGCTCGTCATCGGCGACCAGCGACGGCTCGAACAATTATTCGATCGCAGGTCTCGCGGCAGGCACGTATACGGTCACGCCGAGCAAGAGCGGCTGCACGTTCTCCCCGGCGTCATCATCGGTCACGATCACGTCAGCGAACGTCACGGGCAACAACACCACGGCAACGGGCACGGCACCGACGCACACGACCAGCGGCGGCGCCGGCAGTGGCGGCGGGACGAGGCAGGGCGGCTGGAAGAACACGACCAACCAAGGCGGAAACAACTCCTCGAGGGACGGGGTTTGCACCCGCGCCCTCCCCCTGACACCGAGCAAGAGCGGCTGCACGTTCTCGCCGGCATCGTCTTCGGTCACGATCACCTCGGCCAACGTCACGGCGAACTTCACCGCGACCTGCGGCACGGGCGACACGCAGCTGACGAGCGGTGTAGCTGTCAGCGGCCAGAGCGTTGCGCAGGGCGCATGGAAGTACTACTTCATCAGCGTGCCCGCCGGCGCGACCAGTCTCACGGTTGCGACGAGCGCAGCGACGGCTGACGTCGATCTCTACACGCAGTTCAACGCGAAGCCGACGTCCACGACCTACATCTGCCGTCCATACAGCTCCTCGGGTAACGAGACGTGCACGGCGAGCAGCCCGTCGACCGGCACCTGGTGGTTCGGCGTGAACGGCTACGCGGCGGGCAGCTTCACGATCACCGCGACGGTCACCATGCCAGTCGCAACCTACTCGATCTCCGGCAGCGCAGGCACGTTCAGCGCGACGGTGACCGCAGGCTCGCAGGGCGCGACGAGCGACGGCGCGAACAATTACACGATCAGCGGACTTGCCAACGGCACGTACACCGTGACGCCAAGCAAGACCGGTTGCACGTTCTCACCGGCCAGCACGAGCGTGACGGTGAGCAGCGCGAACGTCACCGGCATCAACTTCACCGCAACGTGCAGCGTGGCAACGACGCTCTTCTCGAACGGATTCGAGAGCAGCACCGGCTGGGCGACTGCACAGGTTTCGGGCACCACCGGCGCGTGGACGTACGTCACGTCGGGCACGCTGCCGACCGCGAGCCCGCATGGCGGCAGCTACCTGGCGAAGTTCAATTCGTACGATGCGACGAGCGGCAACCAGACGCGCGTCTACCAGACGACCGGCTTCGCAATCTCGAGCTCCGTCGCTTCGGCCACGCTCAAGTTCTGGATGTATCACGACACCGGCTACTCGACGTCCGCCGACAAGGTGCAGGTGCAGGTCAACACCGGCTCCGGCTGGGTGAACGTGGGCACCGCGGTCAACCGCTA
>CAZKID010000050.1:0-13833 GCA_964552405.1 uncultured Thermoanaerobaculia bacterium
CTTCGCGCACCTTCTCCCCTCGCGGAGGGGAGAAGGAAACTGACGGCTAGAGCACGCGAGGTTCTCTTGCTCAGTCGCGTCGCGCAGCGACGTGTCATGCTCGGGATGACGTCTGTTGCAGGCGTTCTCCTCCCTCTCGCTCTCTATCCACCAGTTGCCTTTGATGAGACCTGTTACCACCTTCCGTTCATCGAAGCGATCGCGAAGTCCGGCGCGCTCGAGTTCCGCACCGACTTTCGCTTCCCGATGTTTCCGTTGTTCCACGAACTCCTCTGTGTGCCGGCGTTCTTGATCGGCGGCGCGGTCGCCACTCATCTCGTCGCACTCGCGGAGACGGCCCTGCTCATCGCGCTATTGCTGACCTGGCCGAAAGAGGAGAAGGGGACGCGACTCCTCGCCGCGGCGATCGTGATCGGCAATCCGATTCTGATCCAGCTCGGCACTGTGACCTATGTCGATGTCGCACTCGCGCTCTTCATCGCCGCGGGCTTTTACTGTCTGGACGACGAGCGCTTTCTCGCGGCTGGATTTCTCCTCGGCACCGCGGCCTCGGTGAAATTCCTGGGTCTCTTCTTCGTCGTCGCCGGACTCTTTGCGGCGAGACGCTCGCTCGCGCGCTACGCCCTCGGGGCTGGGATCGGAATCCTGCCGATGTATGGCGTGCTCTTCGCGCTGACGGGAGATCCCTTGTTTCCGTATCTGAAGAGCTCGATCTGGGTTCTGCCTCCCGTTCCGCGTCCGGCATCGGAGAAACTCATCGGCGCGGCGCGCCTCCTGTGGGACATCACGTTCGCGCGCGCACGGGTGAACTGGCAGCCGCCATACTCGCCGCTCTTCGCGATCGCGATCCTGCTGGTCGTCTTTCGATGGGGCGGGGTACACCTGCGGCTCATGACGCTCGTCTATCTCGCGCTCTTCACGTTTCTTCCACAAGACTCGCGGTATCTTATCCCGCTGCTGCCACTGGTTAGCCTCGCGGCAGCCCGGCACTGGCAGCGCTGGCGCGCGCCGCTTGCCGTGCTCTCGATCGCGATTGCGGTCGGTTACACCGGCTTCCGTCTCGCAAGACAGGGCATGCCCAACGACGACTACGCCAGGTCGCGCATCCCCGAGTTGCGCGCGCTCGAGCAGCGCGGTGATGGACGCATCTATCAATGTGGTGCCGAGCAACTGAAGTACTTCGGCGGCCGTGACCTCGTTGGTGAACATGCGGGCCCATGGGCCTACAGCCGGATGGAAGGACAGGATCTCAATGCGCTGGGATTCCGGTATCTGCTGGTGTCGAAGCGCGCGTGCCCTGGGGAGTGGCAGAGGAAAACCGTCAGCGCGAGATTCGAGCGTATGTATGAGGATCAGGCGGCGACGCTCTGGCGCGTGAAGTAGCGGCGCAAGGCAGCGGGTGCCCCGGTCCCCCCATGGCACGTTCTTCGCTCAAACCGTCCTCTGCAATCTTCCTTTCGGAGGCAGAAGATATGGATGCGCAGAGTGTGGCGCAGACTGGAATCGAGGGGCTCGACCACATCCTCGTTGGGGGGCTTCCTCGCAATCGCGTCTATCTGGTCCAGGGTGATCCCGGTGTCGGCAAGACGACTCTCGGCCTTCAGTTTTTACTCGAGGGCGTTCGCAAGGGAGAGGTGGGGCTTTACATCACGCTCTCTGAGACGGCCGAGGAATTGACGGCGGTTGCTGCTTCGCACGGGTGGGACATTTCCCCCATTCAGATCTACGAGCAGCTCGTCGGCGAAGAGCAATTGACCGAGGAAGAGAGCACGGTTTTCTATCCCTCAGAGATCGAGCTTGGGGAGACGATCAAGGAGATGCTCGCTGCGGTCGATCGCATCCGGCCGAAGCGCTTGGTGCTCGACTCGCTCAGCGAGATTCGCCTGCTCGCGCAGAGCAGCTTGCGATATCGCAAGCAGATTCTCGCGCTCAAACAGTTCTTCGCCAGCCGTAGCATCACCGTGCTCGTGCTCGATGACCGCACCTCGGAGATGAACGATCTGCAGTTGCACAGTGTGCCGCACGGCGTGATCGAGCTCGAGCGCTACACGCCGGTCTATGGCTCTGCGCGGCGGAGGCTGCAGCTCGTGAAAGTGCGCGGGCTCAACTTCCGCGACGGCTACCACGACTTCTCGATACTCACCGGCGGCATCGTCGTCTATCCCCGCCTCATTGCCGCGGAGCATCGGCACATCGCGCGGCAGGAACAGATCCCGAGCGGCATCGCGGAGCTCGACTCGATGCTGGGTGGAGGCGTCGATCGTGGAACGAGCACGGTGATCATGGGGCCCGCCGGCTCCGGCAAATCGGCGCTCTCGTCGCAGTACGCTACCTCCGCTGCGAAGCGGGGTGAGAAAGTGGCGATCTATCTCTTCGAAGAGAGCAAGGCGAGCGTGCTGCATCGCGCAAGGTCGCTCGGCATCGAGATCGAGGAGCATATCTCGAATGGGATGATCACGTTGCGCCAGGTCGACCCGGCGCAGCTTCAACCGGGCGAGTTTTCGCATCTCGTCCGCGATGCGGTCGAGAAAGACGGCGTACGTGTCGTCATCATCGACAGTCTCAACGGCTATTTGAATGCAGTGCCGGAGGAGCGGTTCCTCCTCTTGTACCTGCACGAGCTCACGGCGTATCTCGGACAGCGAGGCGTCGCGACGTTTCTCGTGTTTGCTCAGCAGGGACTCGTCGGTCCGATGCACACGGCGGTCGATGTGAGTTACCTCGCTGACTGCGTGATGCTGATGCGCTACTACGAGGCGCACGGCCGCATCCACAAAGCGATCTCGATCGTGAAGAAGCGTTCCGGAATCCACGAGACCGCGATCCGCGAGTTCAGTATGGGCGCGGGAGGGATTCACATCGGCGAATCGCTCGAGAACTATCGCGGAGTCATGACCGGCATTCCGACCTACGACAACGTCGTCCGAGACATCGGGAGCCGCTCTCAGTGACCGTTGCGGTTCACGATCGCATTCTCGTCGCAGCACCGCGAGGGCGCGATGCGGAGTTGATCTGCAATCAGCTCAGTAAAGCGGAAATCGCTGCCGTGAACGTCGCCGATGCCGCGGAACTGGCGAACGAAATCGCGTCGGGTGCCGGCGCGATCCTCGTCACGGATGAAGTGCTTTCGCCCGACGGGCTGGATGCGCTCGGCCGCGCACTCGCGAGGCAGGCGGCGTGGTCCGAGATCCCTGTGATCGTGCTCGCGGGAGAAACCTCGGTGAAGGCGAAGCGCCGCGCGACCGAGGGGCTCGCCGAGAGGACGAATGTCACGATCATCGATCGGCCGGTTCGCATCAAGTCGCTCGTCAGCGCAGTTCAGTCGGCGCTGCGCGCAAGGCGCCGGCAGTACGAGGTGCGCGATCTCATGTCTCAGCTCGAGAATCGCCTCCATGAACGCGACAAGTTCCTCGCGATCCTCGGCCACGAGCTGCGCAATCCGCTGTCGGCGATTCTCCTCGCCGCGCAGCTCAGCGACGGCGACGGCCGGCTCGATCGCGAGCACGCGCAGTTGATCGAACGTCAGTCGCGTCATCTCACGCAACTCGTGAACGATCTCCTCGATCTCTCCCGCGTCGTTACCGGCAAGATCATCCTCAAGCCGCGTGTGATCGATCTGCGCGAGATCGCACAGCAGTCACTGAGCATGATCGAGGGCGCGGCGCAGGAGCAGCAGGTGGAGATCACAGCGGAGCTGCCGGACGAACCGCTGCGTGTCCATGCCGATCCGGTACGTGTCGAGCAGATCATCAACAATCTGCTGACCAACGCCGTGAAGTACACGCCGCGCGGCGGAAACATTCACGTGTCCATCGAGAGCGAGCTGGGAAATGCGGTCATCTGCGTGCAGGACGATGGCGTTGGCATTGCACCGCAGCGAATCGAAGGCATCTTCGAAATGTTCGCGCAACTCGATAACGCGATCGGACGCGCGCAAGGCGGGATGGGAATCGGTCTCGCGCTCGTCCGCAATCTCGTGCATCTCCACGGCGGCACCGTCACAGCGAAGAGCGAGGGGATTGGCAAAGGCTCCGAGTTCGTCGTCAGGCTGCCACTCGCAGCCGAAGATGTCATCGAGCATTCGCGCAACGCGATTCCACCTCCCCGTTCCAGTCGCGAAACGGATTTGCGGCGCATCGTGATCGTCGAAGACAACAAGGATGTGCGCGATCTGCTGACTCTGAAATTACGCCGCCTCGGTCATGAAGTGATCGGGGCCAGCGATGGTCTCGAAGGCTTGAAACGGATCAAAGAGGCGCGGCCCGATCTGGCGATCGTCGATCTCGGGCTTCCGGGGATGGACGGCTTCGAAGTGGCGAGTCAGGCGCGGGAGCAGCTCGGACGTGACGTCGTGCTCGTCGCGGTGAGCGGCTTCGGTCAGCCTGAAGATATTCGCCGCGCGTTCGAAGCCGGGTTCGACGAGCATTTGACGAAACCTGCTGACGTGCACGAGATGGAGTAGCTTTTGCTGCGGCTTCCCGCCGTTCCTGCTCACTCCCGAGGTGGAGGGAAGGGTGCCGGAGGCGGCTGAGCCCCCCACTACGTAGCCAAGATGTTGCCGTGAATCGTGCCTGCGGGATGTAACTTGCTAAAAACCTACCGGGTGGACGGTAGGGAAATCTCTTTATTCCCACACTCCTGATCAGGGCCCGGGATTCACGTGACTCTTCGTCTCGTTATCATTGAGGACGATTCGGCCACCGCTAGGCTGATGAAGCGGTTGCTCGAGGAGTCTTTCTCCGACGATCTCCAAATCGAGATCGCCGTATCGGTTCAGGACGCGAGCGGGCTCACGCTCTCGGCACACGATGCGATCCTGCTCGACCTCACGCTTCCCGACGCGACGGGGCGGGAAACGTTCGACCTGATTCATGGTCAGGCGCCGAACACGCCGATCATTCTCGTCACCGGAACGGATGACGAGACGCTCGCGGAAGAGTTGATTCGCGCCGGAGCGCAGGACTATCTCGTGAAGGGAAAGTTCGGCGGGCGCGAGCTGCGCCGCGCGGTGCGCTACGCGATCGACCGTCAGGCGCTGCGCAGCGAGCTCGCGCGCGTGCGCGACGATCTCGCCGTTGCCGAGGAGGCGCTTTCGAAGCGGCATTCGGGCGTGTCGCATCCGGCGTTCACCTGGGTGCGCGTCAACGACGAGTTCCTGCTCCGCTACTTCAACGAGGCTGCCTCGTCGCTTCGCTTGCACGGCAGCCAGCCCGTGCTCGGTGTGAAAGCGTCGTCGTACTTCCCGCCCGGCTCGCCGATTCTGCCCGCGATGCTGCGCGTATTCGAGAATGGTGACGCGGTCCGACTGTCGGTGACGCTGCCACAGCCCTCGCAGCGTGGCGAAGCTGCGATCACCTGCGCCTTCGTTCCTCCGAACATCGTGACGCTGCTCGTTGCTCTCGATGAGGACGACGGAACGGCGCGCGCGTCGCGGGAGGCCGCGGAGATGAGGTTGCGCGCGATCTTCGAGAACAACCCCGTGCCGGCGTTTCTCTGGCGCATCGAAGGGAACGATTACGAATGTCTCGAGCCCAATCGTGCGGCGCTACTCGCTTCGGCATCGGCGCGCGAGATGCCGGGCCGCCGCGCGCGCGATGTCTTCGAGGGCCGGCCGCACATCCTGCAGGCGATGGAGCGCGTGAGCAGGACAGGGCGCGCCGAGTCGTTCGTCGACGAGTCGCGCGCGATCAGTCCTGCGACGCGCGTCTCGATCACCATCGCCGAGATCCGGCCTGCGCGCCTGCTCACCTACGTGCAGGAGCTGGCGAACGGCACGATCGTGAAGCGGCTGCTCGAAGCGGAAGATCAGAATGTGATCGAGGCGGCGCCGGTCGGCATCACCATCCTCGATCGCGAAGGGCGAATCCAGTACGCGAACCCGACGATGGTGGCGATGGTCGGTTACTCATTCGAAGAGCTCGTGCGGATGAAAGCTCTCGACCTCCTCTTTCCGTCCGATCTCGCCAAGGATCCGCCACGGCTCGATGTGCCGGTCGAAGCCTTCCGGCGCGAGCGCGTCCTGCGGGCGAAGGATGGCCACGCGGTGATCGTCGACACTTCCGTCGTTGCCCTCGACGAACAGCGGCTGCTCGGTACGGCGCGCGACATCACTGCGTTGCGGCGTGCTGAAGAAGAAACCGCGTTCCAGGCGAATCTGCTGGCGCATGTCAAAGACGCGGTCGTAGCGACGGACAACAGCGGCCGCGTCGTCTACTGGAACCACCGCGCGGAACAGTTATATGGCTGGCGTTCGGACGAGGCACTCGGCAAGCTCGTGACGCAGCTCAATACGCCACCCGACCTGTGGGATGTCGCGCGTGACGCGATGGCCGCTGTGCTGCGCGATGGCCGCTGGGAAGGCGATGTGGTCTGCGCGCGTAAAGACGGGTCGCGCATTCCCGTTTTCGTGGCACTTTCCGCGACGTACGACACCACAGGGCAGCAGTCGGGTCTCGTCAGCATTTCCTACGATCGCAGTGCACTCAAAGAATCGGAAGAAGCTCGTACGCGCAACGAGCTGCTGCTCACGACGGTCATCGAGCGATTGCCGGTTGGGGTTTGGATCGTTGACGCGCATGGCAGCGTCGTGCTGTCGAATCGCGAGGCGCGCGACATCTGGCGCGGCGAGCGGCAGTTCCGCGATGAAGACTTTGCGCGCGTGAGAGGGTGGTGGCCGGAGAAAGGCCAGCGGCTGCAGCCCGAGGAATGGCCTGAGTCGATCGCGCTGCGCAAGCGGGAAGCCGTCGTCGATGTGGAGATCGAGATCGAGGCCTTGAACGGCGAGCTCGAGTGGGTGAACGCCTCGGCCGTTCCGATCGTCATGCGCACCGGCGACTTTCTCGGAGCCGTCATCGTGCACCACGACATCACGGACAAGCGCCGCGCGCAGGCGGCACTGCGCAGCAACGAGTCGCTCTTCCGCTCGCTCATCGAGCACTCGTCCGACATCATCACCATTCTCTCCGCGAGCGGAACCATCCTCTACGCAAGCCCGTCGGTGGAGACGATCCTCGGTTTCACATCCGACTACATGCTCGGACGAAGCGTGTTCGAGTTCATGCGGCCGGGGGAGGTCGACGTCGCCGTCACGCATCTCGTCGCGCAGCTCGCGAGTGACACACCTGCTCGCACGGAGCTCGGGCTCCGGCACAAAGATGGCTCGTGGCTCGAATTCGACATCATCACCAGCCGCTATTTTTCCGAGGGCGACACGCGCGTGATCGCGAACTCGCGCAACGTGACGGAGCGCAACACGCTCGCGCGCGGACTCGAGCAGGCGAATCGCGTGGCAGGACTCGGCCGTCTCGCTGCAACGATCGCGCATGAGATCAACAACACGCTGATGGGAATCCAGACGTTCACCGACATCCTGCAGCGCAGGGTGTCGGATCCCGAGCAGCGCCGCGCCACGGAACAGATTCGCCGCTCGGTCGAGCGCGGCAAGCACATCACGAGCGAGATCCTTCGCTTTGCGCGGCCGACCGAGCCGCAGAGGGAGATGGTACGGCTGCGCGATTTTCTCGAGTCGCTCACCAGCGAGCTTCGCAATCTGGTGACCACGCCATTCCGGGTCGAGCTTCCGCCTGCCGATCTCTGGGTCAGCATCGATCGCCATCAGATGAGCCAGGTCATGACGAACCTCATTCTGAATGCACGCGATGCCACGGCGAAAAATGGCGACATCGTCATCAAGACCTCGCGGACTCCCGAGTCGGTGTCCCTCATCGTTTCTGATACGGGTGAGGGAATGTCGCGCGATGTCGCCGCGCGGATCTTCGACCCGCTTTTCTCCACGAAGCGCAGCGGTACGGGACTCGGCCTCAGCGTCGTTTATCAGATCGTGACGAAACACAAAGGCAGCATCGAAGTCTTCAGCGAACCGGGCAAAGGTTCGACGTTCACCATCACGCTGCTGCTCGCGAAGGATGGCGGCGAGGATCGCGAGTTGTCGTCCGAAGAGCACGAGCATCCTGCGGCGCGCCGCGTGCTTCTCGTCGAGGATGATCCGAACATCGTCGCCGGTATTTCGCTCCTTCTCGAGAGCGAAGGGTTCGTCGTCGCGTCGACGAGCAGCGGTCTCGACGCCGAAGCGGCGATCGAGCGATTCCATCCCGATGCGGTGCTGATCGATTACGGACTCCCCGACATCAATGGCCTCGAGGTCTATCGCCGCATCGAAAAGCGCTGGCCGGCATTACCGGTGATCTTCTCGACTGGAAGCGAGAGCGGGCCGCTCGATGCACTGGCCACACGCTCCCACGTGGCGATCCTGCGCAAGCCGTTCGACGTGCAGACGCTGCTGCACGAGCTGCAGCGGGTGGGGTGAATTGGGATTGAGATAGTCCCTTCTCCCCCGCGCACGGGGGAGAAGGTGCCCGAAGGGCGGATGAGGGGCGGTTCTCGTGTGAGGCATAGACCTCTCATCCGCGGAAGCCCCTGTATTCAGAGGGTCCGTCCCAGCACGCTATCCATCCGCCCCATCTGTCCTATCATTTCCCTACATGCGACAAGTCATCGAGTTCGCAGGTGCGCTCCAGGTCGCCCTGAGGGCGCTGCAGTTCTATTCGGCGGATCATCCGCAATCGCGCGGAGCGCTTGCCAGTCTCGATCGCACGGCGCGCGCGCTGCTCGGTGCGCAGCTTCGCGTCACGGTGACGTTTGCCGGCGGCAAGCTTCTCGTCGACGGGAATCTCATCGAAACACGTGCACCGCAGATTGCGAAGATCGGGGAGACCTTTGCCCAGCACGGGGTCGGTGGTGTCACGCTGACGAGTGGCTTTACGGAGCGAGAGCTCGCTGATCTCGTGAGAATTCTCTCGATGAAACCCGAGGCGTTGAAGGACGCGGGCGGCGCGCAGAAGCTGCTGGAGGACGAGGGTGCCATTCACGTCCGCCTCAGCCTCGTGCGCTACGAGGCTGTGACGGAAGGAGAGGAAGTCGTCTGGTCCAATTCCGTGCGTCAGATCGATCCGAACGAAAAGGAGACGTTGCCCGATCTCCTGCGCGCATTTCTCAGCAAACATGTCGGAGCAATTCATCCTGAAGCGATCGGTGCTGCGAATCGTGGGGCTGAAGGAGCGGGAGCCGAGCCCGCGGCTCTTCCGGAGGCGGCGCTGCTCGACCTGTTCAAGGAACAATCGTCGGCGAGTGGCGATGAGGGGCACTCGGTCCTGCGCAATGCGATCGAAAAATTTCAGCCCGAATTGCAGCTTGCGCTGCTGTTGAGCATCAACAAGATGCCGGAAGGTGCACTGCGCGAGGTGCTCGAGCCGGTCGCAGCGAAAATGGCCGTCAGTGTCGTGGACCAGGGTCTGTCGGATGGTGGCGGAGGAGTCTCTGGTGCAGCAGAAGGCGGAGGAGGTGAAGGCGGTGGCGATTTTCTCTCGCGCCTGCTGAGGGTCCTTCCCGAGCAGGATCGCGATCTGGCGCTACTCAAGGGGCGCATGCAGGAACTGGGCGTTAGCCGCGAGCAGCTCGACATCGTGCTCGCCGTCGTGTCATGGGACACGCTGTCGATCGAGCAGCGGATGGAAAAGCTCGCGGATCCGAAAATGTTGTTCGATCTCGCCTCGGACAAGTTCATCAGCTTCATCCGGACGCTGCTGGAGAACAAACAATACGCGGATGCACTGGGACTGCTCGACCGATATGCGGCGGGACTCATGAACAGTTCGACGAGCATCCGCCGCAAGAGCTGTGACGTGTTCGGTCAGGTCGCGCGTTTCATGGCGTCTCCGGGAACGAATGCCGATATCGACCGGCTTTTGCTGAAGGCTTCGTTCAACTATCTCCTGACGGAAGATGATTACAAGCTGCAAGTCCTCGCAGCGGAGGCCGCGTCCAGCGTTGCCGGTGGATTCGTGGCGACCGGGCGCACGGCAGTCGCGCATTCGAATCTGATGCGCGCCGGGGCTCTTCTGGCGTCGTCGGCCGACGGCGCGAAGCGCGAGGCATACATGGCGCTCGTTCGCGCGATCTCGACTGCTGATCGCATGAAAGAGCTGACCGATCAGGTTTACACGACCGACAACGAGCATCTCACCAATGAAGTGCTTCCCTACATCGCGTTCCTGGGTGCACCGATCACGCATGCGCTCGTCGAGGCGCTCGGTGAAGAAGAGGATCGCAGCCGGCGCGGCCGGCTGGTGCGCGCGCTCAAGGCCATCGGGACTCCGGCATATCCTGCGTTGGTCGAGGCACTGCACGGACGGGTGTGGTTCGTCGTGCGCAACGCGCTCAACGTGCTGGGCGACATCGGTGCTCCGGAGCTCGTCGCGGAGATCGGAGGAGCGCTACAACACAGCGACTTGCGCGTGCGCCGCGCGGCGGTGCGCGCCCTCGGGAAGATACGCGGAGTGCAGGCCGAGCTGCTGCTGA
This sequence comes from uncultured Thermoanaerobaculia bacterium, assembly GCA_964552405.1. Classification (GTDB taxonomy): domain Bacteria; phylum Acidobacteriota; class Thermoanaerobaculia; order Gp7-AA8; family Gp7-AA8; genus JAJPHC01. Next base: position 10,378 of record CAZKID010000050.1, read on the forward strand.
TCGGGGCACTCGGTGAAAAGGACCGTGAAACGCTGCACGAAGTGCTCATTTGCCTCGGCGCGATGAAGTCGGAGCAGGCCATCGGCCCACTCATCGAGATGGCGCGCCCCCGCCGGCTCGGAGGCGACGACGCAGTGCGTGAGATGGTCATCGCCACGCTCGGCCAGATCGGCTCGGCCGATGCCGTGCCGGTGCTCGTCGAAGTCGCGTCGAAGCGCACGGCGTTCGGTTCGCCCGCACTGCGGATCGCCGCCGCGAAATCGCTGGCCGGCATCGACAGCGAAGGCGCTCGTGACGCATTGCAAAAAATCGTCGCCGCCGAAACCCAGGCCAACATCAGGTCACAACTGCAGTCGCTGGTTAGAGACTAGACAATCGCACGCCGGAAGGCGTGCCACAAGGACAATAGCCAGGGGTAAGTGCCGGAGGCTCTACCTCTGGACCGCCGAATCAGCGACCGGTTCTCGCCATCGTGCGATCATCATCGAACACACCATGCCAGCGTGCGTCCCACCCGACGAAGACGGCCGCCTCTCGACGTTGCGGCGCCTCGGTGTGCTCGATACTCCGGCGGAGCCGATCTTCGACACGCTCGCCGCGCTGGCCTCGCGCGTCTGCGATGCGCCGATCGCGCTCATCGCCTTCATCGACGGTAATCGCGATTGGTTCAAGGCGCGGGTCGGAACAACCATCACGGAGCTCCCTCGCGAGGTCTCGCTCTGCTCCTACACGATCCTCGGCAAGGAGACGTTCATCGTTCAGGATGCGCTCGAGGATCCGAGATTTCGGGACATCCCGATCGTCACCGAAGATCCGCGCCTCCGCTTCTATGCTGGCGTTCCCATTCGCGTCGGCGAAGGATCTGCGATCGGCACGCTGTGCGTCGTCGATACGAAGCCGCGTACGCTGACGCAGGAGCAGAAGAACGTGCTCGAAGATCTCGCAGCACTCGCGACGGCTCAACTCGAGTCGCGGATGCCGCGTCCGGAGCGGGCGCTGCTCGATGAGGCGGCGCGCATCAACCATGACCTCGCCGGCCTGCTGGCAGTCACCGACACGACCGTCTCTTCGCTCGACATCGATTCGCTGATCAGGATTCTGCTCGATCGACTGCTGCAGGTCACGTGCGCGGACGCGGGGGCGATTCTGCTGGAAAAGAACGGCCGGCTCGTGGTGCGAGCGATCACCGGCTTCAACCTTCCTGAAGGACCGCCGCCGAGTATCCCTGCGCAATCGGGCTTCGGTGGCCGTATCTTCCGCAGCGGCAAGCCGCTCTATATCGCCGAAGTGAAGGACGATCCGGAAATCGAGGGGACGTTCCTCGCAGAGCAAGGCATTCACAGCATGCTCGGCGTTCCGCTGCGCATGCGCGATCGGTCGATTGGCGTGCTGCATGTCGATTGGCGCAAACAGCATGCAGAGAGCTCGCTCGATCTGCATGTCGTCGAAGCAGTCGCGGAGCGCTGTGCCGCAGCAATCGTCAATGCGCAGCTCTTTGCCGAGCTTCGCGCGACGAAGACGGATGCCGAGCGCGTTCGCGATCGCCTCACGCTGGCACTGGCGGCGGCGAAGCTCGGTGTGTGGGACTGGGATGTGCCGACGGGCAGTGTCGTCTGGGACGCGGTCAACGAACAGATCTTCGGTTTGTCTCCAGGCGGATTCGACGGCTCGTTCGAGATGTTCGCGAACGCAATTCATCCCGACGATCGTGCAGAGGTCGAGAGGCAGATTGGTGCAGCGCTTGGTGGGGCTCCTTATGCGCCACTGTTCCGCATCATCCGGCCTGACGGCGTCACGCGATGGCTCTCGGTTCATGGCTACTTTCAGCGCGCGGCCGATGGCACGCCGCTCCGCCTCCTCGGCGTGACCGAGGATGTGACGGAGGAGCGTGAGCTGCGGGAACGCGAGAGGTCGACGAGTGAGCAACTGCGCGCGTTGTCGGCGAGGATGCAGACGGTGCGCGAAGAAGAGGCAGTGCGCATCGCACGCGAGATTCACGATGAGCTCGGTCAGTTGCTGACGGCGCTGCGGATGGATGTCGGCTGGCTGCAGCGGCGGTTGAAGGCGCTCGATGCCGACGTCGTGAAGCCGCTCATCGCGCGCGCCGATGGAATGGCGGAACTGACGGAGCGGACGATTCGCACGGTGCAGAGGATCTCGGAAGAGCTGCGTCCCGCTGCGCTCGATCAGCTCGGACTCGAGGCGGCGATCGCATCGACGCTCAGCGAGCTCCACGAGCGCTCGGGGATCAAGACATCCCTGGAAGGGACACTGGGAGACCGACGCCTCGGTGATCCGATCGAGACCGGCGTTTTTCGCATCGTGCAGGAGCTGCTGACGAATGTTGCGCGGCACGCGGGGGCGACGTCGGTGCGCGTCGAGTTGAGCATCGCGCACGACACGTTGACGATTCGCGTCGAGGACGACGGCCGCGGCATCAGCCCCGAACAGTTGCTGGCGCCTCGGTCGCTGGGCCTCGTCGGCATTCGCGAGCGCGCGCTGCTCTTGAATGGCACGGTCGATGTGGAGGGACGCGCCGGGCGCGGCACGATCGCCACGATCACGGTGCCGTGCAACGGAGGCGCATCGTGACGTCGATCCTGCTTGCCGACGATCACGCGATCGTGCGCCGCGGGATGAAAGAGGTCTTGCAGGAGGAGCTGCCTGGCGTGCGGATCGTCGAGGCGGAGAACGCGGGGGCGACCATCGATGCGGCGCGCGAAGGTGAGTTCGATCTCGTCATCCTCGACGTGTCGCTGCCGGGGCGGAGCGGACTCGACGTGCTGAAGGACATCAAGGCAGCTCATCCGAAACTCCCGGTGCTGATGCTGAGCATGCATCCCGAGGAACAGTTCGCAGTGCGTGCACTGCGGGCGGGAGCCGCGGGTTACGTGACGAAGCATTCGCCGCCGGAAGAGTTGTTGAGTGCGGTCCGCAAGGCGCTCGCTGGCGGGAAGTATGTGAGCGCGGCACTCGCTGAGCGGCTCGCCACCGAGGTGAGTGGTGACACGAAGAAGGAACCGCATGAGTTGCTGTCCGATCGCGAGTTCCAGGTCCTGATGCTCATCGCATCAGGCCACTCTCTGACGGAGATCGGCGCAACCTTGTCGGTCAGCGTGCAGACTGTGAGCACGTATCGGACGAGGTTGCTGGAGAAGATGGCGTTGACGAGTAATGCCGAGCTCACGCAGTACGTACGCCTGCACAACTTGTGACGACGAAGCCACCGCGGGCGGATCATCTCTGTTGTCATAAGAACGACGACAGAGATTTCATACCCTCGACGATCCCGCCAACCGCCCCAGGTCCCTATCTTGAGAACCGTGACGAAACCAATGCTCTCGGTGCTGGTTCTCGAAGCCGCCGCGGATGTTCGTGAGCGCCCCATCTCCATGGTTACGGAAGTCGACGGGCCAGGGGTTCACGGTGTTGGCAGTTTTGTGGGATAGGCGCATT
>CAZKID010000050.1:13843-17113 GCA_964552405.1 uncultured Thermoanaerobaculia bacterium
GGGTTGTGTGAGTGAGGCGCATGCGATCCTTGCGACACTCAGCCCCGATGTCGCGCTCCTCGATCTCCGCCTGCCGGATGGCAGCGGACTCGACGTTGCGCGCGCGATCCGGGCACGGAGCGCATCGGCATTCGTCGCGATTCTTACGGCGTTCGACACGCAGCAAATGAGAAGCACGTGCCTCGCAGCGGGGGCCGATGCGTTTATCTCGAAGGCCACCGGTCTCGCGGAGCTGCCCATGCTACTGACGTCGATCGCTCGAGGTGGAGCAAACTCTTGAAGCGGAAGATCGATGTGGAGCCCCTCGTCGCCCCGTTGGCGACCGTGAATCATCTCAGCGATTTGCTGTCTGTCATTGCCTCGCAGGCGAAGGTGGAACAGGTTCGTCAATCGGCGGCGCAGTGCGAGCATCTGCTGGCTCGCCTCGGTGACGAATTGCAGGAGCTCGCGCGGGAGCGCAAGCGTGAAGCCGAAGATCTCGCGCGGCAGTTGCATCGTCTGTCCAACACCGACGCGCTCACCGGGCTGCCCAACATCCATATGTTCAACGACAGCGTGGAGAAGGCGATCGCCCATGCGCCGCGCGCCGGTCACACCGTCGCGATCCTGCTGATCGACCTCGATCGCTTCAAGATCATCAATGACACGCTCGGTCATCGGACGGGTGATGTGTTGCTGACTCTCGTTGCGGAACGGCTGCGGTCGACCATTTATGGTTCGGACAGCGTGGCGCGGCTGTCGGGCGACGATTTTCTCGTGCTGCTGCCGAGGCTCGGCTCTGTCGGAGATGTGAGCGTGGTCGTCGAGAAAATCTTCGAAAGATTTCGCGAGCCGTTCACGGTCGGCGATCAGGATCTGTACGTGCGAATCAGCATGGGTGTGAGTATTCATCCGATGGACGGATCGACGGCGGAAGAGCTGGTGAAGAACGCGGACATCGCGATGTATCGCGCGAAGCAACTCGGCGGAGGCGGCGTGCAGTTCTATTCGGAGTCGATGAACGCGCGCTCGCCGGAGCGGATCGCGCTCGAGACGAGTTTGAATCGCGCGATCGAGCGCCGGGAGCTCGTGGTGCACTATCAGCCGCTCGTCGATCTGGTGAGTGGTGAGATCGATGGGGCAGAGGCGCTCGTGAGGTGGCAGCATCCGACGAGAGGGCTGGTACCTCCTGCCGATTTCATCCCGCTCGCGGAAGAGACTGGCCTCATCGTGCCGATCGGATCGTGGATGCTGCGGCAGGCATGCCGGCAGGCGAGCGTGTGGCTGAAGTGCATGGAGCGGCCTCTGCGCGTTGCGGTGAATTTGTCGGCCCGGCAGTTCCGCGATGCGAATCTGCTGCGCGAGATCGATGACATCCTGGCAGAGACGGCGCTGCCGCCCCAGCTCCTGGAGCTGGAGATCACCGAGACGATCGCGATGGAGGACGTGCAGGCGAGCCGGAGAACGTTGTCGGAGCTGAAGGCGCGCGGAGTGCGCATCACGATCGACGACTTCGGCACCGGCTATTCATCGCTGTCGTACTTGAAAAAGTTCCCGATCGACTCGCTGAAGATCGATCGCTCGTTCATTGAGGATCTGGGTAACAGCCCGGGCGACGAGGCGATCACTGTCGCGTCGATTACCGTGGCTCGCGGTCTCAATCTGCGGGTGATTGCGGAAGGCGTCGAGACGATTCAGCAACTGGAACTCCTGAGAAAACACAGGTGCGATGCGATGCAGGGATTCCTGGTGAGCCGCCCCGTGCCCGCGGATGAATTCGAGGTGCTGATTTCAGAGGGAGTGTCGCTGGACGTCGCGAATTGATGGTCACCACGCCTTACGGCGCGCGGTTGTGATCGTTGCGGATCATCTCTTTGGGCGGCGGCGGCTCCCACGCCGGAAAGATTCTCTGCAGAAAATGTCCGGAAATCTTCTCGCGGAAATAGCGCTCGTGCTCCCATTCGACTTCCGCCATCGTGAGGAGACAGTCGGCCATTTCCATGCGGTCCACCTCACGCGCAAGCCGTGCCGCGGTTTCGTACTCAGCGATATTCCAGCGCTCGAGGCGGCCGGCGCCATACATCGGAATGAACCAGCCACCGATGTAGCAGGCGATGCCGATGCACCTGCCGATGACCCAGAAGATGCGCTCTCGCATCCGATTCGGTCCCGCGCCCAATTGTGCGAGCAAGTCTTGAACGAGCCGGCGGTGATGCCACTCTTCTTCCTCGATGCTGCGGATCTTCGTGCGCTCCTCCGCGGAGGTCACGCTGCCCGCATGTCCTCGATAAGCAAAGCCGGCTGCAAGCTCGCCTGAACAGGCGTGTTGCAGAACGCGGATCAGAGAAGTTTCCGCACGCAGAGGTTGATCTCCTTCTAGGCTATCCCCCAATGAGTGTAGCCTTCTGCGACGTTCCCAATGACTCCGATTCCTCCGGTCACGGCTGTCATCACGACTCATCGGCGCGCAAGCCAGCTTCGGGCCGCAATCGCGTCCGTGATGCAGGAGTCGTTTCAGAACTTCGAGCTCGTCATCGTTGAAGATGGCGCATCGCTGGAACGTACGTCGATCGAGTCGCTTCGTCCCGGCACGCGTCTCATTCAGGCGCCACGCCTCGGCGTCGCGCAGGCACGCAACGCAGGTCTCGCCGCAGCGCGGGGAGAGTTCGTCATCTTCCTCGATGACGATGACGTCGCGCTTCCAGCGCGCATCGAAACCCTGATGGCCGCTGTCCGGCAGAACACCGCCGATCTCAGCTTCGGACAAACGCAGCGAGTCTGTCTCGAAACACATCGTCCGTTGTCGAGCGTGCCGGCTCCACATCGCGCTTCAGGTCTCGTGACCTTCAGCGAGCTGATGACCTGCAACCCGCATATCAATCGTAGGCCCGTTCGAACGGAACTGCTCCGCAGCGTGGGAGGATTCGATGCGGCATGCGTGCATCTCGACGACTGGGCCGCCTGGCTGCGGATTGCGGATCGCGGTGCGCGCATCTGGTCGGCCGGCATCGTCGTTGCGGAATGGCGCGTCCACTCCTTAGGTCTGACAGGAGAGACGTATGACCAGGGGCTCATGAAGGAACGGATCAGGAGGCTTTGCCTCGAGTTGATGCCGGCTTTGTCCAGCGAGGGCGCAGGAGTGGTTCGCGTCGCACTCGACGTGTTGCGCGACAACGCAATCGTGACGTACGACGACTATGCCAAGGCGATGGCGAGGGATTCAGAAATGCAGAGCTACATCGTCATGACCCCCCGCGCGTACCGGGGGTGTTAGCCTTTACTTCATCTCCA
>CAZKID010000050.1:17123-18185 GCA_964552405.1 uncultured Thermoanaerobaculia bacterium
ATCATCGCGGGCGAGAGGGCGCGGGTGCTGGGAATGAGAGGCGTCGGGGTCAGGCGTTCCGGGGCGCGACGGTGTGTGTGGCCTTACCGTACATGCACAGTTCGCTGCGCGTTCTCAACAACCGGATGCTGCTCGTGGTTTGGATCTGTGGAGTCGCGGTGCTGCTCATCGCGGCGCCGACTCCGCTCACGATTCCGGTGCTGCTCGTCGCCTTGCCCTCCGGCATTGCGGCCGGTGTTCTGCAGCGCGTCGCGATCGCCGCCAATCGTGCGGCGTTCGTCAGTTCGGTCACCGCGTTCGATGTGCGGCGCGCATTGACGGGCTGCCGCGCGGGGAACGCCGCGATCATCCTTCAGTGGCTCGCGTTCGCAGCGATTCTCATCCTCACCGTTCGCGATCCAGCTACGCTGCCCGCCGCCTTCCTCGGCGTCGTTGCCTTCTGGCTGGCACGCGATGTGACCACGTATCCGGCGGTCGTGCGGCTCGAGCAGTCGGTGTCGATCGCCGCGATCGAATGAGGAGCCTGGGATGAGCACCGCGAATGCCCGCTTTGCGATCAGAAGTTGGGATGAGAAGCCGTTCAGCGAGGGTCCGGATCAGCCGAAGCTGACGCGTGCGAGTGTCAGCAAGACATTCACCGGCGACCTCGAGGGAGAAGGAGAGGTCGAATATCTGATGATGTACCGCTCCGACGGAACCGCGTCGTTCGTCGGACTGGAACGCGTGACCGGAACGATCGCAGGCAAGTCGGGCAGTTTCGTGTTGCAGCGTACCGGCGTCTTCGAAGGTGGGCGGGCGAAGGAGAGCTACACCGTGATCTCCGGCTCGGCAACCGGAGAGCTGCTGGGTCTAACCGGCAGCGGCACCTCGGATGTCGGCCATGGCGGGGAGCATCCGTTCTCGATGAATTACGAGTTGTGAGGGCACCGTCAGGCGACTATTCGAGGTCGAGATCGGCGATCAGAAGATCGAAGCCCTGCGCGGCTTCTTGTAACCGCTGCACGATTCCCGGTGAGATCCTCCCGAATACTCCGTGTCTCGACGCGCGGCCGACGACGAGCC
>CAZKID010000051.1:0-18177 GCA_964552405.1 uncultured Thermoanaerobaculia bacterium
GATGTACATTGCGCGCGAAGAGCACCGGGTTTCCGAGCGGCCGTCCGGGAGCGGGCGGGGGAGTGTGATATGCCGAGTCGAGACCGGAACGCGAATAGTCGGCGCCGGCGAGCAACGATTGATGGTGCCAGCCAGTCCATGTGACGTTGGCTGCTGCTTTCGACATGCCTCCCATGAGGATGTCGACTGGTTCGCCAATGTCGTTGTGCAGGCGAATGAGCCGAAACTCGCCCTGTAGTCCGGGGCGCAGTTCGCGGTTGTACTTCGCTTCCGCATCCCACGTCGTTTCTCTGCTGTGCGAACCGAGGCTGGGTGCGTACGTGCGATGAACGCTTTGCGCAGTCAGAGAGAGTCCGCGATACGCAGCATTCGCGACGAGGAACGAGCGGCCGTCCTGCACACCGGTCTGAGTGGCTGGCGACATCGCAGCACCGCTCCAGAAATCGGATGCATTGAATGACCATGCGAACGGAGCATCTGCTTTGGAGCCCACGCGCGCTGCTGCCATTCGTGACGTGTGTGGATTCTCGAAGCGTCCCGCGACTCTCGTGCCCTGTTTTCGCGTGATGATGTTCACGAGTCCCATGAACGCGAAGTCGCCGTACACGACGGAGCCGGGACCGCGGATCACTTCGATGCGATCGATCTGCTCGACGGGAATCATCAATGCTGACGTATTGAAGCCACCGTCCTGCCGCGCGACGGGAACGCCGTTCAGGAGTACCTGCGTGTTGCCGGCGTTGAAGGGGAAGTCGAGGCCGCGAACGATGACGATTGCCGAGCCGCGATCGGTCATCACAGACTGCATGCCTGGCACGAGTCCGAGAGCCTCGCCCGCGTTGCGAATGCCGAGTGCCTCCAGTTCGTCGCCTTCGAGGACGGTGACGATGCCGGGCACGTAGTCGCTGTTGAGTCGCGTCTTCGTGGCGACGTCAGTTTCCTGCTGCACGATGTTCAGCAGGTCGGCGAGCTCTTTCTCCTCCGACTGTCCTGCTGCCGTTCCATCGACAGCGAGCGAGGGAATCGCGATGAGCATCAGGAATGTGGCGATGATGATGTTCTTCATACAGCGTCTCCGGCCACGGCCTGTGCGGTGTCGATGCGCTGCTGGCCTGAGCGCATTGCATCCACGTGCAGAGCGTGGTTGCGGCCTCCTCGTTTCACGTCGTAAAGCAACCTGTCGGCGATCTCGAGCGCCGACGCTGGTTCGGAGTCGTGTTCCGGAATGAGAGTGATTGCACCCGCGCTTACCGTCACGCAGGGAGCGCAGCTCGACGCAGAGTGCTCGATGCGCAGCGACCGGACCGAATCCATCATTGCTCCGATCAACACCGCCGCTGCACTCGCCTCGGCATCGGGCAGCACGATCGCGAATTCTTCTCCACCGTATCGTGCCGCCAGATCAGACGCTCGGCGTGCGACGCCGAGGATTGCGGTGGCGACGGAGCGGAGACACTCATCGCCCTTCTGATGGCCGTACGTGTCGTTGTACTTCTTGAACTCGTCGACATCGATGATCGCGAGCGACAACGGCGACCTGGTGGCTGCGGCGCGCTTCCACTCCTGCGCGAGATGCTGATCAAGTTGTCTGCGGTTGGCGATGCCGGTGAGTCCGTCGATCGAGGCCATGCGCTCCAGTAGGTCGCGCGCGTGCTTCAGTTCGAGATGCGTTTTCACGCGGGCACGGACGATGGGCGGCACGATCGGTTTGATGATGTAGTCGACCGCGCCCGCGTCGAAGCCGCGTGTTTCGTCGTGCGTCTCTTCGCGCGCGGTCACGAAGATCACTGGAATGCGGCTCGTTCGCGCGTCGGCCTTGAGCAGCCGGCAGACGGAAAACCCATCCATCTCGGGCATCACGACGTCGAGCAGTACGAGCTCGATATCGTTGGTCGCCACGATCTCCAGCGCCTTGGCGCCGCTCGTTGCAAAGAACAGCTCATAGTCGCCGCGCAGCGCTTCGGCCATGACGCGGATGTTCGCCGACTGGTCGTCGACGATGAGCAGGCGCTCTTTTCCTTCGGGCCCGCGCGTCATCCTTTGTCCTCCGGCAGGAGCTGGGATCGGATCGCTTCGAGGTGCAGGCGCGCGGCGTCGAAGTCGAGGCGATCGAGACTCTGTTCCAACTGCTGCATCGGCTCTCGGAAGAGCGGACCAGCGGCTGTCTTCAATTCTTCGAAGCTCGACATCGCTGCGAGGTTGTTCTGTTTCAACTGTTCCTCGAGCTGCTTTGTGATCGGAAGGAGAATTCGCTGCGGGGCCCGAGGTTCACGGGGCGTGTCGATCGCAGGAGTTGTTTCCGTTTCTCTTGTGAGGAACACGTCGATGCTCATTCGCACTTCTTCGACCGCGGCCTCGAACTCGTTGAGCGCGATCGATTCCCCTTTGCGCAGTCGCGACTCGAGTGCCGTGGCGATCTCCGCGATACGCCGCGCGCCGAGCGTGGCCGACGAACCCTTCACCGTATGCAGCACATCCTGCGCTTCGCTGGTGACATTGCCATCGACGAGGGCACGGAGGTGCGGCACGACTTCATCCACCTCGCGCCTGAATTCGGCGAGCAGTCGCTTGTACAACTGTACGTTGCCATTGGTGCGCCGCACGCCGTCTCCGATCAGAAGGCCGGGCAGTACCTCGTCGGCGCTGGTGTCTGTGCGCCGTTCGATGCGTTGCTTTCCGGTAATCGGTTCGGTTGCTCCGATCCACTTCGTGAGCACCGCGATGAGCTCTTTCTCTTCGATCGGTTTCGCGATGTAGTCGCTCATGCCAGCCTCGAGGAAGCGCTCGCGATCGCCGAGCATCGCATGAGCCGTCATCGCGATCACCGGCAGATTGCCGAAGCGCCCGCGCGCCGCACGGATCGCCTTCACCGTCTCAATGCCGTCGAGCTCCGGCATCTGCACATCCATCAACACGGCGTCGAATGTTTCCGATGACAGCTTCTCCATCGCCTGGTAGCCGTTGTGTGCTTCGGTTACATGCAGGCCGGCGTAGGAGAGCAGCTCACGTGCGACTTCGCGATTGATCTCGTTGTCTTCAACGAGGAGCACGCGTTTGTTCCCGGGGAAGCGCGCGGGCGCCGGAGTCTCCTGCGTGCGCGGACGCCTCGGCGCTGGTTGCAGGACGTTGAGCACCGCATCGTGCAGCATCGACGGGCTAACCGGCTTGTGCAGCACGGCGTCGACGCCTCTGGTCTCCGGACGCTCACTCGCATACTCGCGCTCATACGCGGTGACGAGAATGACCGGGATCGGATTCGAGAGCTCATTGGAGAGTTGTGCGGCGGCTGCGGCGCCGTCGAGTCCGGGCATCTTCCAGTCGAGCACCGCCAGACGATACGGCGTTCCTTCGCGCGCGGCCCGCACGGCCTCGGTCACAGCCGCATCGCCACGCTCCACCGCGGTGACCTGACACGACAGCGAGCGGAGCATGTTCGTCAGCACCGTGCGCGCGCTGGCGTTGTCGTCGGCGACGAGTACGGGAAGATCGCGGAACTCGTCGGCCAGCCGCCGCGTGCCCGTTGCGCCGCGCGGCAGATCGAATTGCGCGGTGAAGCTGAATGTGCTGCCGACGCCCACTGTGCTTTCCACCTGCAGGTCGCCGCCCATCATCCGCACCAGCCGGCGCGAGATCGCGAGGCCGAGACCCATTCCGCCGAAGCGGCGGGCCATCGTCGCATCGACTTGCGTGAACGGCTCGAACAGCGACTGCTGATGTTCCGGCGCGATGCCGATGCCGGTGTCGCGGACAGAGAAGCGAATCTCCGCGCGATCGCGCCGCAGTTCGACCGGCGCGATCTCCACCACGATCTCTCCCGATGTCGTGAACTTCAGCGCGTTGTTGAGGAGATTCAGGAGCACCTGCTTGAGACGCACGGGATCGCCGCGCAAGCGCCGCGGTACATCAGCGATCGTGTTGAAAAGAATCTCGAGGCTCTTCTGTCCCGCGCGCACGCCGACGACATCCGACAGTTCTGCGAGCAGATCGTCGAGATCGAAATCGATGCGCGAGATCTCGATGTGGCCGGTCTCGATGCGCGAAAGATCGAGGATGTCTTCGATCAGCTCGGCCAGCAGCCGCGCCGAAGATCCGATCTTGCCGAGGTACTCGCTGATCTTAGGCGTCGGGTCCTGCTTTGCTGCAAGCGCCGTCATGCCGAGGATCGCGTTGAGCGGCGTGCGGATCTCGTGACTCATGTTCGCGAGGAACTGGCTCTTCGCGCGATCGGCACTTTCCGCGTGATCCTTCGCCTGGCGCAGTTCCTCTTCGACGACTTTCTGCGGCGTCATGTCGCGCGCGATGCCGTCGAATCCTTCGATCTCGCGACGCTCATCGAGAATCCGCACCTCGGACAACTCGATGTGTCTCGGCCTTCCGTCGGCGTCCTGCACTTCGATCGCGTAGTTGCGCTCCGGATCGCCCTCGCGCGGTGGCGGGGCGAGCCTGGCCTGCACGCGGCTGACGACTTCGCCGATCGGCATACCGAAGAGGCGCGTTGCCGCATCGCTGATGTAAGTGATCTCGCCGCGTGGATTGCGCGCGTAGACGAAGTACGTGCTGAGCGAGCCGACGAGGCGCTGGTACTTTCGCTCCTGGTCGACGAGCTCGCGCACGGCGAGATCGCGTTCCAGGCGCTGCCGCTGCAGTTTCGCGAGCATGAGCACGAGCACGGCCCATACGACCACCATCAGCAGCACCACGGAGAGCGCGACGATCACGAGCTCTTTGCTGACGTCGCGGCTGAGCTGCACGAAGAACCGGTCGCTGACTCGGAACGTCGCTACGCCCATCAACTCGAACGTCGATGGATCGTAGAGCGCGACTTCCGTGCGGAAGCCGCCCTCGTCGTGCGCGCCCCGACGGAGATCGAGCGAGCCTTTTTCGGCGTGGACGACGTCGTAATCGATCTTGAGATCGACACTGCGGAAGAAGGGACTCTTCGTCTGCGTGTCGCGCAGTAGCAGCAGCTCGTCGAGCGCGGTGACGACGCTGCGCACGCGATCGCTTCCTTCGCCGCTGCGCAATGCGCCGACGATGGTGTTTGCCTGGGAGCGCGCAACGATGTCGGCCTGAGCGATCGCCTCTGTTTCGAGTCGCGGCCGGAGAACTGTGACCCAGTAGCCGGCCATCAGTGCAGCGACGGCGATCGCCAGCAGCAGGAAGACGGCCGTAACGAGTAGCATTGGCCGTCCCGACTCGATGCGGTTCGGAAGCGTGCTGCTCATTGGTACACCTTCGTGACTTTGAAAAAGAGCGGCTTGAGCGTGATGCTCGAGGCGTCGAGCGTCGCGCGATTCACATAGGGGCGCACCTGCGCTTCGACCGAGAGACCGCCGAGGACCCCACGCTCGACGTGACCCTCGAATGGTGAGTAGACGATGACGTGGTGGTCGATCCCGTATTTGATGATCGACTTCAGATTGTTCTGGGACGGTGCTTGCGCGAGGAAGATGCCGGCCGGGACCCGCGATCCGTAATTCGCGAGCGTTGCATCCGAGGAGAGCTCGACGAGCACGGAAGCTCCATGGATCGTTGCGCCCTCCTTCGTGTTGCCGGAAAAGGATCCGGCAAGGTCGGCGGCGCGGCGACGGTCATCGGTGTAAAGAAAGACGACGAGGATCTGATCCTTCTCGACCTTCTTGTGATCGAGATCGACATCGGCGCTGAGAAAGGCCCGGAAGTAGCGCGCTCCAGTCTGAGCGCGCACATCGGCGAGATCGTCCGCACCGATCGGCGCCACGGCGATCGCCACCATCATCGCAAGGGCGAAAAGGCGTCTCATGACAGGACCAGGGGGACCAGTAGTGGAAATTGTCGCATGGGAGGCTGGCGACCATTCAGTGGATAACTCTGACTAACCGACGGAGATCTGAGCTTGCTCGGGAAGCCCTGGTTCTCCTCCTGTGTTAGCCTCGAACGCAATGGATGAGGAATCCGAAAAGTTGCATCCGGCAATTCGTGGGCTAAAAGCGGTTTGCCGCTGCAACAACGTCAAGTACAGGACGATCGAGAAAGCGATCCGCGAAGGGGCGTGCACGCTTGCTCAGATCGCCTCCCGCACGACCGCTACGACCGGTCACTGCGGTGGAAGCTGCACGCCCGACATTTTGCAGATGATTGCTGAGCACGCTCCTGCGTACGCGCAGCGTCCGACGCCGCCGACCAACGCGCAGCAGAACGAGTGGTGGGTGAGAAAAAAATGAGTGACGAGTGGCGAGTGATGAGTGACGAGTGGAAGCTGGCTGCTCGGTACTCGTCACTCGTCATTCGTCTCTGAAAACTATGAAATACGAACTCTGGCAGAAGCCGAGCTGAACGAGCTGTCGCAAGGCGGTCGCCTTGCTCGAGTCCCGCGGTATCGAACTGGTCAAGCACGACCTTGCGAAGGAGCGCCCGAGCCGTGAACTGCTCGAGCAGCTCATCGACGAGAAGCGGCTCGAAGACTTCGTGAATACACGCAGTCCTGCCTACAAGGAGCGGGCACTCGATGTCAGCAGAATGACGAAGAAGCAGGCCATTGATTTGATGCTGGAAGAGCCGAACCTGATCCGCAGGCCGCTGCTCGTGGGCGGCAAGAAAGCTCTTTTCGGATTCGACGCGGCGAAGTACGAGGAACTCTCGAAGAAATGATCCCGCCCATTGGAATGGCGATTGCCGCGATGACCGTCATGCTCTGGATCATTTGGAGTGACATCATCCGCGAGCGGCGGCCCACACCGATTCTTTACGCGGGCCGCATCGCGACCTTTCTCATCGTGAGCGGCATTCTCATTCTCAACATGGTGCGCTATCCGGACTCCTTCAGCGGCGGCGCGAAGTTCTTCGCCCTCGCTGCGAGCGGCATCGGTATCCTCGGCGCCGTACACTTCGGCCGCAAACTCGTCACGAGACGCTGAGTCGTATGACGCAGACAGCGGACAGCAGGCAGCAGACGGCAGGAGGCCCTGTCCGTCTTCTGCTGCCTGCTGTCTGCTGTCTGCTGTCGCTTTCCGCCCACGCCGCAACGTTCCTGATCGCGCCAGACGCGACGATGATTCGTGTCTCGAAAGGAATCGTCGTTGCTACTGCGCACGAGTCGTATTCTCGCTGGGCTCCTGGCGGATGGATCGAGACCGTCACGACGATGCGAAGGGATGAAGTGATCAAGGGTCGCATCGGCGAGACGTTCGAGGTCGTCGAGCTCGGCGGCTCGATCGACGGCTGGACGTATCTCGTTCCGGGCGCACCGCGCTATCCGGCAGGCGAGCGCGTGCTGCTGATGCTGGAAACGAACGACCGCGGCGAGTGGGCTGCGAAGAATATGGCAGTCGGCAAATTCGCATTCGTCACGGACGCCGGCGGGCAGGAGCTACTCCTGCGCGAGTCGGGCGAGCTGTATGGATGGGACACGAATGGTTTGCCGCACGTGGAAACCGCTCGTGCTGCGCAGCCGTTTCTTCGTTACGTGCGCGACATCGCGCGCGGGATTGCATCGCCGGAGGACTACTTCGTTCAACAGGTGATGGCACCTCGTTCAGCGCTTCGTTCCGAGGCGACGCCTACGATCAACAGTTACCTGTTGCAGTCGGTCGGTATCACCCAGGGGCCGCGGTGGCCGGCGTTTCCCGTCACGTTTCTCAGTCATAGCACACAGCCGGGCGCGCTGAATGGTGGACTCACGGCATTACAGCGTGGGCTCAACGCATGGACGAATGACGGAGGATCGAGCATCGTCTACCAGTACGGTGGAACCACGACGATCGCGCAGACCGGATTCAAGTCGGGCCGCAATGATGGCGTGAATACCGTGCAGTTCAATGATCCGGCGAACGAGATCAACGGCAGCTACACAGGCGCGAGCGGCTCGACGCTCGCCATCGGCGGTGCGTGGTATGGAAGCGCGACGCACACCTTCAACGGCGAAACGTTTTTCACGATCGCCGAGGCGGATCTCGTGGTGCAGGATGGGATCAGTGGTCCGGGTTTGACGGGTAACGGATTCGATCATGTGCTCGCGCACGAGCTGGGACACACGCTTGGATTCCGTCACTCGGACTTGTCGCCAGACAACAATTCCAGCTGCGCCCCGCCGCTCAGTTGTTCTTCGGTGGCGCTCATGACCTCGTTCGTCTTCTTCGATTCGGATACGTCAGGTGCTGCGCTCCAGGCGTGGGACCGTGAGGCCGCGGCCGCGGTTTATGGTGCTGGCGGTGGTGGCGGTGGTGGCGGCGGCGGAGGTGGAGGCGGAGGTGGAGGCGGCGGCGGGGGTGGATCGTGCACTCCTCCATCGATCGTGAATCAACCAGTGTCGGGGAGTATCAACAAGGGACAGAGCATCACACTCTCTGTATCGATCAACAGCGCGACTGCCGCGACGTTCCAGTGGTACATCGGCGCGAGCGGGAACACTTCCGCGCCGATCGGCGGGCAAACGAACGGGGCAATCTCCGTCTCTCCCGACAACACGACGTCCTATTGGGTGCGCGTTTCGAACGGCTGTGATCCAGTGGCCGACAGCGTGACCGCAACCGTGACGGTGAACGGATGCGCGCCGGTCGTCATCAATTCGATGACAGCATCGACGTCGATCGTGCAGGGCAAGTCGCTGTCGCTCAGCGTTAGTGCGAGCGGCGGAAATGGCGTGAGCGTGCAGTGGTACACCGGCTCGCCCGGTGACACGAGCCGGCCTCTGTCGAGCGGTGCAACCGTCGTCGTGCAGCCGGCGACGACGAGCAGCTACTGGGTGCGCGCTTCGAACGCCTGCGGCGCGGTCGTGGACAGCGCGCCCGTAATCGTGACGGTCACCCCATGCAACGCGCCGTCGATTCTGATTCAACCTCATGGTGGCAACGTCGTGGTGAACAGCACAGCGATCGTCGTCGCTCAGGCAGACGGAACGGTGCCACTTCACTATCAGTGGTATGCGGGGCATGCGGGGGATACGTCGAAGAGCGCAGGCAGCGATGCGTCGACGTTGTCCGTGGACAACCTCACGCAGACGACGACGTACTGGCTGCGCGTGATGAACGACTGCGGCAGCATCGATTCGAATGAGGCGACGGTGGCCGTCGATGCCACGTGTACTGCACCGTCGATTGTCATTCCGCCGAAGAGTATCGAGATTCCGCCGGGATCGGCTGCACATCTAACGGTGGTCGCGGCCGGTGACAACCTCACGTACCGCTGGTATCAAGGCGATTTGTTCGACTTTACGCACCCGATCGGGGCGAGCTCACCCGAAGTGATTACGTCTGCGATTACCGAACCACAGCGTTTCTGGTTGCGCATCGATGGAACGTGCGGCTCCGTTTCCACCGCGGCTGTGACCGTCACGCCGGTTGCCGCCCGCCGCCGGACCGCAGGCCACTGAAGCGGATTTTGTGACGCCGATTACGCCCGCCTGAAATCAGGCGCGTACAATCGTCGCACGCGATTTGGAGGATCCACAGTGCGCCCTCTTTCTCTTCGGCTCTATGTGAGCCTTTTCCTCTTCGCGCTTGTCGTTGCTCGTCCGTTTCACGGTGCGGTCGCCGTTGTTCGTTCCGATGCGACGATGTTTCGAATGTCGCGTGCCATCGTCACAGGCACCGTGATCGAGACCTATCCGCGTCTCAATGAGCATGGGGATATCGAAACGGTCACGCGCATCCTCGTCGATGAAACGATCAAGGGTGATGTGCCGGTGGACAGGATCTTCGATCTCGTCCAGTTCGGCGGGCATCTGAACGATCGCTATCAGGAGCAGTCAGGTGCGCCGAAGTACGTGGCCGGAGAGCGCTATCTCGTCGTCCTCGAACGTGATGGGCGAGGGAATTGGACGACGTTCGATCTCTCTCTCGGACAATTCCATTTCGTCGATCACGATGGGATGCAGCTACTGCATCGCAATACCAGCGACATCACCGGTTGGACAGAGAAGGGAGAGGCGTTCGAAGGCGACGCCGATCGCCCTGCCTCGCTGGTGCTCGCGTTCGCGCGCGACATCGCGAAGAGCTCGCCGGTGTCCTCGATCACGACCCCGAAACCGGCAACCGAAGCGGCGCTCGACTACGACCTCAAGGCCGTGACCATCACCGCGGTCGGCAAGTGGAACGGTGCTCCAAAGACCGCAGGGCTGATGAACGACAGCGTCAGCAATTCGCCGGCAAGTGGCAATACGAAAGATCTCAGCGACGGCGAAACGCGCATGATCGCCGACGATCCCAACGGCGACATCGCCGGAACATTCAATGGGTCCGGTGTCGTGGCCACGGCCTTCTTTGGCGGCAGTGGCTCGGGGAGCTTCAATAGCGAAACCTACTTCACGCTTTCTGTAGAGGACGTAGTCGTGCAGGACGGCGTTTCGTCAGCCACCCTTTCGTCCAGCAATTTCACTTCGGCCATCGTGCACGAGGTCGGCCACACCTGGGGTTTTCGCCATTCCAATCAAAATGCTTCGGGTGGTTCGTGTGCCGCACCGCTTCCCTGCACGAGCACGGCAATCATGAATAGCAGCATCGTCAATGGTTTGAACGGGACGCTGCAGAGCTATGACATGGATGCTGCGAACGAGGTTTACGGCGACGGCACACGACAAGCCTCATTTACCGGCTCGCAGTACGTGGTTCAACTCGGCGGGCTGCCGGCACGGCGCCCTGCGAACACGTCGTGGAGAATTTCGCAGGCTTCTCAGAGCTGTACTGCGCCTGGAATTACCACGCAGCCATCAAGCACGTCGATCACGTTCGGAGGCTCGACGACGCTCAGCGTGGTGGCGTCGGGTTCGACGCCCACCTATCAGTGGTACATCGGCAACCCGCCGTCGACGACGACACCAGCTCCGAGCGGGACCAATGCGTCGATCCAGGTTTCTCCATCGAGTACGACCACGTATTGGGTACGGGTGACGAATTCGTGCGGCACCGCGGACAGCAACGCTGCCACGGTGACGGTCGGTGCGTGCGCCTCGCCCGCAATCACGACGCAGCCGGTGAACAAGACGATCACGTCCGGAAGCTCGACCACTCTCAGCGTCGGCGCGTCAGGTAGCGCGACACTCAGCTATCAGTGGTACGCCGGCAATCCGCCTTCGACCACGACGCCTGCCGGAACCGGTTCCGCGATTCAAGTTTCGCCCACCAGCACCACGAACTATTGGGTGCGGGTCACGAATTCGTGCGGCACCGCGGACAGTAACGCCGCGACGGTGACGGTCAACGCGTGCACCGCGCCAGTGGTTTCCGTTCAACCTCAGGATCAATCGGTAGTCACCGGAAATACGGTCACGTTGTCGTTCGACATCAACATCGCGACGCTGCCGCTCACGTTCACCTGGTTCCGCGGGACGGCTGGCGATGAATCGAATCCTGTCGGTAACGGGAAAGCGATCATCTCACCGGTGATCACCTCGACCACGACCTTCTTTGCGAAAGCGCAGAATCCCTGTGGCTTTGCATACTCGAGAACCGTGACGATCACCGCGACGACGATCTGTACGGCGCCCGCGATCACCGCTGCTGGAGCCAACCCCGCGTCACTGACGCCCGGCGACAGCACGACGCTCACGGTCACGGCGACAGGCACGTCGCTCACCTATCAGTGGTTCAAGGGCAGTTCGGGCGACACGTCGAAACCGATCGCCAACGCAACGAACGCTGCCCTCGTCGATAGTCCTACGACGACGACGTCGTACTGGGTGCGCGTTTCGAGCGGCTGTGGTGCTGCTGCAGTGGATAGTCAGACCATTACCGTCACCGTGGCGTCCAACTGCGTTGCGCCGATCCTCGCGCCACTACCGGCGGAAGTCTCGATTTACAGTGGATCGACGACGACGTTCACTGCGACCACGACTGCCGGGACGGCGCCGCTTCACTACGCCTGGTTCCAGGGCGCGAAGTTCGACACGAGCAAGCCCGTTGGAACGGACTCGCCAACGTACACGACGGCGAACCTCACTTCGAATACGAACTACTTCGTCAATGTGTCGAACTCGTGCGGCAACTTCAACAGCGAGACGATCACAGTCAAAGTGCTGATGCCGCGCCGGCGGGCCAGCAGGAGGTAGGAACCCCTCATCCGGCCCCGCGGGCCACCTTCTCCCCTCTCACGAGGGGAGAAGGAACCAGCCACTACTACATCGACTCCATCTTCTTCTTGAGCGCTGCGATCGTTGCCTCGCTCCGCTGGCCATTCGGGAGCGACGACGCGTAGTCGATCGCTTCCCGCAGCGTCTTCTTCGCGCTCTCCTTGTCGCCTTTCGCGGCGTAGATGTCGGCGCGATTGCGAAGCACGCTGATCTTGCGGGGGCCATACACATGTTTCAGTGCACGGTCGGTTGCTGCCAGCGCGTCGTCGTATTTCTTCATCGCCTTGTATGCGATCGATAGACGCGACGGCGCATTGTAGTCGTTCGGAAAATCCTTCTCCGACTGCTCGAGCATCGCGATTGCCTTCTCCGGCGCGCCGAGCGCCATGTATGCGCCCAGCCGGTGCGAGTCATAGACGACCCGCTCCTCCGGGGTCTTCGCCTTCGCCGCCTCGGCATCCAGAAATGCCGACCACTCCTCCGTCAGCTTTTTCTGTCCGCTCTCATCCTTCATCGCGTCGCGCGCCGCGATGAGCGACTGATACATCCCCGACTTGTCGTCGCCCGAGAGCGGGATTTTCGGATCGCTCATCGACTCCCGAGTCGCAGCCTCGAGCGTCGCGATCTCTTCATCGCGCTTCTCCGCCTTCGCATCGAGCTCCGCAGCGCATCCGAGTCCGGTCGCCGCGACGCTCGCACCAGACGAAGTTCCCTTGAGCCGCGGATAAGAATCGAGCGCGAACTGTGCACAGCGCTGCTCTGCACCCCTCTTCATGGAGAGCACGCCGATGTAGGACTCCGACGCGCGCCCAACGCGATTCCAGCTCTTCGGCGCCTTCGCCAGCGCCTGCGCGTATGCCGCAATCGCTTCGTCATTCAAGCCATCGGATGCGTACTTGTCGCCCAGCGCCAGGAGAGCATCAGCACTCGCCGGCGGCTCGGGCTTCACCGCACGCCTTCCGTCATCGAGCAGCTTCGTCATCTGCTGCACGGTTGCGCCGCTCATGTAGCGCAGCGCGACCGATTCTTTTTTCGGGTCGATGACGAGCAACGTTGGAACCGCGGGAATCCTGTACTTCGTCAGGAACGCAGCGTTGGCCGTGTTCTCGATGTCCACCTGAAGCCAGACAAACTGTCCGGCGTACCGCTCGAGGCGCTTGTCGGTGAAGACGAACGCCTGCATCGAGCGGCACGTGTGTCACCAGGGTGCCCACGCCTCGACGAAGATCGGCTTGTGCGAGGTCTTCGCCTCGCGCAAGGCCTTTGCGTAGTCGTTCTGAATGAAAGGAAGCACTTCTTTCGCACGAGCCATCGGCGCGAGCGCGAGTGCGGTCAGCAGGAAGAGTGTGAGTCGTTTCATCCGCACAGTTTATGGTCTGCGCCGCAACTGCGCGAGTAACGCTCCGCAAACATCGATGACCACGTCCAGCGGCGAGGCCGTTCTCGACGGCACGAACGACTGATGGATCTCATCGGTGGTCGCAACCGCCAACGCAATGAAAACCGCAATCGCGGACCAGCGCAGCCGCCATCCACCTTCTTCCCCGCGTACCGCTCGGAACCAGAGAAAGCCGAGGATGCCGTACTCGGTCAGGTGCGCGAGTTTGCGGATGATGAACTGCACGATCTCGAGTGCGAGCTCATTCAGCCGGTGTCCGGTCAACGAGTCCACGAGCCACTGCAGCCCGCCTCCTGTGTGTTGCGAGGAGAACGCATCGCTCGAGGCGAGCAGAACGCAGATCGTCCATGCGATGGCAAACGTATAGCGTCGGGTTTTCATTGTGTACGACAGGCGCCCTCGCCTGTCGGGTGTGTCGGGTGGTGGGACAGACGAGGGCGCCTGTCCTGCACAAGGTCGATGGCGCGGGTTTCCCCGCGCCATCGAGAGCGAATTAGAACGAAACCCGCACGCCGAGCCGCGCCGATGTCGGCGGCGTCCGCAGGAACGCTTTTCCGTAGTTCGGATTCACGGGAGTCGGTGACGCGTTGTCGGCTTCTTCGAAACCCCAGCGCTGGTCGAGAAGAACCGGCCGTTGCGCGTTGAGGATGTTGAAGATGTCGAGCAGGAAGTTCACGCGCGCCCGCCCGAGATCGAGCGGATATCCGAGATGCACGTCCGCCTCGTAATTGTCCGGCGTGCGCCCCTCGGCTCCGCGCGAAGTCAGGAAGAACTCGTAGCGGCCATAAGCGTCGGAGTAGCCGTAGCGCGTGAGCGGCGTGCCGCTGCGCCAGTAAGCCGATGCGCCGATCGACAGCTTCCACGGAGTCTCATAGACGCCCGACACCTTGAGCTGATGGCGGCGATCATTCGAGAGCGGACCATGATTCGTGATCCTGCTCAGATCGCTGCCGTTCGTGAAGAAGTCGTAGTAGTCGTACGCCGCGGAGATGTTCGGGTCAGGGCCGACGTTCGTGAAGGGCGCGACTTCGCCGTCGTAGTTGCCGTCGAGCCGCGAATAGATATACGACGCGATGGCCTGCCAGTTGTTCGAGAAGCGCTTCGTCGCGTCGAACTGAAGACCCTTGTAGGTCCGCTTCGGCTTCGGCGCGGGCAGCGTATGCGAGTAGTCGAGCGTGAAGATCTCCTTCATGATCCCGCGCCCTGGATTACCGATGCAGTACGTGCCATCGTCGGCGCAGA
Source organism: uncultured Thermoanaerobaculia bacterium (assembly GCA_964552405.1). Taxonomy (GTDB): domain Bacteria; phylum Acidobacteriota; class Thermoanaerobaculia; order Gp7-AA8; family Gp7-AA8; genus JAJPHC01. Next base: position 14,685 of record CAZKID010000051.1, read on the forward strand.
GGAAGTCTTCCACGACGTCGCCGTAGCTGCGGTAGATGCCCTTCACGCCGACGGCGATATTGGGAGCGATCTCACGCTCGCCGCCGAGGATGTACTCGTTGATGTACTGATTCTTCAGATCGGGATCGCTTGGTTCCGTGAATCCGCCGAGAATGGCGGACGAGGTTTTGAGATCGGCCTCGGCTTTCGCATCGGGGGTGGTGCTCGTCGGACTGTAGTTGACGATGCGCGGCTGCCGCTCGTACGAGAACGAGCGGATGACGAGATCCATCGGAATCTCTTCGTAATAGCGGCCGTACGAGCCGAAGATTTTCTCGTTGTGCATTCCGCTCGGATCCCAGCTGAAACCGAGGCGCGGCGCGTAGTCCTTCTTCAGATCGATCTGCGTCACGCCGGACGCGTCGACGATTCGCTGGCGATCCCACCGAAGTCCCGCATTCACGGTGACGTTGTTCATCGACCACCGATCCTGGAGATACAGAGCCGTGTTCTTGTGCTCCGGCTTCGCGTTGAGCTGGCTGACCGGTGCATTGGCGACGGTCGCATCGGGCGTCGTCCAGTAGTGATGCACGTAGATCGGCTTGGTGGGATTGATGCCGGTGAAGACGTCAACCTGTTGACCACCTGAGTTGCGCTTGATGACGTCGGCCGATTCGGTCTGATACTCGAAACCGCCCTTGATCTCGTGATGGCCGAAGTAGCGATCGACGGACGTGCCGTAGAACTTGCGATCGAAACGCTTGTGCTGGATCAGGCCGAAGCCGCCCGTGGCGAAGCCGTCCCCGGAGAGATCGCGGTACTGAATCGCGTCGCCCGCGCTGCTGGAGGGGCCGACGGAATTCGTGTCGCGGTGGCGCGCAACGCGCCCCGAGAGAATCCATTGCGAGGAGACTGTGCCGTCGTAGCTGAGCGCGTAATCGCGGCCGCCGAAGTCCTGACGTCCGCCATACGTCGTCTCGTCGCCATTGAGCGTGTGGCTGCTGTCGGAGATCGCGCCGGTGTCCGCGCGCGGATCCTGAAGGAACGTCGCGACCAGCGAATGTCCTGACGTGATGTTCCACGTCAGTTTGGCCGAACCGAGGTTTTTGTTGGTCTTCGACGTGACGACGACGCCTTCGCGCGGTCCGCCCGGCAACGCGCTGTCGGATGTGTTGCGAACCTGATCGTAGGCCGCGAAGAACCACAGCTTGTCCTTCACGAAAAACCCGCCCAGATCGGCGCCGTAGTCTTTCTGCGTGAAGCCCTGCGGCGTCGCGATCACGACCTTCTTGTTGTCTGCCTGCAGTGAATCGTTGAAGTAGTAACCGAATGCATCGCCATGCAGGTCGTTGCCACCCGACTTGGTGATGACGTTGATGATGCCTCCGGTCGAACGTCCATACTCGGCTTCATATCCGCCGGTCTTCACGTCAACTTCCTGGATGAACTCGAAGTTCAGCTCTTTGCCCTGCTGCCCATACTCCGCGCCCGTCGTGTTGACGCCGTCGATGTAGAAGGCGTTCTCGGAGCCCGAGGAGCCGTAGACCGTGATCGTTTGCTGGCTGGGGTTGGTGTTGTTGTTGCTGGCGTCGGTCGAGACGCCTGGCGCGACCTGCACGATCGACGCGTAATTGCGTCCAGTCGGCAACGTTTCGATCGCCCGCGCATTGAAGTTCGTGCCGACCGTCGTCGACGACGTATCGAGCACCGGCGCCGAGGCGGTCACGGTGATTTCCTGTGACGCGGCAGGCTTCAGCTTGACGTCGATCGAGCTGTCTTTTCCGAGCGAGATCGTGATCCCGCGCCGAGTCTCAGGCGCGAAGCCTTCGAGCTTGTAGCTCAGCGCGTACTCGCCCGGCGGCAGTAGCGGCAGGTGATAGAGACCGTCCCGATCTGTGACCGTCGTACGGACACCTTGAAGCGAGGCGCTCCTGGCCTCGATCGTCACGCCGGGAACTGCGCCACCGCTCGCGTCGGTGACCGTTCCATTGACTGAGCCGGTCGTCTGTGCGGCGAGCGGCAGTGCTGCGATGGCTATGAGGAGGAGCAGGGTGAGGAACCGTGGGGATGACATTCGGACCTCCTGATCGAATTGGACTTGTTTGCGGGAGTCTACAATACAGACAGCAGACAGCAGGCAGCAGGCAGCAGGATGGACGTGATCCAAGTCTTCCTGTTGCCTGTTGCCTGCTGCCTGCTGCCTGAAGATGAGCACTCCCGAGCTGCAGGTCATCCTCAACCAGCCGAATCTTCCGCCGGCCACGATCCGGCTTGCATCCGAGGAGACCATCACCCTGGGACGGGCGACGGAATGCACGATTCCGATCAAGGATCGCTTCCTCTCGCGCCGCCATGCGGAGATCTCCTGGCACGCCGGTCAGTGGTACGTGCGTGATTGCGGCAGCGTGAACGGCACGCTGCTCAACGGCAACCGGTTGATCGAGACGACGATGCTGCGTCCGGGCGACAAGATCTCCCTCGGCGACAGCGAAGTGATCGTGCAAGGCGGCGGCAGCGACGAGATGCGCTCGCAGATCCTGGCGATCGAAAGCGACTCGGCGACGCGCAATCTGGCGATCCCGATCGACGAGGCGGTCGTCGATCGCGCAACGCGCGGCCGGGAACGGGCCACGCTGCTCTCCGAGCTCGCAATCGAGTTCATCGAAGAGCGGCCGATGAGCACACTCTTCGACTTCATCCTCGACAAGGTCATCGCGCTGATGTCGCCTTCGCGCGCCGCGCTGGCTCTCCTCGGCCCCGACGGCCCCACGTTCAGCGAAGTGCGCCTGCCCCGCCCCGACCCGAATGGTCCCCCCCCTCTAACCATCAGCCGCACCCTCCTCGGCGAAGTCATCGAAGAACGGAACGTCATCTCGTTCATCGACGTCGACTCCGGTTCGAATCAGAAGTTTGCCAACGCGCAGTCGATCATCGGCCAGCAGATCCGCGCCGCAGTCTGTGCGCCGCTCGTCGTCGATGAGGCGGTGAGCGGCGTGCTCTATCTCGATTTCCTCGCGACCCGCGGCGCGGTGACGCAGGACGACCTCCGCCTCATTGCGCAGATCGCGCGATTTGCCGCCGTCAAACTGGAGACGACTCGTCTGCGCGAAGAGGCGATCGCGAAGGCGAAGTTCGAGGAGGAACTGCGGACGGCCTACGTGATTCAGAGCCGTCTGCTGCCGGCGACGCTGCCGAGTCTCGATGGCTACGAGTTCGCGGGAACGAACAAGCCGTGCCGCACGGTGAGCGGCGACTACTACGACGTGCTGGTTCGCCCCGATGGGCGGATCTATTTCGTGATCGCCGACGTGAGCGGAAAAGGAATTACCGCCGCGCTCGTGATGACGAGCCTCGCGACCGCGTTCAACATCTTCACGCGCAGCGATCCTTCGCCGGCGGAGCTCGTTCGCGAACTCAATGTGACGCTCGCACCGAAGACCGCACCGACGAAATTCGCGATTGTTACCGACGTGCCGGCGGTAAGACCCTGCTCGAGCAGGGAATCCGCTTGGCG
>CAZKID010000052.1:0-14400 GCA_964552405.1 uncultured Thermoanaerobaculia bacterium
AAGATGTGCGAGTGATTGAACGCCGCCTGCAGCCTGATGTGCGGCGAGAGCAGCATCGCGTTGCCGAACACGTCGCCCGACATGTCACCCACACCGACGACCGTGAAGTCCTGCTGCTGCGTATCCATCCCGAGCTCGCGGAAGTGGCGTTTGACTGCCTCCCAGCCGCCGCGCGCGGTGATGCCCATCGCCTTGTGGTCGTAGCCAACGCTGCCACCTGACGCGTACGCATCGCCGAGCCAGAAACCGTACTCGGCCGAAATCGCGTTCGCGATATCGGAGAACGTCGCCGTCCCCTTGTCTGCCGCTACGACGAGATACGGATCATCCGGATCGCGGCGCACGACATCCTTCGGCGGGATCACGCTCGCATCGGCACCGAGGTTGTCGGTGATGTCGAGCATGCCGCGGAGCAGCGTCTTGTACGCCTCGATGCCTTCCTGCTGGAACGTCGCGCGATCACTCGACGGATTCTTGACGACGAATCCGCCCTTCGAGCCCATCGGCACGATCACGACGTTCTTCACGTTCTGCGCTTTCATGAGACCGAGGATCTCGGTGCGGAAATCTTCGCGGCGATCGGACCAGCGGATGCCGCCGCGCGCAACCTTGCCGCCCCGCAGATGGATGCCTTCCATCGACGGCGCGTACACGAAGATCTCGAACATCGGACGCGGCAGCGGAAGATCCGGCACCGAGCGCGAGTCGAGCTTGAACGAGAGGTACGACTTGCGATCGGCATCGCCAGGGACAGGTGAAGGCGCCTGTCCTACACGCTGGAAGTAGTTCGTCCGCAGCGTCGACTCGATCAACGCGACATACAGCCGGAGAATGCGATCCTCATCCGGGTTCTTCACATCCTCGAGCTCGTCTTCGATCTGCGCCCGGATACCGAGCGCCGCAGCCTGGCGCCCCATGCCGGTCGATGCCGACGCCTTCGCGTCCTTCATCATCGCGGCACCGAGCTCCGGATCGAAGTGATTGCGGAACAGTTGCACGAGCAGACGCGTCACATCCGGATTGTTCGCCAGCGTCTGCTGCACATACGCCTCGGACAAATTCACGCCGATCTGGCGCATGTACTTGCAGTACGCGCGCAGCACGACGACTTCGTGCCAGTCGAGCTCCGCCGCGAGCACGAGACGATTGAACCCGTCGTCTTCCGCTTCGCGGCGCCACACCCGCACGAATGCGTCCTGAAACTTCTGACGCACAGCCGTGAGGTCGTCCTGCATACCCTGCGCGGAGAGACTGAAGTCGCGAATGCGCACCGGCATCGCCGTTCCCAGCGGCTGCACTTCGTACGGAACTTCGGACTGCACGCGCAGCCCCATGTTCTCCAGGCGCGGCATGATCTCCGACAAAGGCACCGGCGCGCCGCCGTGGACGATCTTGCAGTGGAACTGCTTCTGCTCGTCGCCACGATGGCGATACAGATCAACCACCATATTGCCGCTGTTCAGCACCTCTTCGACATGCTCGATGTCGTGTGCGGTGGCGTCGGCGTGGAAGACCTCCGTATACGCCATCGGGAATGCTTTCTTGTAGCGCCGATGGAGGTCGATGCCTTTCTCTTCTCCGTACTCCTGTGTGAGCACGTCGAGGAGCTTGTCGCTCCAACTACGCGCTGCATCCGACAGGATTGCCTCGAGACGCTTGATGTCGACTTCCGGAATGCGCTGCTTCGGCTTCGTCCAGACGATGAAGAGTCCGCGCGCCAGCGGCGAGTCGGTGACGTAGTCGTGCACCGCGACTTCGCGTCCGTCGAAGGCCTCGAGGAGAATCTGCTTCGCCTTCTCCTTGAATTCCGGCGTGTAGCGGTCGCGCGGCACGAAGACGAAGCACGAGACGAAGCGCTCGAACACATCCTTGCGCGTGAAGAGAGCGAGGCGCTGACGCTCCTGCAGCAGCAGGATGCCGCGCGAGATCTCGAAGAGATCGGAGTCTGTGATCTGAAGGAACTCGTCGCGATGGAAGTTCTCGAGGATGTCGACGAGTGCCTTGCCATTGTGCGTGTGCGGATCCAAACCAGAGCGATCCAGCGCGCGTTTGAACTTGAGGCGCAGCATCGGAATCTCGCGCACGCTGCGGCTGTATGCCGCCGAGGTGAAGAGGCCGAGGAAACGATCCTCGCCGATGAGATTGCCTTCCTTGTCGTAGTGCTTCACACCGATGCGATCCATCTGCACCGGCTTGTGGATCACGCTGCGGCTGTTGGCCTTCGTGATGATCAGGAGGTCCTTGCGGCGCGCGTATTCGCTGTCCTTCTCCGACAGCGGTTCCTTGCCGCGCTGCTCCGCATCGGCGCTGATCTGGCGAAGAATGCCGAGGCCTGACTGCGCGTCGGGCGGAAGGAAGTCCTTGCCGTCGCGCGTCTCGAAACCGTAGCGGCGATAGCCGAGGAAGATGAAGTTGCCGTCGTCGAGCCACTCGAGGAAGCGGCGCGCCTCTTCGATCTCGTCCGCGGGCATCATCGGATACGCATCCGAGGTGATCTCGGCGATGTCTTCCTTCAACTTGTCGCGCATCGTCCGCCAGTCCTGCACGGCGACGCGGACCTGCGCGAGCACTCCTTCGATCGCAGCCCTGATGTTCTCGAGCTCCGCCGGCTCGGTCTCCTGATCGATCTCGATGTGCATGTACGACTCGACCATGACGTCGGTCGGCGCGTTCAGCGTGTCGGTGATCTCGACCCGCGCTCCTTCCGCGTTGCGGCGGACGCGGAGAATGGGATGCAGCAGCAGATGAAGAGTGCGCTCGCGGCGGTTGATCTCCGCGGTGACGGAGTCGACGAGGAACGGCATGTCGTCGTTGACGATCTCGATCACCGTGTGCTCGAGATCCCAGCCGTTCTTCTCCGCAGTCGGATTGAACAGGCGGACTTTCGCATGTCCGGGCGTCCGCTCCGCACCAAACTCGTACAGCGACAGGGCGCTGCCGAGCAGAGTGTCGAGGGATGTATAGATGATGTCGTCGGGCGCGACGTGCGCGAAGAAGCGGCGGACGAAGTGCTCGACGCTATCAGCAAGATGGTTTGCTACACGCGAGCGGGCCTCACTCGCGAGCCGGTCGACTAGGTCGGCCTTCCGTTGTTCAGCGGTCAATGCCATGGATGCTCCTGGTTGGCGTTCAGCGGGGGGTAATCATATCGGAGGATGAGGGGCGGGTGGAGGCTCTCGGGGGGGCGAAAAAGCGAAATCAAAAAATTCCAAATTTCAAATTGCAAATTCTAAGACTGGCGTTGCAGACCAAGCTTCCGCTCATTCCTAATTCGCAATTTGAAATTTGCAATTTCTAAGTTTCTTCTTCGACCCTCGCGCCCGCATCCGGCTCTCACCTCGAAAAAAAGTCTCCCGCCTTCCACTTCGGCCGCGCGTCTCGATTGGCGACCGTCTCTCCCACTCGGTACGCCACGCGCGCGACCATTGCACCGACGCTGAAGTCGAGCGGCTGTGACATGTCGTCCTGTGGTGTGTGATAGAGCGATCCGATCCACTGGAGCTGTAGCTTGCCCGCGTCGATTTTCGGATCGGCGGCGTGATACCCGGCGCCGATGTACACCGCCGGAATGCCGCGCCGGACGAATGGATACTGGTCGCTGCGGACGAAGTCTGCCTCCTGCGGAAACGGATCCGGACTCACCGTCACATGCTCGCTCTTTGCCGCGTTGTCGACGACGTTGCCGAGATCGCTGTGCTCACCGCCGAGCGCGAGGATGTCCGTCACGGGAGTCAGCATGAGAATCTCGTCGAGGTTGATGTCGGCCACGATCGAGCCCGCGGGCACAGTCGGATTGTTCGCAAAGTAATCGGCGCCGCGGAGACCTTTTTCCTCACCGGTCGTCGCGATGAACAGAATCGAGCGGCGCGGCTTCGTTTCGGAGAAGCGGCGCGCGACCTCGAGCATCGCCGCGATGCCCGAGGCGTTGTCGAGCGCACCGTTGTTGATCGCGTCGCCTTTCACCGGAGGCGTGATGCCGAGGTGATCGAGATGCGCGGAGTAGACGACGTACTCGTCACGAAGCTTCGGATCGGAACCGCGCAGCATACCGATGACGTTCGCGCTCTCGAGCTTGTCGTGATGACTGACGACATGGATCGTCGCGGTCACAGGGAGCGCGAAGGAGTGCATCGCGCCATTGCCTGCAGCAGCCTGGACCTGCTGCAGTGTCGCCTCGCTTCCCGCGAACAACGCCTCGGCTCCTTCATGGCTGAGGACTCCACCGGCGCGGATATCGCGCACCGTCGCGTGCGGCGTACCGTCGGCCTCGAGCCAGTTCATTGCCCCCTGATCGGCACGACCGGTGACCATCGCCCAGGGGAGACGCTCGTCATATGGTGAGAACACCACGATGATGCCGATGGCACCGTGCTTCGCGGCGTTCCCGGTCTTGTTCAGCGTGGAGCTGTAGTGCGCACGGATCTCGCTAGGAAACGTCGACGGCGCACCGGTCATCAGCGCGACGATTTTCCCCTTCACGTCGATCTTCGCGTAGTCGTCGTAGTTGCGTTCCGGCGCGGTGACGCCGAAGCCTGCGAAAACGACTCGCCCGCTGGCTGTCGTGTCGTCGCGCAATGCGTCGCCGTAGGTGACGAACTGCTCGCGATTCCTCCACATGACGGGCGCGGAGCCGTCGTGCTGAATCGTGATCGACGATGCGTCATCGACCTTCGTCGTGCGGAAAGGAACGGTCTGCAGTTGCGCCTCGAGACCGTAGCCGCGGAACTGATCGGCGACGTACTCCGCCGCGATCGCGTAGCCGCGCGTGCCGGTGCCGCGCCCCTCGAGCTGGTCGCTCGCGAGGAAACGCATGTGGGCTCGAATCGCGTCAGGTGATTGCGCGTGGACGGTGACAGCGAAGAAAGCGAGGAAGGCAAGAGCGCGGCGCATCGGCGCATTGTGGGGCATGGGGAAGGAGCGATTCGAAACAGTCGTGCAACGTCACCGAGACAGCAGCAGCAGACAGCAGAAGCAGGAGTAGGGTGTCGCGCTCCTGCTGTCTGCTGCCTGCTGTCTGCTGCCTGAATCAGATCGGCGGCCCTGGCGGTATCTCCGGCAGCTTTGCCGGCTTGCGGGTTTCCGCAGGCCGCGCGAGGAATCGCTCGATGTCATCGCGGACCATGTGACAGCTCGCGAGCTCGCTCTTCGCATCCGCCAGCCGCGCGCTGTAGCGTCGAAGACCTTCGCTCGCCTCGGCCCGCACCTGCGCGCTCGCCTTCTCATTCGCGGCGAGATCCATCATCCGCTGCGCGATGAGCGATCGGACGATGGATGTCTGCATCCCAGCGTCGATCACGCGATCGACGACCTCGGCCATCGATGGGTTGTCCTTATTCTCGGCGTGAAACTCGACGAGCCGCGCGCAGCGATGCGCCTCGAGCAGCGCCGCGATCGTGATGTCTGCCGACGACTCAGCAGCCGCAACGGGATCGAATGCTGGCGCGGTCTTCTTCTCGAAGAGCTCCGCGATGCCGCCCTCGAAACCGAATGCGCGCGGAGGAATCAGATCGATGACGCGCTGCGGCAACGTGAGGAACTTCGGCTCGAGCGTCGACAGCAGAAGCGCCAGCGCCTCGCGCTGTTTCGCCGCTGGCACGATCTCGCGCACGGGCTGCGGCACGATGCCATCGGACTCCTTCACTGCATATCGGTAGTTCAAACCGCCGATCGATTTCGCGGCCGCTTCGAGTTGATAGCGGTGATGCAGGTAGAGGGGCAACAGCACTTCTTCGAGCGAGGACAGCGGCTCGCCGGTTCGGAGATTGTCGATGCCGAAATGTTCGAGTGCGATCCGGCGCACTTCGATTTCGTGCGCGAGCATCGCGACCGGATCCGCGCCGTTGTCCCACACCGACGCCAGCGGATGCGCGGCACTGACGGGACGTGCATCGGCATCCTTGACGAAAAGCGGTGCGTTGCGCGCGATGCGCTCGAGCTCGCGCTCTTCATCCGCGCCAGACGCGAACTGCGCGTAGGTGTAGCGCACGGTGGCAAGATCGTAGTCGCCGAGTTCCTTCGCGTATGCGTCGGAGAGATCGAGCTTCCCATCAGGCGTGATCTTCACGTAGGGCGCCGGATAGTCCATCACCGACGCGCGGCCATCGCTCGAAGCTGCCATGTTGTGCTCGAAGCCGAGCGTATGGCCCACTTCGTGAGCCGCGAGTTGACGGATGCGGGCGAGCGCGAAGGCATCTCCACCCCTGTTTGCATCAAAGCCGAGGCCTCGCGCAATCAGGAGATCCTGGCGAATCCGAAGCGAGCCGAGACGAACATTGCCCTTGATGATCTCGCCGGTGCGCGGATCGATCACCGACTCTCCATAGGACCACCCGCGCGTGGAGCGATGAACCCAGTTGATCATGTTGTAGCGGATATCCATCGGATCCGCACCGGGCGGCAGCAGCTTCACTTCCCACGCATTGCGAAAGCCAGCGGCCTCGAACGCTTTCCCCCACCAGGATGCCCCATCGATGAGCGCGCTGCGAATCGGCTCAGGCACGCCGGGATCGACGTAGTAGACGATCGGCGCGACCGCATCGGAGACCGCCGCATTCGGATCCTTCTTCTGCAAGCGATGACGAAGAATCCAACGGCGCTCGAGTGCGGACGTGAATGGTGTGGCGTAGTCGTAGAACTCGATGGCGATCGATCCGACGCGCGGATCGAGCTTGCGCGGCGTATAGCCGGGCGGAGGCAGCGCGACGAACGAGTGATGTTCGCGCACGGTCACGATTTCCGGCGACGGCGTCACGCCGCTGATCAGCGCGCCCGGCTGATCGTTGGTCGCGAACGTCAAGGTCGCTTCGACTTCGGTGTTGCGCGGGAACGCCTTCGTTCGTTCGAGGAAAAGCGCGCTGCGCGACTTGTCGAGCGCGTAGGCACCCTGCTGATTCTCTCGAAGACGGCGCGCGACCCCGTGCATGTCGCCGAGGAAAAAGTCCGTCGCATCGACGACGACGCGTCCGTCCTTGTCCGAGGTCACGTCGAACCCAGCGAGGATCGACTGGGCGAACGAGTCGCGCACGGCCCGCTGTTCGTTCTCATCGTTCGTCAGCGCGCGGAACTTCGTATTCTCCTCGACCAGCAGGACGCGCGGACCGACGCGCTCGAAGTGGACCAGGTGCGTACTGCCCAGCTCACCGCGATCGAGACCGAGAGGGTTGGAGCCGACGCCCGCGGGGAGCGACGTCTGATAGATCATCGTCTCGTTGAGCCGGGGTTCGAGGTCGAGGCGAGCTTTTTCGGCATCCCACGTGATGGGAAGGTAGCCATCGAATCGCTGGCCCCTCACTCCTGGCCCCTCTCCCCGTTCCGCGGGTCGAGGAGGACCAGGGACCGTCGTCGCACATGCAGTGAGGAGAAGGGCGATCGCAGCACAGCGAAATTGAAAATTGAAAATTGAAAATTGAAAATTCGGCCGGACCATCTCCCAATTTTCAATTTTCAATTTTGAATTTTCAATTTTCTTCAATCCGGTCCCCACGACAGATAGTGCATCTGAATCCCCAGCTCGCGCGAGTCGTCGCGCGGTTTCACGACCTCGGTCGTCTGCAGTTCCAGGATGTTGGGATGACCCTTCGATGCGGGATCCACCTTGTAGTCGCGCTCGAAACGCGTGGCACTGGTAAGACGCTCGAGGACCACACCGTTCAGCCGAACCGTGACGACCGGACGCCTCGGCATCAACTCGCCAGGGATTTCGAAGTTGAGGCGCAGCTTCATCCTCCCCTCCATGGGCGGGAGAATGGTGGTCGATTGCTTTCCCATCCATCGCCACTCATCGAAGCCATACTGCTCTGCGGAATACCAGCCGGCACCGAACTGCGGAAGACGCGCCATCGGTTCGAGACCGCATTCGAAGTAGTGGCGGCGCGCGATGTCCCACAGCGCTCCTCGTTCACGCCGGAACACAAAGCCTCGGCGCGGCGTCGACTCGTCTTCGGCCAGCAGCCATGCCTGACGGTTTCCGACCGAGAGAGGCATCGCGCGATCGTCGAGGACCCGCGTGAACGGCAAATCCGGCTCGAGGTACTCGACGAACGGCATCATGTTGAACGCGACGAAGAGATGCTGCGTGGATGGATCGAGATGCTCGCGTGCAGCCCGTGCGGCGAGGACTGGTGGCGAGATCTCGTTGCGAACGATCGTGAGGGCAGGAAGCGTCCAGACGACGAACGCAGCGATGAGCGCCGAGCCGCCGGCGATCAGGAGTTGTGGCTGGTCACGCATCATTCTTCGCACACCATCGATGGCCAGCACCCCGAACATCGGAATGTACGCCAGAGAGAACCTCGTCACACTGAAGCGATCGAGCATCAGCCACGCCATCACGGAAACCGGCGCAAACGTCAACGCGAGGAAACCGATACTGCGATTGCGACTCCGAATCGAGCCCACGATCGAAAGGAGTACGAAGAACGACGTGAGCACGCTCAACAACGGCGAGCCATATTGCTTGATGAAGAAGCGATCGAAGAGCCGCCACAGCGGCGGCCGTCCGGGCGCGCGGAACGAATCGATTCGCGAAATGTAGCCGCTGTGAACACGAATCGCGCTCAGGTATCGATCGATGCTTCCCGTGATCCACGCCGCCTCACCAAAGGCGATCGCTGTGATGGTGATACCGAGAAACGCGGCAAACACGACATCACGCCAGTTTGCGCGCAGGCGATACCACGTGGCGAGCAAACCGGGGAACAATCCGACGAGCAGGTTCTGCGGGCGAATACCGATCGCCAATGCGAGCACGAACGCACCAAGAAGGTACGCCTCCGCATCGCGGCAACCGCGGAAGAAAAGCGCTGCCGCCAGCACGACGAGCGTGAGCGAAGGGACGTCGCTGAACGCGCCGCCGCCGAAGAACCACGTGTTCGGAAAGAACAGCAGCAGCGCCGATGAAAGCAACGCCACGTCAAATCGGAAGCGCAGCTCACGGCATAGCATGAACATCGAAGGAAACAGCAGCATCCCCGCGATGAGATTCAGCGCCTGCAGCGCGCGAAAATCGGAGTGCGTGAAGAACTTCGCGATGTGGCCCAGCGCGATGTAGATCGGAAAGCCGGGCGGATGCGGATGATGGCTCGTGACGTCATACGAGCGCATCCCGAGACAGAAGAGAGTCTCGTCCCAGTCCCATAACGACCTCGCCATCGCGAGAAAACGCGACGCCGCGCAGACGACCGCCATGACCCGGAAGGCCATTCGTTCGTTGCGCGTGAGTGGAGGTGGCGGTGCGGAGAGATCCATCCGGATGCTGGCGGAGTATATCGGGCGCAAGGGAATTGGCGCGGCACAGGCGAGGGCGCCTGTGCCCACAGGACGGGGACAGGGGGCCCTCGCCTGTCCTAACCCCTTCGCTGAAATGCTTCGTAGAACGTCTGCCCGCGCTCCGCGAGATCGCGCAGCGGTTCCGTCGCGTAGAAACGCGCGCCGAGCTTCGTCGTCAGCTCGTCGAGTCTCGCGAGGATGTACGGCAGTCCGAGCGAGTCCGCATATCGCAGCAGCCCGCCGCGGAAGAATGGGAATCCCGTCCCCGTCACCATCGCAAGATCGAGCTCGCCCGCCGATGCGACGATCTTCTCGTGCAGGATCAACGCAGCCTCGTTGATCATCGCCAGCGTCGTTCGTTCGACGACCGCACGTGGGTCCGCCGCGCGAGGCGATGACACGCCGATCACTTTGTAGACGGACGAATCGGGACCTTGCCGCTTGCCATCCTTGTAGATGTAGAGGCCCTTGCCGTTCTTCTTGCCGAAGCGGCCGTCCTTGTACAGCTTGTCGACGACCGAGGATTTCTCCATGCGCGCACCGAAGGCCTCGCCGAGAATGCCGGCGACTTTCGCCGCCACGTCGATTCCGACTTCGTCCAGCAGCGCCATCGGCCCCATCGGCATCCCGAAATCGAGCAGAGCCTTGTCGATTGACTCGATCGAGTTCCCCTCTTCGAGCAGGAATCCCGCTTCATTCATGTAAGGCCCGAGGATGCGATTGACGACGAAGCCGGGACCGTCGTTGCAATAGACGACGTACTTGCCCATGGCCCGCGCGAAATTCGCGATCGTGACCATCGCCTGCTCGGACGTCTTCTCACCGCGGATGACTTCGACGAGCGGCATGCGGTCGACGGGATTGAAGAAGTGCATCCCTACGACATTCTCCGGATGCTTCGCTTCGGCCGCGATCTGCGTGATGGGGATCGTCGACGTATTGGTCGCGAAGATCGCACTGGGCTTCGCCAGCGCTTCGAATTCCGCGAGCACCTGCCGTTTGATCGCAACGCTCTCCACGACAGCTTCGACGACGACATCCATCCGCGAGAACCCCGTCCAGTCGGTGGTGGAGGTGATGCGCGCGAGCTTACGCTGCATCTCGCCGCGCGTCATGCGTCGCGACTCGACCTTGCGCCGCCAGATCTTCGACGCGGCTTTGAGGCCGCCGCCGATCGCCTGCCAGTTGATGTCGCGCATGCGCACGTTCGCGTCCGTCTTGTCGGCCACGAGCTGCGCGATGCCGCCGCCCATCACACCCGCGCCGAGCACACCGGCGTTGTGAATCTCCAGCGCCTTCGCGTTGAACGGATCCTTCTTCGAATCCTCGATGAGGAAGAAGAGGCGCACGAGATTCTGCGCGGTCGGATCGCTGATCAGCGACACGACCTCGTCGACTTCCTTCTGCAGTCCGCGCTCGACGCCGCCGGAAAAGCTCTCCTTCATCACTTCGATGGCTTTGATCTGCGCGGGGTAATTGCCCTTCGTCTGCTTCAGCGTCCGCTTGCGCGCTTCACCGAAGATGAAGTTACGCATCAGCGGATTCCCTTCGACGTAGAACTTCGTCGCGGTTCCGCCCTTGCGCTTTCCGCGCTTCGCAAAGTCCTTTGCGACGTCGAGGAGAATCGACGGAGGAACGACTTCATCGACGAGATTTACACGCTTCGCGCTCTTTCCGCTGAGCTGCTTGCCGCGCAGGATGATGTCGAGCGCGTTCTGAATGCCGATGAGTCGCGGCAGTTTGGTCGTGCCGCCCCACGCGGGAAAGATGCCGAGGTTCGTTTCCGGCAGACCGATCTTCGCCTTGGGCGAATCGGAGATCACGCGGTAGTCACACGAGAGCGCGAGCTCGCAGCCGCCGCCGAGGCACACACCATCGATCGCGGCCACGGTGGTCTGGGGGAGTTTCGAGAAACGATGGAACGCCTGCTGTCCAAAGCGGACGAATTCCTTCGCCTCTTCGGCGGAGACGACTTTCGTGAATTCGTTGATGTCGGCGCCGGCGATGAAGATTCCCGGCTTCCTCGATGCGACGACGACTCGCTTGATGTCAGTCGCGCGCGCGAGCTCGTCGACCACCGCCGAGAACTCCTGCATCACGTGCGAGGAGAATTTGTTGACCTTCTCGCCGGGGAGATCGAACCAGAGGACCGCGAGCTCGCCATCCCGTTCGAGGTTGAACGCCTTCTCTGTACTCGGATTCGGGGAAACAGCCTCCAGTACCGTCATGCGCGTGCTCGTTCCTTCTCTTCCTCGACGTTCTCGTCGACGTACATCGCATCAATCACATCTTTGTATCGCTTGTCGATGACCTTGCGCTTCACCTTGAGTGACGGCGTGATCTCGTCATTGTCGATCGTGAAATCGTTGGCCAGGATGGTGAAGCGGCGGATCTTCTCCTGCCGGTCGAGATTCTTGTTGAACTTCTCGATCTCCGACTGAAAGATCGCCTGCACCGTCGCGTTGCTCACGAGCTCCTCGCGCGTCTTCCAGGTAATGCCGTGCGCCGCGACGTCCCGCTCGAGCTTCTCGAAATTCGGGATGAGGAGAGCGGTGAGGAATTTGCGGCGATCGCCGAGGATCACCGGCGTCGCAATGTACGGCGAGCTCTTGAGATCGTTCTCCAGCGGCTGCGGCGCGATGTTCTTACCGTACGCGTTGATGATGATGTCCTTCTTGCGATCGGTGATCTTGAGATAGCCATCCTTGTCGATCAGACCGATGTCGCCTGTGTGGAACCAGCCGTCGGGATCGATCGCCTGCGTCGTCGCCTCGGGCTTGTTCCAGTAGCCCTTCATGACGTGCGGACCACGCGTGAGGATCTCGCCATCTTCCGCGATCTTCACTTCGACGCCCGGGATCAGCGGGCCGACTGTGCCGATGCGGCGGCGCTCCGGCGTGTTGACCGCGATCACCGGCGACGTCTCCGTGAGGCCGTAGCCCTCGAGAATCTCGAGCCCTGCTCCGATGAAAAAGGCGGCGAGCTCAGGAGAGAGCGGTGCGCCGCCGGAGAGCACGTACTGCACACGTCCGCCAAGCTTCTCCATGATCTTGCTGAAGACGAGCTTCTCGGCAGCTTTCGAGCGAAGCGCGAGACCGAGGGGCATCGACTTCGTCGGATCGACGCGATACGGCAGACGCTCCGCGGCAACTCCAAGGGCCCAGCGGGAGATCTTCTGCAGCAGCGGAGGCTTCTGCGCGATCCCGTCCATGACGCCCATGCGCATCTTTTCAAACAGACGCGGCACCGCGGCGAAGACATCGGGTTTCACTTCCTGCAGGTTGTCGCGAACTTTGTTGACGTTCTCGGCATAGGCGACGGTGCCGCCCATCGATAGATACGCATAGTCCGCGGTGCGTTCCAGAATGTGCGAGAGAGGAAGAATCGAGAGCGCGACCCATCCCTGCTGCAGCTTCAGAACTTTCGTGACGGCGTTGACATTGCTGCCGATGTTGCCATGCGTCAGCATCGCGCCCTTCGGATCGCCCGTCGTTCCTGATGTGTAGACGAGAGTCGCGAGATCGTCAGGCTTGCACGCGGTGCGCAATTCGTCGAAACGCGCACGCCCGGAGGCCGCTTCTTCCTTTTTCCCATCCTCCACGATCTGTTGAAACGTGAGCACTTCTTCGGGCAGCCGCGGAGGCGGATCGCAGACGATGATGTTGTGGACGCTTGGGCAGTGCGGCTTGATCTCGGTGATCTTCTTCATCTGCTCTTCAGTCGAGCAGAGGACGAGCACCGAGTTCGAATCCTTGAGGACGTATTCGATCTGATGCGGAAGGAGCGTGGGATAGACCGGGACAGTGACTGCGCCCGCGCAGAGAATGGCGAAGTCGCCGATCGTCCACTCCGGACGGTTCTCGGAAAGGATCGCGACCCGGTCGCCGGGCTTGACGCCGAGGACGCGAAGACCTGTGGAGAACCATCGAACGGCGTCGCGGAACTCTGAGACGGCGATCTTCACCCAGCGTCCGTCTTTCTTGTACATCATCGCCGCGTCACGCTGGAGCTCGCACGTGGCCGCGTAGATGTCGGTGAGAGTGGTGATCTCCATCGAACCCCCTGAAGTTGCTAGTGGCGTGGATGATAACCGAGGGAGCAGAGAGCAGGGGCAGAGAGCAGGGGCAGACAGCGGACAGCAGACAGCAGAAAGTCAGACGTTGACCCTGCTGCCTGCTCCCTGCTGTCTGCTCCCTGCTGCCTGCTCCCTGCTGCCTGCTGTCTGCTGCCTGCTGCCTGCTGTCTGCTGCCTGCCTCACGCCACCTTCATCCACCGCACGAGCTCGGGGATCGTCGGCCTCTTTCCATAGGACAAGATCCCGATGCGGAAGATCTTCGCGGTGATGCGGAAGAAGAACGCGATCGTCGCGATCGAGACGACGACGGTGACCAGGATGTGCCACAGCGGCGGATCGGCGACCAGTGTTCGGAGGAACATCGTCATCGGGCCGAACACCGGTGCGAGCGAGAAGCCGACCGCGAGCGACGAATCTGGATTCGTGATCAACACCGCGACGAAGAACCAGGGGAACATCATCAGCATCGTGATCGGCGCGATCATCTGCTGCGCTTCCTTCTCCGAATTGCACATCGCTCCGGCGATCGCGTAGATACAGACGTACGTGAAATACGCGAGCAGGAAGAAGAGGATGAAGTAGACGAACGTCGACGGGCGGAGGAAGCTCAACACGTTCACGCCGCCCAGCACGGCAGCACCTTTGGCAAATCCGGCGGCCAGCGATGCCATCACCCCCCACACGGCAACCTGCGTGAGGCCCGTCAGCGCGTTGCCGAGGATCTTTCCCGTCAGAAATTGGCGAGCCGTCATCGACGACACGATCACTTCGACGACGCGGTCGTTCTTTTCCTGAATGATGCCGCGCATGATCTCGAGGCCATAGACGAACGACGGGACCATCAACAGCCCCGTCATCAGAATGCCGACGAGGAAGTTTTCTCCGCCGCCCTGCTTCTCCTCTCCTGTTCTCGAGAGCTGAACGGCCTTGATGTTCGCCGGCGCGAGAATCTTGTCGGTCTCCGCCCCTTCGATGCCGTGCCGCGCGAGACGATAGGAGTGCAGCCCCCTCGTCGCCATCGCCCGCCGTGAGAACCTCGTAGCCCGCCCTGGCGAGA
>CAZKID010000052.1:14410-18153 GCA_964552405.1 uncultured Thermoanaerobaculia bacterium
ATCACGTGCCGCCGGCAGCGCAGGTCCCCGCCGCGCAGCCGGTAGCCCGGCGGCACCGGACGGCCGCACGCGGTGCAGCCGCCCGGTGCGGGGCTATCGACGCCGGGCGCCGGCAGAATCGAGGGGAAGGGTTCGTCCGTCAAGCCGGTCGTCCTTCGAGTGAACAGCCGTCCGCTGCAGGGTCGAGTCTATCAGCGGTCCTCGGTTCACGCCCCCTCGAGACCTGGGAGCTCGGTGCGATAGGTGTGAAGCCCTCTCGTCGCCATCGCTCGCAGCGATGCTTCGGTGATGATGTCGGTGGCGGACGCGCTGTAGAACTTCAAAGGCGTGTCGGGAACGTCGAGCACTTTCGCCGGGATGATCAGGACCGCATCGAGCTTTTCCTTTTTCTCCCTGTTCAGACGCTGCAGCCACGGCTTCGCATGAGAATCGATGTCGAGCTGCGACTTTGCATCCACATATTCGACGTGCATCGGCGCACGTTCATCCCCGAGCTTCGACACCTCGGCCTTTTCGAATCCGCTCCGGAGGCTGCCCGTGCCGTCGATCACCGCAACGTTCTTCTCACCGAGCCCGCGGCTCATCATCATTACCGGAACGTAGAAGATGCCGCCCATGAACAACGGAAGACCGATCGTCATGATGATGAACATCTTCTTCCGCACGCCGGCGAGATACTCGCGTTTCAGTACCGCAAGCATCTTGTTCATTACGCCACCTCCGTGAGGGTCTCGTCGCCCACGCGCTCGATGAAGATCTGTTCGAGCGACGGCGCACCGATCTCGAAGTGACGCACGCGCAATTTTCCGATCGCCGCCTCGAGCACACGCTGCGGATCTTCGCCTTTGACGAGGTCGAGCTCCGCGAAATTGCTCGTCACATTTGCCGTCTTCACGGCCGCGAGCGATTTGAGAAAGTCGCCGTCGCCATCGAACGCGAGCTTCACGGTGTTGTTGCCCGCGGAGCGCCGCACGTCATCGAGCGAGCCGTCGAGCACGACTTGACCCCGATGAATCAGCACGATGTGATCCGCCATCCTCTCCGCCTCGGCCATCATGTGCGTCGAGAGGAGGATCGTCTTCCCTTCGTTGCGCAAGTCGCGCAGCAACTCGCGAACGAGAACCATGTTCACCGGATCGAGCCCCGACTGCGGCTCGTCGAGGATGATCAGCTCGGGCTCGTGCAGCAGCGTTCCGATGAGCTGCACCTTCTGCTGATTGCCCTTCGACAACTCTTCGACCTTCGCCTGTCTCTTGTCCGTGAGCTCGAAGCGCTCCATCCAGCGATCGATGCGCTTGCGCACTTCCGCGCCGCGCACTCCCTTGATCTCGGCGAGAAACAGCAGCATCTCGACGACGTTCATCTGCTTGTACAGGCCTCGCTCCTCGGGGAGGTAGCCGACGCGATTGCGAAAGTCGCCGCCCTCGCCGGCCCAATCGATCGAACCGGAGTCGGGATAGAAGATGCCGGTGATCATCCGGATCGTCGTCGTCTTCCCCGCGCCGTTGCGGCCGAGAAGTCCCGTGATGGTTCCGCGGCGGACGGCGAAAGAAACGCCATCGACAGCGCGGACCTTGTCGAATGTCTTGACGATGTTTCGTACGGAAAGGATTTCCATTCGCGACATTGTAGGTTCTGACACGCCTCCTGCTGCCTGCTGCCTGCTGTCTGCTGCCTGACGTGCTATCCTCCGCAGCCGCGGCCATGAACAACGAACAAACCCGGACGTTCGTCGACGGCTTGTGGGAGTCGTCCATCCTCCCCACCCTCCACGACTACATTCGCATCCCGAACCAGTCTCCACTCTTCGACCCCGACTGGAAAAAGCATGGACACATGCACCGCGCTGTTGCGCTCGCGAAGTATTGGGTCGAGCAGCAGGGCGTGGAGGGACTGAGCATCGAGGTGCACGAAGTCATCGGCCGCACGCCGTTGATCTTCATGGAGCTCGCCGGCGATTCATCGTCGACGGTTCTCATGTACGGGCACCTCGACAAACAGCCGGCCATGGTCGGTTGGGAAGACGGCCTCGGGCCCTGGACTCCAGTGCGGCGCGATGGCCGCCTCTATGGCCGCGGCGGTGCCGATGACGGCTATGCGATCTTCGCCACAGTCGCCGCCATTCGCGCGCTCAAGGAACAGAAGCTTCCGCACTCGCGCATCGTCGTCATGATCGAATGCTGCGAGGAAAGCGGCTCGACCGATTTGCCGGCGTACATGGACATGCTGGCGAAGCGGATCGGCACGCCGGGCCTCGTCGTCTGTCTCGACAGCGGATGCGGCAACTACGATCAGCTCTGGACGACGTCGTCGCTGCGCGGCTCGATCGTCGGCAATCTCAATGTCGAAATCCTGAGCGAAGGCGTTCACTCGGGCGATGCGAGCGGCATCGTGCCGTCGAGCTTCCGCATCATCCGCATGCTGCTCGACCGGCTCGAGGATGCGAGCAGCGGCCACATCAAACCGGAATGGCTGCACATCGACATTCCGCAAGAGCGCATCGACGAAGCGAAGAAAACCGCTGAAGTCCTCGGTGATGACGTCTGGAGCAAGTTCCCCTGGACCAACGGCGCAGGGCCGATCTCGAAAGACAACGTCGAGCTGCTGCTGAATCGCACGTGGCGTCCCGCGCTCGCCTACACCGGTCAGGCCGGCTTCCCCGATCTCGTGCAGGGTGGCAACGTCCTGCGCCCCAAGACCTCGATCAAACTGTCGCTCCGTTTGCCGCCGACACTCGACGCAACGAACATCGACCGCAAACTCAAGGAACTCCTCGAGAGTGATCCGCCCTATGGCTCGAAGGTGACGTTCGATCCGGAAAAAGGCGGCGCCGGCTGGGAAGCACCAAAGGTCGCGCCGTGGCTCGAGGCCTCGGCCGATCGCGCCTCGAAGCTGTACTTCGGCAAGGGCGCGATGACGCTCGGCGAAGGAGGCTCGATCCCTTTCATGGGAATGCTCGGCAGCCGCTACCCCGAAGCGCAGTTCATGATCACCGGCGTCCTCGGCCCGCACAGCAACGCGCATGGTCCAAACGAGTTCCTGCACATCAGCGCAGCGAAGAACGTGACGATGTGCGTGGCGCAGGTGTTGGCGGATTTTACGAAATCGTGAGTGTGGTCACGCGGGCTCGCGGATACGCGGGCTCGCAGTGTGAAATTGGGCGCCAGGGTCCATGGGCTCCGAGACTCTAAGCTCAGGTAAAGTCGTTCAATCTGGCCGAGTGCCACCTCGCGACCGCGAGCCCGCGGACCCGCGCACCCACGTTAGTGTCCCGCGTACTTCTTCTCCCCCGCCTCGATCCGGAACGGCAGCTTGTTCTGCGGCGGAGGCAGCGGGCATGTCGCAAAGTGTGTGAACGCGCAGGGCGGGTTGTACGCCTTGTTGAAGTCGACGTACGTCGTACCGTCGGCTCCCGGAGGATCGACATAGAGGTAGCGCGCGGCGCCGTACGTTTCCTTGCCCGCGGTCGCATCCTTGAAGATCACGAACCACACTTTCAGATCGCCATCCTCATGAATCGGCTGGATGCGATAGGTGTGGCCGTCGACCTCGAACACCAGCTCGCCTGATGCGAGCTCATCGCTCGTCATGCAGAGTACGTTGGTGATCGGGACTTTGTGCATGGCCGGATATTTTTCGAAGCGCGCCTTCAGGCGCGATGTCACATCGATCGGAAAGTAATCGAGACTTTTGAAACCGGTGCGCGCGGGGCTGTTCGAGTCCTTGATGCGCAGCGCGTACTT
>CAZKID010000053.1:0-18131 GCA_964552405.1 uncultured Thermoanaerobaculia bacterium
GTTTGCGCCATCGCTGTGATGATTCTGATCTGGCCGGCGGTCTTCCTGCCGCTCATGCAGTCGACGATCAAGAATCTCGTGTTCCAGCAAAGCCGTCTGGTCTCGAGCGTGGCCGTGATTTACGGCGAAGTCTGGTTTCCTTTCGCCTTCGGTTTTCTCTTCTTCGCGCTCCTCTTTCCCTTTCTGCGCGCGACGCTGCAGACGCTCGTCCTCGGTGCGCTCCGCTTCGGCGCGCCGATCCCTCATCTCGGCCGCCTCTTTCGCTATGAAGAGGAACTGCGCATCTGGAGTCTGACGGATGTCGTCGTCATCGCGGGACTCGTCGCGTACTACCGCGCTGGCATCTCCGCCGAAGTCGATCTCGGCATCGGCGCCTGGTCTTACATCGCTGTTGCGTGCCTCGTCGTGATCGGCGATCGCGCTCTCGATCGCCGCGCCGTGTGGAACGAGATTCTTCCCGATCGCATCGTGCCGCCCGCGGAGCGGTTCGTCGCATGCGATGTCTGCGAGCTCGTCGTGACCGAGCGCGGCGCCGGCGACGCATGCCCGAGGTGCGGCGGAACGTTAGAGCGCTCGATCAGGAGGAGATGGGCGCCGGCGATGGCCGCCGTTGCCGCGGCGCTTCCGCTCTCTGTGCCTGCGTACGCGGCAGCGATCATGATCAACCAGAACCTCTCCGGGGTTCTCGAGCACACCGTGCTCGGCACCGTGCAAATGCTCGCCGATCGCGGCTACTGGCAGATCGGAGTGATCGTGCTCGTGGCGGGGGCGGTGATCCCGATGTCGGAGCTGCTGGGCATGACGTGGCTGCTGCTGCGCGTTCGTTTCCCAAAGCGCGAAGGACTCGTGCGCCGGACGCGCGCGTATCGCGTGCTGCATCGGCTCGCACGCTGGCCGATGATCCTGCCATTCGTCGCTGCGATCGCGGCGCCGATCGTCAACTATCGCGGGATCGATGACATCGTCGCCGGCCCCGGCGCGACGCCGCTCTTCGTGGTGATCGCGCTGATGATGCTGGCTGTCCGCCTCTTCGAGCCGAAGTTCATGTGGCGGACCGCTGGAGAAGTACGGTGACGAACGATCGCGTCGAAGAGCCGCACGCGCATGTACACACCGCGAAGTGGACGCCGCTCGTCTGGCTCGTTCCCGCGCTTGCGATCTTCATCGCCGTCTTTCTCGTCATCCGCTACGGCTACTTCGGCGGCGGCGACATCAACGTGCGCTTCGCGAACGCGCGCGGACTCGATCGCTACAGCCCCGTGCGCTATCGCGGTGCGAAGGTCGGCACCGTTCAGAAGATCACGAGCGATGAAGACCTCGGCCAGGTCGTCGTGCGGATCTCGATGGATGCGGCGATGAGTCATGCGCTGCGTAAGGGGACGCAGTTCTGGATCGTCGAGCCGGGACTCGAAGGAGGCGGACTTGGTGGCTTGCTCTCCGGCACGTATGTCGCGATGGCGCCCGGCACCGGCGATCAGGCGAGCGAGTTCGTCGGGCAGGAGTACGCGCCGGTGCTCGCACCTGCGGAGAAGGGGAAGACGATCATCCTCGAGGCGCATGGACTCGGCGGACTCGCGGTGGGATCGCCCGTTCAGTATCAGGGCTTGCGCGTCGGCAGCGTCCTCGGCGCGGAATACGATCAGAAGCGCGGCGTCACGCTGATTCACATCTTCATCGTGCAGCGCTTCGCCGATCAGGTGCGGCAGAGCACGCGCTTCTGGCGCGGAGGCGGACTGAATGTCTCGCTCGGCGGCGGCGGCGTGTCGCTGTCGGGCATGTCGCTCGGCACGCTGCTCAACGCGCCGATCGGATTCTTCACGCCGGAGCATTTCGCTGGCGCCGAAGTGCAGTCGAATACGCACTTCGATCTGTATGAGTCCGAGGCCGCGGCGGTGGCGTGGGCTGAAGGAGCAAACCTGACGTATGCAACGTATTTCACGGGACCGGTGCGCGGACTGGCGACGGGAACTCCCGTGCTGCTGCGCGGCGTCGAAGTTGGACACGTGCGCGATGTGCGTCTCCGTTACGTGCCGGAGACTGCGAGTCTCGAGACGCCCGTGACGTTCGAGCTCGATCCGCGCAAGCTCGAGCTGCCGATGCCGCCCACGCGCGAAGACTTGCGTGCGGAGATGAACACCGTCATGGCGAAGCTCGTACACAAAGGGCTTCGCGCCACGTTGTCGACGAGTCTCGTGCTGCCCGGCGCGAGCGGCGTGTCGCTGGAGATGGTGGGCTCGCCCGGCACCGCGCACCTCGTGCTGAATGCGGAGCCGCCGATCGTGCCGGCCGCGAATGCCGGTTCGCCGCTGGAAGACATCGCGACGCGTATTCGCAATCTGCCGATCGAAGAGATCGCCGGCAATCTCCGCAGCACGACGGCGCGCATCGACAAACTCGTGAACGATCCGGCGCTCACGGAGAGTGTGCATCGCTTGAACGCGTCGTTAGCCGACGTGCAGAAAGTTGCGGCGACGACGCGCGAGAACATCGGGCCGATCGTGTCGAGTCTGCGCAACACGGCGGCATCTGCGGAGCAGGCGTCGGCTCGCGCGCAACAACTCCTGGCCTCCACT
The DNA here is from genome assembly GCA_964552405.1 of uncultured Thermoanaerobaculia bacterium. Classification (GTDB taxonomy): domain Bacteria; phylum Acidobacteriota; class Thermoanaerobaculia; order Gp7-AA8; family Gp7-AA8; genus JAJPHC01. The sequence goes on from CAZKID010000053.1 coordinate 2,574, forward strand.
CCGCGCCAGAACTACGACCTCGGCACGCTCATCCAGGAGCTGACGCGCGCGGCGACATCGGTGCGTGCGCTCGCGGATTACATCGACGAAAATCCCGACGCGCTGCTGAAGGGGAGAGGAAAGGGCAAATGAGAAACTGGTCGCGCGGGTACGCGGGCTCGTGGGCTCGCGGCGCAATGCTGCTTCTGCTCCTCTCTTCCTGCTCGTTCTTCTCTCACACGAAGAACACGATCTATTCGCTCGACGCGATTCCTGGGACGACGGTGGCGGCGAGGAGTGGTCCGCCCATCGGAATCGAAACGCTCGAGCTGCCGCCGGGACTCGATCGGCGCGAGGTTGTCGTGCGCAAAGCCGGTCACGAGCTCGAGGTGCGGCCGAACGAGCTCTGGTCGGCGACGCTGCAGCCGCTCGTGTTACACACGCTCGCGTTCGACCTCGCGTCGCGATTGCCGGCGGGCGCGTTCGTGTTGCCTGGCTCCGTGAAGCCTCCTTCGATGCGCGGAATCAACGTGACGTTCGAGGAGCTCGCGGCGGGTCCTGAGCAGAAGGTCGTGCTCGATGCGCGCTGGGATGGAGGGCATCACGAGCACATCGTGATCGACATCGCGTCGCTCAAGAGCGCGGATGTTGCGGATGGGATGAACAAGGCGCTGGCCGCGTTGTCGGAGAGGATCATCGCGCCCCGACCCTGACCACGACGAACGTCAAATCATCTTCCTGCGCGCAGGCTCCGCGGTATTGCGCAGCAGCGGCAGTCAGTCGCTCGATGATCGCATCGGCGCTTCCGGCATCCACGGCCTTCGCAAACGCCGCGGCAACATTCGCGTATCCGAACTGCCGTCCATCGCTCGCGGGCTGCTCCGCAAAGCCATCGGTCGCGAAGAGAATCGTGTCGCCCGCGGCGAGCGGAGCTCGTTGCTCGGGATAGTCGCTCTGCAGGCGGGAGCCGAGGGGAAGACCGCCGGCGCCGAGCTCGTCGATGGCTCCGGTGGCTGCGCGATGAATGAGGATCGGAGGCATCGCCGCGGATGCGATGGCGATCGAGTGGTTTGAGATCGTCGCGAGTGAAAGGCACATCCGCAGATCAGGCAGTTGCATCGCGCGCATCGTGCGGTCGCACGTGAGGAGGCGGTCGTTCAGCGAACCATCGGACGGCAGCGATGTGAAGAGCGCCTTCGCCGCGGTCACGACGATGCCGGCTGCGAGTCCATGTCCCGTCGCGTCGCCGAATGCGAAGAGCAGGGCGCCGTCGCCTGTCTCGCGCACATCGTAGTAGTCGCCGCCCACCTCCGCTGCGGGGATCGTCGATGCCGCGACTTCGAGGCCGGCGATCTTGGGCAATTCGCGTGGCAGCATCGAGAGCTGCAGATTGCGCGCGCGCGTCAGCTCGTAGGTCTTCCGTTCGTTTTCGAGCGAGGTGATGCGGCGGTCGCCCATCGTTCGCGCGAGATAGAGCGACATCCCGACGGCGGACGCGATGATGCCGAAGACGTAGACATCGTGCACGCCGCCGATCGGCTGGATGATGCGGAAGTTGATGAGGATCTGCAGCGAGATCGCGAAGAAGACGAGTGCGAAGGAAGCCAGTACGAACGGCGTGCCGCGATGCGAGACCGTGCGGACCGTCCGCTCGACGCGGATGATTTCCGCATTCACGAGAACGAAGAACGCCATCCAGAGGTACTGCGTCCAGGGTCCGCTGATGATGTAGCTGGCGATGAAGCAGACGGCGCCGATGGCGACGAGCAGACGCCACATGCGCGGGATTCGTTCGGTGCGGAGCGCGTAGTAGGTGAGGAGCGAGAAGAGGATTGCGATGATCGCGACGCCGTTGATCAAGCGCTCGCTGATGCTGCGGTAGTCGGGAACGAGGAGGCCGCGCGAGTCGTGAAGGACGAGAAACGCGAACGCCAGCATCTCGACCGCGTAGAAGAGATGCTCGCGCCCGTGGCGATCGAAGAAGTAGAGCGCGAGGTGCAGGAAGACGAGGAAGAGTGGAATGGCGACGAGCGCGGAGCGAATGGAAATCTCGAGCGTCGTCGGAACACTCTGCGGCGTCGCATACGGATCGGCGAGGGTGAGGTGAAAGCCGATCGACTTGGCACGGCCGAAGACATTTGGGTAGGCGTAGTGAACGGCGAGCACGTGATGGCCTGGCGTCAGCGACAAGAGGCACGACTCGCTGCGCGCGGCGGGAATCTCCGGCATCACGGCCGTTTGAGAGATCAGCAGTTGACCGTCGAGGAAGACCTGCGCGACGCCGGGACACTGAAGGCGCAGTGCGATCGTGCGATCGCGGAGCCCTGGATCGACGATGAGGTGGCGCCTGAACCATCCTGCTCCCTGCCACTCCGGCGATGTTTTCGGATCGAGTGAAGGGAGCACGGAAATCCACTGGCGATCATCGAACTCGGGTTTCTCGCGGCCTTCGCCGTCACCATCGCCCGGAGCGTAGCGCCACGCGTAGTCGAGCGCAGTCCCCTCGGCATCCGTGAAGAAGGCGGGAACGACACGCACGGGCCGCGGCTCCTGCGCGAGGAGGGGAAGTGCGAAACACGCGAGGATGACGAGCCGCTTTACCGCTTTTTCCAATCGCCCTCCACGACGGTCCAGAAATCGAAGGAGGCCACGCGGCGATCGCCTGCTGCATCGAGCGAGAGCGGGCCGGTGATGCCCCAATACCGCTCGACATTCCGCACGAATGCCTCGCGCAGATCGTCGCGCGTTCCGGCCTCGATGTCAGAGAGCACGGCCGCCCACGCAGCGTCATAGACGGAAAGCGAAAAGGCGTCCGGCACGAACCCAACTTTTGACTGCACCTCGGCACTCAGCGGCTCCCAGCGATTGCGTGCCGCGTCCGGAAGACCGACCGCGGGTGCCGTGAACTTCGTGGTCGCGGCGAAGGAGGCGACTGCCGGTGTCGCGAGCACCGCGCGGCTTTGCGTGAGACCGTCGCCGCTGTACCAGTTGATCGCGAGATCGGGATCGAGCCGTGCCTTGTCGAGGATCGTGGCGCCTTCCTCGAAGGAGGCGATGAAGACCGCGATCTTCTTGCCGGGGTTCGCCGATTTCGCGGAACGTACCGCGTTGCCGAGCGCCGTGACTGTCGTGCTGAAGTCCGCCGTCGTTGGCGAGTAAGAGACGCCATCGGCAGCCTTGCCACCGGCGGCGGTGAATGAGGAAGTAGTGCTCGTCTCGAGTCCGCCGTTGCCGGCGTCATCACGCCAGACCGGCACGAGGACATCGATCCCTTCCGAGTGCATCAGCGAAGCGATCGCCGCGCCTTCGAGTTTGTCGTTCGGCGCGAGGCGGAAGAGATAGGCGTCCGCGATCGCGAGCGAAGAGGCGGTGCTGGCCTGGCTGATGAGCACCATGTGATTGATGTTGACGTAGGCCCGGATCCCCGCGGCCCAGGCCAGCACGCCGCACGCTTGAAGTGAGCAGTTGCACACACGAAGAGTGGCGGAACGTTCGGCAAGCTGCGCTCCGCGTTGTTATCGCGAACCGCAAGCTCGGGCGCGGCATGACTCGCCTTGCCGGGCGTGGCGCCATCACCAGTGAGGGAGAAGAGACCGCCGATCGTGATGGTGTCGTTGCCGACGACGACGCGCCGCCGCTGGGCCTGCGCGAGTGGCGTGAGAAACAGCAGAAAAAGAGAAAAGGAGAGGAGCACGCGTCGCATGCAGGGCATTGTGAATGGGGTCAGGTCGAAACTCGAAACTTTGCTCCACAGGGGGTGGAAAACCCGACATCTTTTCGCATGAGGCCGCCGTGAAACCGCCGGAATCCGTAGAAATGTCTACCGTATGTTGACGGATCTTTCGACTTTCGACCTGACCCCATCCCCGTATACTCCGGCGATGATCAAGCGCTCTTTTCTTGCGACTGCTCTGTCGATGGTGTTTCTTGCGTTTCCGCTCCTTGCTGACGAGGCAAAACCGGAGGCGAAGAAGACCGACAAAGATGCCGATCCGGTGAAGTTCGTGCGGCATCACACGGTGCACACCAGCAGCGCGGATGTTGCGTACACATCGACGGCCGAGGAGCTCTATCTCAAAGATGGAGAAGGGAAGAACACTGCGAAGTTCTTCACGATCTCCTACACGAAGGATGGCGTCACGAATGCCGAGGCACGGCCGATCACGTTCGTCTTCAACGGCGGACCGGGTTCGGCTTCCGTGTTTCTCCACTTCGGCCTCGTCGGTCCGAAAGTCATCGACATTCCGAGCGATGCGCAGGATCCCGGCGCGCCACCGTACAAGCTGCGCGACAACCCATCGACGATTCTTCGCGCGACCGATCTCGTCTTCGTCGACCCGGTCGGCACCGGCTACAGCCGCGCGGCGGGAGAGAAGAAAGATGAAGACTACTGGGGCTACGACGAGGATGCGGACTCCGTCGCGGAGTTCATCCGCACGTTCATCACGCAGCACAATCGCTGGAACTCGCCGAAGTACATTCTCGGCGAAAGCTATGGCGGGATTCGTACGTCGCTGATCCTGCCGCGACTTGGCGATCTCGGCGTCGGATTGAACGGCGCGATTCTCATCTCGCCGGCACTCAATCTGGCGACGCTTCCTTTCATCGTCGAAGGCAATGATCAGAGCTTTGCGACGACGCTGCCTGCACTGGCCGCGACTGCCTACTACCACCACAAGCTGCCAGACACGTGGAAAGACCTCGACACGCTGCTGCGCGAGGTCGAGCAATTCGCGGGCAGTGACTATCTCGTCGCGTTGTTTCGCGGCGATCGGATCGACAAGAGCGAGAAGGATCGTGTCGCGGAGAAACTACGTCGCTACACGGGGCTGTCGAAGGACTACATCCTTCGCAGCAATCTGCGCGTGAACGCGTTTCGTTTCGCGAAGGAGCTGCTGCGCGATCAGGGAAAGACGATCGGCATGCTCGACGGACGTTATGTACAAAACGAAATCGACAATGTCGCGTCGGAACCGAACAGCGATCCCTTTGGAGCCAAGACCGGCACGATCTACATCACGAGTTTTCAGAGCTATCTGCGGAACGAGCTCGGCGTCGATTTCGACAAGCGCTACGTGGGCACGAATGGAAGTGCGAATCAGAAGTGGAAGCGGCCGGCTGGCGGACGAACCGCATTCGCCGGTTTCGTCGATGTCACCGGCTCACTCGCTCAGGCCACGAAGGACAACGAATCGCTGCGGATCTTCGCCTGCGGCGGCTACAACGATCTCGTGACGTCGTATTTCGCGCTCAAGTACATGCTTGAGCACAGCGGCATCGATGCCGATCGCATCACGCTTCACGACTACGCAGGCGGACACATGATGTATCTGCATCGCCCCTCGGCGGACGCGTTGTCGAACGACATCGTGAAATTCATCGAAGCTGGAAAGTAGAAGATGCGATCACTGCTAATCGTTCTTGCCGTCGCTTCGGTCAGCGCTCAGGCTGGCGATCTTCCTCGACCGGCGGATTACATGAAGATCGTTGATGCATCGAAGCTGGTGTACAGGATTCAGACCGAACCGGCGAATGCTTCTGTGAATCCAGTGGATTGTGAGCGGCGCACAGCCACAGAGCGCGTGATCAGCGAGGGTCCCGAGCACAAACGTCTCGTGCCGTGGGAAGTCAAGGACGAGGCCTTCAAACTGATGGAGGCGGCAGCAGAGCTCGTTCAGCAGAAGAAATACGACGAGGCTGGGCAGAAATACAGGGCTGCGATCGAGGCCGATCCCGAAGCAGCGGATCTCTACTTTTTCTATGGCAATACCCTGATTGCCGGTGCGAACGATGCAGAAGCGGCTCTCAAGCAATACAAGAAGGGAATTGCACTCGATCCAACACTTCCGAGCGGACACCTTTACGCATCAATTGCCGATACGAGACTCGGGCGCATTCCTGATGCGCGCGAGGAGATTGTGAAGGCGCTGGCGACTTATCCCCGATACGGCGCGCTATGGAAACTGATCGCCAAACCGGAGAACTGGAAGGTCAAGCCTATCGTTCGCCACAAGTTCGAGCCACCGTCTGGCTTGATCGGCAAGAGCGACAACGGCGAGATCGAGATCTATACCGGCAAGGACTCGAGCTGGGCTGGCTATGCGGTTTGCAAAGGTGTCTGGGCCAATGAGGCGCAGTTTTCGAAAGAGCACAAGGCGGACGGCTGGTCGCTGGAGGAGGAGCGTGCCTGTGTGCTGACTCAGATGTGGACCGATTACGCTCGAACGGAGGCCGCTCTCGCGGAGGCGCAGAAGAAGAATGGAGTGGTGCAGCCCGATGTGAAGCGCGAGGATGTGATCGCTGCGCTCGAACCGTTGGATCGCCATTTGTGGGACGTCAATCAGGCGAAGCTGCTCGATGGTTACATCTACTTCGAGATCATCGGACAGCATTGCCCTCTTGCGATGAGCACACTTTCCGATGAAGCGGCGAAAGGTGTCGAGGACTACATTCGCAAGTACGTCATCGTCACCGCGGAGTAGCTCGCTCGAACAACAGCGGCTCATCCCCGAGCTCGATGCCGAACAGCTCGCGCGCGTGGCGCCGGATCTCCCCTGGATCGATTGCCGTGTCGGTGCGCACTCCGTTGCGATAGCGCGTGATTACCGTTGGACGAAGGATCAGACGCTCCTCCGGCGTTACGCGCTGAATCGTCAGCGTGCGGAGGAAGATCGAATCGGGATGGCCCGAGATGTAGTAATTCGCCATCGCCACATCTTCCGCCGTGAAGGGAAGATCGCTGAATCGATAAAGCTCCTCGGTCACCTCTCCGTAGTGCATCGTCAGAATCCAATGCGAATCTTCAAGGCGCAGCGAGTAGTCGATGCCATCCTGTGTCACGCGTGCGCCGTCGAGCAGCGCGATTGGTTCGAGCGGGCCTTCGCCGCCGAAGCCGGTGTCGGCGAGCCATGGCTGCCCATCGATGTCAACGCGCAGCAGCATGTGATTGAGTGAACGGCCGGCGACGCCCACGCGGCCGAGATGGGTGGTCACTCGAAAGCCGAGCTGCTGAAGTGCATCTGCGAGGAGCGTGTTTTGTTCGAAGCAGTAGCCGCCGCCATGGGGGCCGAAGAATTTTGCGGCGACGGAGTCGGGATCAGTGCTGATCGTTCCGCCACGCTGGATCTCCAGGTTGTTGAACGTGAATGCGGAGAGATGCGCGATGTGAATGCTACGCAGTGTGGCTGCCGTCGGTGGCAGAGGACGAGATAATCGGAGCTGCGACAGATAACGATCGAGGTCCATAGGCTTCAGAATAATGCGATTTCTCTACGGTACGGCCTGGAAGGAAGCGGAGACGGAGCGGGTGACGCGTCTCGCGATCGAGGCGGGCTTTCGAGGGATCGATACGGCTAACCAGCGGCGGCACTATTTCGAAGCGGGAGTCGGATCCGCGATTGCCGGTGCGATTCGCGAAGGCCTCGTGAGACGAGACCAGCTGTTTCTGCAGACGAAGTTCACGTATCTGCGCGGACAGGATCATCGCCTGCCGTATGACGCGAATGCGGATGCGGCGACGCAGGTGCGGCAATCGTTCGAGAGCTCGCTGGAACATCTGCAAGTCGAGACGATCGACTCGTATGTTTTGCACGGACCATCGGTTGGCCGCGGGCTCGCTGATGTCGATCGCACGGTGTGGCGTGCGATGGAACAGCTGCCAGTGCGGCAACTCGGCATCAGCAACGTCACACTCGACCAGTTGCAGCTCTTGTGGACGTTTGCGAAGAAGAAGCCGGCGTTCGTGCAGAATCGATGCTTCGCGCGTACCCGATGGGACGCGGCAATCCGTGCGTTTTGCCGCGAAAAGGGGATCGTCTACCAGGGCTTCTCGCTGCTGACGGCGAATGTCGTCGAGCTGCAGAGTCCGCGCTTCCGGGCGATCGTTGCGAGAACCGGGCGCACGCCGGCGCAGGTCGTTTTCCGTTTTGCGATCCAGACGGGAATGTTGCCGCTGACCGGAACGACTGATCCGCAGCACATGCGCGAGGACCTCGACCTCGACTTCGAGCTCGGGGAGGAGGATGTGCGCACCATCGTGAACGTCGCGGTGTAATGAATTGCGATCCCGTGCGTCTTTGAGTGCGAAAGGAGACGAACATGAACGACAAATGCACGACATGCGGATGCGGGAAGCAGTGCGACTGCGGTTCCGGTTGCAATTGCTGAATGAGCACGACCTACGACGTCGTGGAAACGCTGGTGGCCAACCACCGGCGTTTCCTCTCCTTCATCGAGAAGCGTGTCGGATCGCGCGAGGCAGCGGAGGACATCCTCCAGGATGCCTTCATTCGAGGTCTCGACTCTGCATCTCTGCGCGAGGCCGATTCCGCGGTTGCGTGGTTCTATCGCGCGCTGCACAACGCGATCGTCGATCACTATCGGCGGCGAGGTGCGGAATCGCGCGCGCTCGAAGAATTCGCGAACGAACCTCGGCGCGATGACGAGCTGATGGAAGCCGTCTGCGCATGCGTGAGGAATCTAGTCGGCACGTTGAAACCTGAATATGCCAGCGCCATCACACGTGTCGACCTCGAAGGTGTGAAACCGGGCCAGTATGCGGAGGAGGCAAACATCACTGCGAACACGGCACGAGTGCGGTTGTTTCGCGCGCGAGAGGCGCTACGGCGCCGCGTCGAGCAATCGTGCGGCACCTGCGCGGAGCACGGATGTCTCGAGTGTTCGTGTAAGTGAGTGACGCGTGACGAGTGACGAGTACCGAGTAACTGAGTTACCGAGCGGTTCCCCACTCGGCACTCAGAACTCAGAACTCAGAACTCTCTTCTCATCACTTCTTCGCCAGCTCCGCGGCGCGCTCGGTCGCTTCCTGCTCGGCCTGTGCGCTCATCGGCGGGTTGTATGCCGGGATACCCGTCACCGCATGACCGATGATCAGGTTGTGGATGTCGTGCGTTCCTTCGTAGGTCTTCACCGACTCGAGATTCATCATGTGGCGGATGATCGGATATTCGTCCGACACGCCGTTGGCGCCGAGGATGTCGCGGGCCATGCGGGCGCACTCGAGAGCGATGTTGACGTTGTTCATCTTGCCCATCGAAACATGATGCGGTTTGAGCTTGCCCGCATCTTTCATGCGACCCATTTGGGTCGCGAGAAGCTGGCCCTTCGTAATCTCGGTGATCATCCACGCCAGCTTGTTCTGCACCAGCTGATGTGAGGCGATCGGCATTCCGCCGAACTGAATGCGCGACTTCGAGTACTCGAGTGCCGTGTTGTAGACGGCCATCGCAGCGCCGAGTCCACCCCAGGCGATGCCATAACGCGCCTGCGTGAGGCAGCCGAGCGGGTACTTCAGGCCGTTCGTCTCCGGCAGCACATTCTCAGCCGGGATGCGGCAGTCCTCGAAGAAGAGCTGCGAGGTGACCGAGGCGCGCAGGGAGAACTTGCCCATGTGATAGGCGGTGGTGAAGCCGGGGGTGCCCTTTTCGACGATGAAGCCGCGGATCGTTCCCTCGCATTTGGCCCAGACGACCGCGACGTCGGCGACGGAACCATTCGTGATCCACGCCTTCGCGCCGTTGAGGACCCAGGAATCGCCATCGCGTTTTGCGTAGGTGCGCATACCGCCGGGATTCGAGCCGAAGTCTGGCTCGGTCAGACCGAAGCAGCCGATTTTGTCGCCGGCCGCAAGCTTCGGAATCCAGTAGTCGCGCTGTTCCTTCGAGCCGTAGGTGTAGATCGGATACATGACCAGTCCCGACTGCACCGAGGCGAAGGAGCGGAGGCCGGAGTCGCCGCGCTCGAGCTCCTGCATGATGAGGCCGTACGCGACGTTGTTGAGTCCAGGGAGGTCGTACTCCTTGATCGTCGCGCCGAAGAGACCCATTTCGGCCATCTTCGGAATGAGTTGATTCGGAAATTTCTCTTCGCGATTCGCATGCTCGATGATGGGAAGCACTTCCTCATCGACGAAATCGCGGACGGTCTGCCGGACCATCAATTCATCTTCGCTATAGAGCGAATCGACATCCATGTAGTCGACGCCGGGAAACGACACGTGTAACTCCTTCTGATGCAGCTTTGCGAGGCGAGAATCATATATGGGGTCAGGTCGAAACTCGAAACTTCGCTCCACCCGAGGTAGACTTTTGGCCCTCCACTTGACTGACGACTGCTTTGTCGTTCCCGTCTCCATTTCAGCACCACATGAATGAGTTATGGCCCGACCTCTCCGTCTGGAAATCCCGGGTGCGCTCTGGCATGCCATGAACCGTGGCGTGGAGCGCCGCACGATTTACAAAGATTCCGCCGACTATCTGAAGTTTCTTGAACTCATGCAGGAGGTCATCGCCAAGTACTCCTGGCGGCTCTATGCCTTCGTGCTGATGAAGAATCACTATCACTTGCTGTTCGAGACTCCCACGGCGACGCTTTCCCGTGGGATGCACGATCTCGATGGTGACTATGGGCAAGCCTTCAACTGGAGGCACTCACGCGTTGGCCACTTGTTTCAAGGACGATTCACTGCCCATGTCGTTGACAGCGAGTCGTATTTGCTCGAGCTGTGCCGCTACATCGTCTTGAATCCCGTGCGGGCGGGATTCGTGAAGACGCCCGGTCAGTGGGAGTGGAGCAGTTATCAGGCGACGGCAGGGCTGGCGCCTGTTCCTGCATGGTTGGATGTGAAATCCGTGCTCGATCAATTCAATCCCTATGACAGCGATCAGGCGAAGGCCGAGTATCGCCGGCATGTGGCTGCCGGCATGGGTATGCCATCGCCGTGGGAGCATTTGATCGCACAAACCTTTCTCGGCGACGAGGCGTTTCTGAAGCGCGTCGAAGAGAAGATCCGCACTGGCGAATGGAGCCACGAGCATCCGCGTGAGCAACGCGAATTTCGTTTGGTCAAGCTGGACGACGTTCGCGGTGCGTTGACGACGGCGTGTGCGTTGCAGACCTGGCCGCCGTCGTCCTCCAGTCCCGCGCGTTCGTTGTTCGCGATGCTGTCTTCAGCCCATACCAACGCGACGAATGCTGCGATCGGGCGCGAACTGAAGGTGAGCGGACAGGCGGTCGGCCAAATGATCGCAAGGAGCCGTGAGCGGATGACTTCGGATCCCCTGTACAGGAATCTGGCCTCTACAGTTCGTGGAGCAATCTTTCGACTTTCGACCTGACCCCATCTATAAGATCTTCTGATGAAGTGGTTGACATCCTGGCTGGCAGGCTGGTGGCGTGAGCTGCTCGGCGCGAGCGTGGTCCTGGTTTCGCGGATCGCAATCGCGCCGCGCACCTTCTGGGAGCACGACGAGATTCTCTTCGCGCAAGGCGTGGAGAACTTCGAGCCGCTTCGCTTTCATCCGCACCCGCCCGGCTATCCGCTCTACATCCTGCTCGGGAAATTCGTGCATCTGTTCGTGCACGACATCTTCACGACGCTCGTCTGGATCAGCATCGCGTCGTGCGTCGTCGGGTTCCTCGCGCTCGCGCGGCTCTTCCGGCACCTCCTGGACGATGCTGATCTCGCAGCCGCCGGAGCGCTGCTCGTCTACTTCTCGGCCGCCATGCTGGTTCACGCTGTGCTGCCGTTGTCCGACAGCTCCGCATTTGCGCTGATTGCGCTGACGCTGCTGGCGATCGTGCACCTTCGCGATGAGACGCACGAGCGCGCGGCGATCCTCACCGGCATCGCGGCATCCTGCGCGATCGGACTGCGTCCCCAGCTGCTGGTGCCGCTACTGCCGGTACTCGTGATCGCGCTGGTCGAGATGCGCCGGATGCGGCAGCGGATCGCCGCGGTGCTCGCCTTCGCGTTCATCTCCGCGCTTTGGTTTCTCCCACTCGTCGATGCGGCGGGAGGACCGGAGTCCCTGCTGGAGTGGGAGCGGAAGCAGGTGGACTACGTTGCCGCGCACGATGCCGCGATCTCACGCAGCGTCTATTCAGCCGCGGGCGTCTTCACGCGATTCGTGATTCATCCCTGGGGATCGAAATACGTGACGCTGCCGCTGCTCTTCTTCTTCGCCTTCGGCATCGTCGAGCTCGAGCGAAGGGGGAATCGGCGCATGTTGCCGCTCGTCGTCGTCACGCTCGTGCAGCTCGCGTTCGAGCTGCGATCGATGGATCCGGCGGACGGGGTGCGTTACAGCATTCCGATCCTCCCGCTCGTGGCGCTGATCGCCGTCTGCGGACTCGGTCTGATACGCCGCAGTGCGCAGCTCCGCATCGTTCCCTGGCTCGGCGTTGCCCTCATCGCGGGAGTCTCGCTGTGGTACGTCTCGCCGATCGTGAAGCCGAGGACGGCGAGCGCATCGCCGCCGGCGGCGGCGGCGGAGTTTGCGGAGCGGACACTCGCCCCGAACACGGTCATTCTTTTCGATTGGTCGGTGCGTCCGCACGCGGATTATCTGTTCGCCCGTTTTCATCCGATGCAGATCGAGGCTGGCCTGCGCGACCTCTACGACCGGCCCGACGTTCCCGTAATGCTCTTCACGAACGGCGGCTCACGCGATCCGGAAGCGAAGACGTTCTCATGGCCGATGAGCGATGCGTATGGGAAGTTGACGCGCAACTACTATCGTGTCGTTTCGCTCGAGCCGATTCCGCCCGCGCGCCGTTATCTTCCTGTGCGCGGCGTCTACGCGCTGGAGCGGACGAATGATGGCGAGACCTGGCGCTGGCTGGAGAACGATGCCGTGATTCGCCTGCCGCAGCTGCACGGCGCACACGCGAAGCTTTCGTTCACGCTTTCGCCCAGCACGCCGTTCGAGTCGAACGACATCGCGCTGTTCGTGAACGGCGCGCCGGCGGGGAAGGTGATTGCGCGGCGCGATGGAATCGCGAGTGCCGAGGTCGCGCTGCCCTCTGGCAATGCCGAGTTGCGCATCGTTTCTGCACGAGCGTTTTCGCCCGCGGCGGTTCTGCACAACGGCGATTCGCGCACGCTCGCCGCGCAGCTGACCGCGCTTCAACTAAACTGACGTTTCGAAAATGCACGCGCCCACCGTCTCCCTCGTCATCCCCATGTACAACGAAGAGCTGAATATCGGCCATGCGATCGATGTGGCCGTGGAGGCGCTCGAGAAGTACGCGTCCGACTACGAGCTCGTAATCGTCGACGACGCATCGACCGACACCTCACCAGCCATCGTCGAGCGGGCGGCGCATGCGAATCCGCGGATTCGGATGATTCGCCACGAGAAGAATCGCAAGCTCGGTGGCTCGCTGAAAACAGGATTCGCCGCGGCGACCATGGATCTCGTTCTCTACATGGATGCGGACCTGCCGTTCGATCCCGATGTGCTCGGCCGCGCGATCCGCGCAATGTATGTGACGGGTGCCGATTTCATCGCCGGGTACCGGCTCGATCGCACGATGGAAGGGTTGCGGCGGACGATCTACTCCTACTGCTACAACGCGCTGATCGGCGTGTTGTTCGGCTGGCCTCATCGCGACATCAACTTCTCGTTCAAGCTCATCAAACGCGAAGTGCTGCAACAGATCGAGCTGCAGGCGGAAGGCTCGCTCATCGATGCCGAGCTGATCGTGAAAGCCAAGAATCTCGGCTTCGCGATTCAGCAGATGGGACTCGATTACTTCCCGCGCATCCGCGGCACCTCGAGCCTTTCATCACCTTCGGTCATCATCAAAATCTTCCGCGAGCTCTGGACGCTCTATCCCGAGATGCGCAATCCGAAGGATGCGCGCGAGACGAGGGAGCAGGCTCTTGAAGCGGCTCATCGTCACAGCTGACGATGCCGGGCTCGATCCCGGCATGACGGCCGGCGTGATCGAGGCACATCGCAACGGGATCGTGACCGCCTGCAGCGTCGTCGCAAACGGCGTGGCGTTCGATGATGCGATCGGCCGCCTGCGCGACACGCCTTCGCTCGCCGCCGGCATCCATCTCGCGCTCGTCGAGGAGCGCGCGTTGACCACGGGCAAGCCGATGCCGCGCGACTACGTGCACTTCATGCTCGCGAACAAAGGCGATGTGGAAAGGGAGCTGCGCGCGCAAATCGAAAAGGTGCTCGCGACGGGCTTGCACGTCAGTCATCTCAACGGCCATCAGCATCTGCACATGCTGCCGAAATTGTTCGAGCTCGTGGAGCGGCTCGCGATCGAGTACCACATCCCGTACATCCGCCGCGTTCGGGACTACGGCGGGCGCGTCCCGCTGCCGCGCAGACTCGCGATCAACGGACTGTCGCGGCTCGGGCGCAGGGCGAAGGGGACGAACGATCGGACGATCGGAGTCGCGAATGCGGGCCATCTCGATGCGGCGCAGATCCTGGAACTGCTCGATTACGTCGATGGCCTGACGGAGCTCGTAACGCATCCTGGCCTTTCGGTGACGCGCTATCCGCACTGGCGATACGAATGGGATCAGGAGACGGCGGCGCTGTGTGATCCGCGCCTGCGCGAGGCGATCACCGCGCGGGGGATCGAGCTCACGAAGCCCGTATAATCCGCCCCCGCATGTCGAAAAAGATTGCTGTGGTCCCGGGCGACGGGATTGGTCCTGAAGTCATTCGCGAGGGGATGCGTCTGCTCGAGCGCATCAATGACGAGTCGAAGCTCGGCCTCGAATTCGTGCATTTCGGCTGGAACGCCGACGAGTATCTGAAGACGGGCATCTCGATGCCGCCCGGCGCCATGGACGACATCCGCAACAACTACGCGGCCGTCTATCTCGGTGCGTTCGGCGACCCGCGCGTCCCCGACATGAAGCACGCCGCCGACATCCTCCTCGGCATGCGCTTCCAGCTCGACCTCTACGTCAACTACCGCCCGGTGCGGCTGCTGAACGATCGTCTCTGCCCGTTGAAAGACAAGACACGTCAACATGTTGACTTCGTCATCTTCCGGGAAAACACGGAAGGCGCCTATGTCGGCATGGGGGGCAATTTCAAGAAGGGGACCGCGGAAGAGATCGCCGTACAGGAAGACGTCTCGACGCGCAAAGGCGTCGAGCGGATCATTCGCTATGCATTCGAATATGCGAAGAACCACGGTCGCAAGTCGGTCTGCATGGCGGACAAGAACAACGTCATGCGCTTCGGCGGCGATCTCTGGCTCCGCACGTTCGAGGACGTGGCGAAGGAGTATCCGGGTATCGAGCACTTCCACATGTTCGTCGACGCACTGACGATGCAGATGGTGCGCGCGCCGGAGATGTTCAGCGTCATCGTCACCAACAACATGTTCGGCGACATCGTCACGGACCTCGGCGCCGCGCTTCAGGGCGGTCTCGGCATGGCCGCTTCGGGCAACATCAATCCCGGCAAGGTCTCGCTCTTCGAGCCGATTCACGGCAGCGCACCGAAGTACGCGGGGAAGGATGTCGCGAACCCGATCGGCTCGATTCTCACCGCCGCGATGATGCTCGAGTACCTCGGCCATGACGCCGAGGCGGCGCGGATCGGGAACGCGGTGGTCGCCGCAATCGAGGCCGGCGAGACCACGCAAGCCCCCGGGCGCGCCCCCGGCCCGCAAGCACGAGGGGGAGGTTGGCCTGCGGAATGGAATTTGGGACGTCGAACTCGGGGATCGGCGTCGCCCGGGCAAAGACCGTCGCGCTTGCGCCGATCGAGGCGGACAGCGCGCTGATCCCCAGCGCGG
>CAZKID010000054.1:0-5061 GCA_964552405.1 uncultured Thermoanaerobaculia bacterium
AAGAGATCAACGATAACTCGTAAGATTAGTTGCGGATCGGTTCGCCTCACACGTGTACCCTTTCGCAGATATCTGCTAACCGACTCGGCGTTAACGCGCTCAGTGGGTGCTCACGATGCGCTTGATTGCCGTTGATAACGAAATCGGCCGTGGGCGCGGGTGTCATCCACAACCCCGCCTCACGGCGCTGGATCTCCTCAACGAGGGCTGACCAGTATTCCCGGCGCAATCCTCGTCCACGGAAGATCACCTTGTTACTCTCGGCCGTATTGTGAATCAGCATGACTCCCACTCCGTCATGAAGCTCGCTAAGGAATTGGCCGATCGCCTTGTTTGGCTGAAGCGGGATACTGCCGTGGCGGCAGCTGATGATGACCAGGTCGCGCAGAATGCTTCCCGGACGATTCTGCTGACCGACGCTCACTGACTTGAAACGACGCCCTTTCACGGGTAGAACCAAGACAGCGAAGTCTGGAAGGTCTATGCGACTCGGCACGCGCAGGCGGCGATTTCCGACATCACTCGCAATGCAGTGCGCATCAAGCAGCTCGCGCACCTGTCGAAAGTGGATGTCTTTGAGAATCTCCGACTCCCATAAGTGCGAAGTGAGAAAAAACGCCATCTCTTCGCCCCAAACTTCTTCGGCTGCTGATGCCAAGATTGGAAGCGTCAATATCTGCCCAGATGGTTTGCCAATCCCGCTGCGAAGCTTCTGCACAACGGCCTCAAAGTGCGCGTGTGTCCGATATGTGGTCGACGTTGCGAATCTGTCGAGCTGTCGTCGGGCACGCTTAGCTCCCTGTTCACGAACACGGTCTAGGTCATTTGAACGAATTGCAAGGACCACACTCGTAACTAGTGCGCTGACCACGGCCCGCTTCCAAGCAGCGGTCAACTTTGTTGTACGCCGCACCGATCCCGCCATACCTAATTCGTACAGGGTCAAGTGTGCGGTCTTCAGTAGATTGTTCAGGTGAAGAGAATCCGCGCCACCCCGGCTGTCAATCTGGTTCACCTCCGCGACTATCGTGTCGAGAGCCGGCGGCAGTGATGTAAAACACAACTTCACTACGAGTTCGGTACATGATGGATCCAACCGCGTCTCGCCTTGCGGAACATGTTCATCAAAGAGGAACAGCGCCCGCGAGCCGGCGGCGATGTTATGACCGATGCCGAACACCGCCGCACTCGGCCATAGATCCTCAGCGAGACGATCCTCTGTCGAATAGACTACCGCCTCGAGGAACTCCGTTCGTACGTTTGTAGGCAGAGCTGAACGAAATAGAAGCTCGGCCAAGTATTCATCGAGGTGTGGCGCCTTATGGACAATCAGTCGAGCGATGTTTGAGACGCGGTCAGCCTCCAGCTGACGCGTGTGTGCTTCCGCGAGCTCGCGGAGGGCTGTCGCACTCACGTCCGAGATCGCGGCGAGAAGACCACCTGTTCGGTCCACATCGTGGTTAGTGACGCGCAACATGCTCGCCTCCCCGGCGCCGACCGCTGCTGCGCCTGACGCTCTTTACTCGCCTAATTACGACGAACGATCGATCATCGTGTGCATCTCGCGTGTCAGCCCAATCATTGACGCTCGCATCGAACCAAATGGTCCGGTTGAACTCACGCAATAGATCGTGAGTAAAGCCGACCTTCTGTCCCGCCTCTGAACACTTCAAGAATTGTCGCAACAGCAGGGGATACCGATCCCAGAGATCTTGCATGCCGTCGGTCGCGATCATTACGTTCCGAGTGCGGTGCATCTTGCGAGCGGTGTACACGCGCAAGTGCGCGGAGGTGTTTGCTGACGTCTCGTCATCACTAAGCAGGCGCATCGCGAGATAGTCTCCGTCCTCGGGAAGGCTCGTCAGTTGGGCGTTGGTGGCGTAAAGACCGTCGCCACAGCCGAAAATCACTGCGTCTTCCGCATCGATGACTACTCCGAGAATCGTCGCGAGAAGATTGTTGCGCACAAAAGAAGCGACCGCATGGGTACCGGTCAGCGTCGTAATTCCCGAGCGTAACCGAACGACGATGCGCTCCTCTACCGCTGCGATGCTGCTCGAGAGACTGTCCCTCGGATGTTGACTGATGTGCGCAGCAACTTCTTCGGCAACAACCATAGCCGTGAGGCGGGCACCAACATCGCTGTTTCCGAGGTCAGGCTCCGAGGTTGCGCATCCGTCACATACAACCGCCACGATAGCGCTTTGCTCGACGATGATCGCAATTGCGTCCTGATTATTCATCGTTTTGAGACGCCCTCGCTGTGTCCCTGCCCCGATCTCAAAGGGGAGCGCGGTCTCACCGTGCCGACACCATGCGAGCGACGACTCGAAACTATGTGGAGGCATGGTCGATGACCAGTTGGTTGCGATCGATACCGTGCGTAGACAAAAAATCACTAAGTGCGGGTGGGTCTAAGTCGAAGGGAGATGGCATCCGCCGCTCTACCAAGTTGCGCGAGCGAACGCGCCGCGGACCATGCGTGTCTTCCCAGTCCTTCTGCACGGACGGAAAGCCAATGCGGACTAATCGCGCGAACCATGGACTGCGCGGGTCGCTATCAGGGAGCCGATCGATGAGATTCGTCCGGTCGCCACGATTCAACACCTGATCGAAGTGCTCAATCAGGAGGTCGCCATCACGTCCCGAGGTGCCGGTGATGCGTCGTAAGGCGCCAATGCGGTTTGCGACCTTCGCGATCGCCGCAGGTTTGGCAACGGTGACACCAAGCGGTTTGAGACAGGACTCCCCGTCGACAACGATGCGCAACGAGGTGACATTGCTTCGCGCAGCCGCAACTAGTGATATTGGCGGGTGACTGTCAAAGTCATGGGGATGCTTGCCAATTACGACTTCATAAATAAGCACGGTCAGCGCATAAACGTCGCTCTTTGAACTGAAACGGAGACCGCCCATAGAATTGCGATCAGATTCGTAGAGATGGGGATCGGTATACGTGTCAGTACCATTGCTGTCGGATTCCCAATCACCAATATGCGCGGAGTCGAGATCGACAAATGCTGGCGCACCTGCTTCCGTGAGCAGCAGATTGTTGTAAGACACATCTCCTACGACGATGTGACGACGCTCGAGCGACTGTAAGACCTGAAACGCGCGAAAGGCAAGCAATACCAATGCCTCATCCGAGAGGTGTTTACCGTTCACCTGACGAGGTTTGCCATCGTCTAGATCGAATCCGAGGTCTAAGAGGTGTGGGCGTTTGCCGAGATTTCGCATGGCGAAACCGACGATTTCGTCGTGGCGTCGATCGCCACTCCCTCCCTTAGCGATGGTTGAGGGGAATGCGACACAGCTTGCGATTTCCGGGTCGCGCTCCATCGATATGCCAATGTCGCAAATCTGGAGAAGTTTCCGCGCTAGTGGCTCGCTGATGTCGTCGATGATTTTTGCCGCCATGTGTGGACTACATGCGTAGACCTCGCCATAGCTGCCAACGCCAAGCGACTCCAGGTGCTCGGTATCGAATTCGGTACTTCCCACAGTGAACTTCATGCAACCGCCTCCGGCGGAAAAGGTCAGCGATCGTTTCGAGGCTTGGAGGCAAGAACGAAAGCGCGACGAATCTCGCGAGGTTCGCGCCGCAGACTCACAGCCTGACTAAACCCGGACGCGGACCGTAGCGCCTCGAGCTTATCGTCGCTGAAATCTTGGTTCTTCAATCCCAGCATCACAGAGCTCGCAATGAGTTCCTTGTTACGCAGATTCTGCACTGCTTGCCGAACATTCTCGGCTGTCGCTGTGCTGCAGTTGTCCTCACCGTCGGTGATCACAGCGATGCGCGCGCTACCACCCATCCCATCTTTGTGAGCATTTCGAATGACCTGCTCGAGGTCGTTAATTGCGACGAGGATTGCATCGAATAGGGCTGTCTGGCCGGCCGGACGATAGTTTCCGGTAGTTAAGCAGACGATGTTGTCCTTGCCATCGGCACTGAGCTTATCGAACTGCTGAAGGATCTCCGGGTCTCCTCCGGCGAAGAGCATTTGATAGATGTAGACGACCTTGTCGATCTTTACTTCTTTGCTCTCGCGAAGCGTGTCTAGCATGAGCTTGTGCCCAGCGATGACGTCGTCTGCATATGGCTGCATGCTTCCCGATGCATCGAAGAGAAACGCCATGAACACTGGTTTCGCCATCGGTTCTAACCCCCGAGGGGAAGGTTGTCGTTGCCAAGGAAGGGAGCACGGACCCGATACTGAGCTTCCCGAATGATACATCCCGACGGCACCGAGCGCAGACACGAGGGCGCCTCGCATCTCACGAACGCGGACTGCCCGAGCCTGTCGCTACCGGAAGCCGAGGGAAGGCGCATGAAGCTTCGGGTGCGGAGATGTCGTTGTCATCAGTAGCTTGGCGCCGGGAGAGGCGCAGCGGATACCAGACACGGATCTGATCCCCCGCTGGCCGTCCGGGCGACGATGAAAGTTGCGCGAGATGAAGCTGCTCGAGAAAGTTCGGTGATGCGCGACCTGGCGGAATCTAAGTTGACCAAAGCACCCGATCCCCGCAGAAATCCCGCAGAAATCGAGCCATCGGATCGGGCGAAATCGCAGAAAACCGTCCAGTTTTCGGGGGTTCTGCTCGGCCGACGGATGCCTCATAACCCAAAGGTCGCAGGTTCAAATCCTGTCCCCGCAACCAACCTTTTCAATCAGTTACGGCCACCCGAGAGGGTGGCCGTTTCGTTTGTACCACTTGATGTACCACTTCGAGTGTCAGGCAAGGGTCCGTTCGAGCTGTCGCTTCCGATCGCGCCAATCAGGCATCATCGATCGAACCGATCGTGAAACTTCCGCGAATGGTCGGCGACGAGGAGGTGACATAGCCCGCGCGTGATCACGTAGTCGATGCATCCCCGAGGTCGCGAATCCAGACGTCGTTCTGGTGTTCTGGGCAGCAGATCCGAGAACAAGCGCTGTTGACGAAGAATCCACCGCGCCTTCCTGCGGACGGCCCGTCTGCGCAAGTACTGTCTTTGGAGAGTTGGATGAGGATCGCTTCGCAATACCTTTCGCGTTCAGCGTTGGTCGCTGGACTACT
>CAZKID010000054.1:5071-18082 GCA_964552405.1 uncultured Thermoanaerobaculia bacterium
TTGGGGGGGTGGGTGGTGGGTCGTTGGAACAGCCCTTTGGCGTCAAGCTTGGTGCGCTGGACTCCTCGCGCTCCTCGCAAGCGCTAGTCCGGCCACGGCCGCTCAGCCAGGCGAAATTGTTGGTGCTTATTCTGGCGGCGTTGGCAACGTGAATTTGAGTTTCGCAGGTGGCAGGGTCGATGCGCTGATGGAGGGCGAGGTAACCAAGACTCCCGTCACCGACCAAAGCTATACCTATGTGTATACGACCGTGAAAATTAATGACGGCGCGCGGATCATTTTCCGTTACCACATGAGCGCGGAGGAGTTCGTGGGCTGGTCAAGCTTTCGATACTATTTGTCTTACTCGCCAACGCCCGGCCCCACTTATGCGGGCCCGTTTCCAGGCTGGTAGATAGAAGCCTCTCCATATATTGGTGGACCGTTCGGCGTGCCTCAAGGAGCCAGTTGGGATTCAGGATGGATCGAACAGTCTATTCTGTTGGATAGTGACGTCTATACCGGCAACATAAACCTCGTTTTCGAGGTGCACGCGAACGGTGGCACCCCAGTGAACGTGCAGCTTTCAAACTTGAGCATCGCGAGCTGTCAGACTGTAACCACTGTACCCAGTGACCGTTCCTCGGAACCGGTGGCATCCATCGAAACACGTGTACACGTCGACCAGACGGGACACATGACCGTGCGTTCAATGCAAGTCCGTCCGGGGGCTATCGCTCCTGACACTTCCGGCAGCAAGTGTCGCAACTGCTGCGTCGCGCCTCTCACAGCGATCACCGACGCGGCCGCCCTACGCTTTGAGGAGCATAAGTAACCGGAGAAACGAACGTGTTCATTAGAAATCAATTCCGCGGGTCTTCAGCTACTGTGCGCATTACACTTGCGTTGACAGGACTATTGCTATTCGTATGCGCGCCAGCGTTGTTCGCACAAGACGCGAGGGTCGTGGTCGCAAGCGAGCTGCGATCGGACGGCGCAATCACGTATCACTACCGTGTTTTCAACGATCGAACGGGTGCAGCTGTTGTCGCCGTACAGATCGGTGCTGACCGATTTTCAGGCGCGACAGAACTCACAGGTCGCCCAGTTGGTTGGAATGCGCGTACGGCGACACCCTATGACATCGGCTTCGCAATTCCAGCGGAAAGTTCTACAAGTCCAACCGGCTTTCGTGTCGCGTTGATCAGAATGGAGGAATCCGCGCTGTCGAAAATTGAGTGGCGCGCGGTCGATCCTACAGCCTCAGTGCCGGCTGGAGCGAGGCGGCGCGGGTTTAGCGTCACATTGCCGCAGCCAGACAACGCATACAAGAATGGTCATTGGACCGCGATCTTCGATGACGGCGTATCGGCATCGGCGCTACTGGAAAACGATCCGAATCCTGCACAACCCGACGACGATCAGCAGCCTCTGCCTGATGTGACACCGCCACACCTGACCCTAACGATCGATCCGATGATGATCTGGCCGCCCAACAACAAGATGGTCAGAGTGACCACTCATGTCACCGTGACCGACGATCGCGACGCCCATCCTACGGTGCATTTGGTGTCAGTTGGTTGTAGCGATGGATGCGACACCACTAAAGATGTTAGTGGCGCCAGCATTGGGACATTGGATACCGAGTTTCTTGTGCGGGCGTCGAGAAACGGAGATGCGCGTTCGGGCCGTGTGTATACCTTTGTCTACCGAGCAACGGACGCGGCGGGCAATTCGGTGAACGCGACCGTGTCGACGAAAGTGCCTCATGACCGGCGCGATAATTCGCCGTTTCCCCGGTGACAAACTCCGCGCGAACTGCTCCCAGTCGGAGAGAATCGGCTCTACGTTTGCCAAAACGAAATCGGCCAGCCGCATGTCACGGTATTTAGCTACTTGGCGGATCAGCTGAAGAGGCAAAAAAGCGGCCCTGCAGTGGCGCACGGCACAATAAAATCTGTGCACGCTGTCCCCGCAGGCTTTGACAAAACGGGTTCTCGTCGTCGTCGACGACGCGCCGATTCGCCACACGATTGTCGCCGTCTTGAGGCGTGAAGGGTACGAGGTCGATGAAGCTCTCACCGGCGAAAGAGCACTCGAAGAGATCGCATGGGATTGATACGCCGCAATCGTGCTCGACCTGATGATGCCTGTGATCAACGGGTATGAACGTACTGCGCGCGATTTCGCAGCTGCGGCCCGATTCGCACTGCGTCGTTGTTGTTTCCGCAGCCGGTCCGAGCCACGTTGATGGCATCGATCCGACACTCATTCGTGCAATGCTGCCAAAGCCGTTCGATGTCAGAGAACTCGTAGCAGCGGTTCGATCATGCACGATCCCGGCCCCGGGTAGCTTCTCCACTTCCAGGGAGATCGAAGCTCCGCGCAGGGGAGCCCTCATAACCCAAAGGTCGAGGTTCAAATCCCTCCCCCCGCAACCAAATCGATCGAGAGCTCGCGCGGGCACTCGCGAACGCCAATCGCCTCGTCGATGACTCCCGTATCGCGACGATCGCGCTACGCGACTATTTCGCCGGACGCATCGAAACGGGAGACGAGCTCGCCACCGCATTCGCGCGTCTCGAGGAGCGCTGCTCGAGCCTCCTCGCCGAAGGGAAACGAATCCTGATTCAGTAATGAAAGTAAAATAACGTCTGACCTTCGGCAATCTTGTTTTAAACTGACGCCGATTTTTAAAACACGATTTCGCCATCGTGTTACTTGTTTTCAACAACAACAACAAGGAGGCGGTCATCGGACGAGCAGGCGACTTCGTGCTTCAGCCGGATGGCATCCGTGCGTTCATCCCTGCGCCGCTGCCTCCCGATCCCCCGATCCAGCTCAGCAATGAGCTGATCGCGCTGCTTTCCGAAGCGGACCGCGGTCTCGCGCGACTCGATGGCGTCGCATCCGTCCTGCCGAATCCCAAATTTCTTCGTTGCGATGTACGTACGTCACGAAGCGGTCCTCTCGTCGCAGATCGAGGGGACGCAGAGCACGCTCGAAGACGTGCTCGAGTACGAAGTCGATCCGGCAGCACACAAACCGAAAGATGTCGCGGAAGTCGTCAACTACGTCACCGCTTTGAATCACGGCCTCGCGCGTCTTCCTGAGCTTCCGCTTTCACTTCGTCTGATCCGCGAGATTCAATCGAAGCTTCTGGAAGGAGTTCGCGGCGGGACTCGCGCACCTGGCGAGTTTCGGCGCATGCAGAATTGGATCGGCCCCGAGGGAGCGAGCATTCGCGAAGCGACATTCGTCCCTCCGCCCGTCCCAGCGCGCACTCGGGCAGCTCGAAGTCTTTCTTCATGAGCGAGGCGGACTGCCGGCGCTCATCCACTGCGCTCTTGCGCACGCACAGTTCGAGACGATCCACCCGTTTCTCGACGGCAACGGCCGCATCGGCCGACTGCTGATCACACTTCTCCTCTGTGAGCGTGGCATTCTTCAGCGTCCGCTCCTTTACCTCAGCTACTACCTGCGCGCACATCGCGCCGAGTACTACGACCGGCTCACCGCGATTCGCATGAGCGGCGATTGGGAAGGATGGATTCGCTTCTTCCTCACCGGCGTCGCAAGCGTGAGCACATCAGCCACCGACACCGCGCGTGCGATTCTCCGTCTTCGCGAATCACTCCGCGATGAGTTGGGTGACTCCGCAAACGGCGTCCGACTCCTCGATTTCGCATTTCAGCAGCCGGTCCTCACCATCCGCATGGTGGAGCAACGACTCGACTGCGCATTCCGCACGGCTGCGTCGCTGGTCGAGCAACTCGCCGCGCGCAACATCCTGCGTGAAGTGACGGGCCAAAAGCGGAACCGGATCTTCCGCTTCGATCGCTTCGTCGATCTCTTCCAACCGCCATTCGTTGCCGATACGACCCCCCGACAGAGGAACGAGTCGCGCTGATCTCCGGCGAATCTCTGTCGGCGCGAACACTCCACTCCTCATCGATCTAGTCGTGAGTCATTGCGCCCGCTCGGGCTTTCTTGATGGGTAGACCAGGTTGCGCGCGGTCGAGTGCTCATCAGGTTCAATTTCGGCAGCTCGTAGCGGATCCACGTTTCAAGGTCGCGCATCGCGTCCTCTGTCGTTCGCCACATTCGAATCACCTCTCACTTACCCGTACGTAGCGCCGAAGCGTTCTGCGAACAACTCACCACCGGCTCCAGTTCCACCCCGCCCCGCCGATTCGTCGGACTGATCCTTGCACAGGCGACTAGCAACTTCGTTTCACGAAAGGCAGCCTTTCAGGGAAGATTGCGATGACCGAATCGACTGTCGTATTCACCAAAGAAACCCGAAGCGATGCAGCGGGAGAGGACCTCGGCGAGAGACTGAGGAGCGGACTGTCGGACAAGACACCCGACGCCGTCATCCTGTTCGCATCGTCGCAACACGACTACGAGACACTGCTGCGGGCGATCCACGGCTCCTGCAAGCCCGGTGTGCTCATTGGATGTTCGTCCGCCGGCGAGTTCGTCTCCGGCGATCGCGGCGAAGGCTCCGCTTCAGCGGTTGCTCTTCGGTCGGACGTCATGCGCTTTGCCGCAGGGCTTGGCCGAAACCTCCGGCAGGATCGTCACGGCGCAGCGGCACAGATCGCCAGCTCCTTCCGCGGCCTCAACTCGTACGAGTATCCGCATCGCGCCGCGCTCGTCCTCGCAGATGCACTGGCTGGTTACACAGATGACTTCATCGAGAAGCTCAGCGTGGCAACGCTCGGCAACTATCGCTTCTTTGGCGGCGGTGCGGGCGACGACGCCCGTTTCACGAAGACGCACGTCTTCTGCGGTCAGGAGGCGTTCACCGACGCCGCCGTCGCGCTCGAGATTCTTTCGAGCAAACCGATCGGCGTGGGCGTCAGCCATGGGTGGCAATCCGCCAGTGAGCCGCTCCGGGTGACGGAAGCGAGTGGCTCCACTGTCATCAGCCTCAACGCAGCGCCCGCGGCCGAAGCGTTCGAAGAGCACGCCGAGAGGACCGGTCAGCGCTTCGATCGGAAGGATCCGATTCCGTTCTTCCTGCACAACGTGCTCGGTATCGACACGGGAACTGGCTTCAAGCTGCGCGTGCCGTTAGCCGTCCTCGAAGACGGCTCGGTCGCCTGCGCCTCCGACGTCCCCGCTGGAGCGACCGTACACATCATGAAGACGACTTCCGAGTCGGCGGCAGAGGCAGCAATGCGCGCGGTCAACTCCGCCCTGAGCGAGATGCAGGGCACCGACCCGGAAGTGGCGCTGTTCTTCGACTGTGTCGCGACTCGCCTGAGGATGGGCGGAGAGTTCGGAATGGAGATGGACGCTCTCCAGCGCGCACTTGGAGGCGTCCCCTACGCCGGCTGCAACACCTATGGTCAGATCGCGCGCTCGGAAGGGCAATTCAGCGGCTTTCACAACTGCACGGCGACGGTGGCGCTGTTGCCGGATTGATCGTGACCGAGGTTGACGAGCTCATCGAGGCGGTGCGCGCCGCCGTTGCACTCGCCGATCCTTCCCAGCGGGACAGGGCAGCGAAAGTGTTCGCGAAGCGATGGGGCGCCGATGATCTGATCGTTTTCATCCGCGATGACGCGGTCGGCCGCTCGCTTCCGGCACCAGGCTTCCGGCAGACGCTTCACGGAATCCGCGAGTGGCGGACACTGCTCGAAGCCGCCGTCGCACGCGGGTCTGCCGCAGGGACGGTTCAGGATGAACGGAATGAAATGCGGAACGCGCACGCCGTCGGACTGCCTGACGGCACGACGGCAGTACTGATTGGCGGAGCAATCGCGGAGCCGGTTGGATCTCTGCTGCGAGAAATGCTGCCGATGCTCGGAGCACTGTTTCGCAGCGAGGCGATCGCAGCTCGTGCCGCGGTCGAATCGGAGATGGCGCGACACAGCGCCGCACAGGCCAACCTGCTTGCGGCGAAACTCGATGCGACGCGCGGCGATCTGCAGCGCGCGCTCGGCGTCGCGGAGAGCGCATCCCGCGCGCGCGACGAGTTTCTCGCGACCGTATCTCACGAGCTGCGAACACCACTGACCAGCATCATCGGCTGGGTTCAGCTGCTGCGGCATGAGCACGATCGGGAATCGCTCGCCGAAGGGCTCGAGACGATTGGCCGCAATGCGCGAGCGCAGAGCCGTCTCATCGAGGATATTCTCGATTTCTCGCGCATCCAGGCGGGAAAGCTTCGCCTCAACGTTCGTGCGATCAACCTCGCCGATGTCGTCGATGCTGCCGTCGATGTGGTCCGTCCCGCCGCCGACGCGAAGGACGTTCGCATCGAGCTCGTGCTCGACTCCGACGCCGGACAGATATCGGGCGATCCGGACCGCCTTCAGCAGGTCGCCTGGAATCTGCTCTCGAATGCCGTCAAGTTCACTCCGCGCGGCGGAAAAGTGCAGATCCGTCTCGAGCGTGTGAACTCACACTGCGAGCTCACCGTCAGCGATACGGGTGAGGGCATCTCGCCGAGCTTTCTTCCTTTCGTCTTCGACCGCTTCAGTCAGGCTGACAGCAGTTCGACGCGTGCTCACGCCGGACTCGGACTCGGCCTCGGTATCGTCCGACACCTCGTCGAGTTGCACGGCGGGAGGGTTCAGGCGTTCAGTCCCGGGGTTGGATGCGGCTCCACGTTCGTGGTTCGTCTGCCACTGCTGATCGCGCATCATCGACCAGTCGATCCGGTCGTTGCACGAACCCGACAGGAAGGCACCGGCGCTGTCACCGAGGAGTACGCCGACCTCACCGGAATCTCCATTCTCATCGTTGAAGACAACGACGACTCACGCAAGTTGCTTCAGACAATCCTGGCCCGCTCGGGAGCCCGCGTCGCCGTCGCCGAAGATGTGCCGGCGGCGATGCAAGTTCTTGCCGCAATGACACCGGACATCATCGTCAGCGATATCGAGATGCCGGGCGAAGACGGCTATTCATTCATCCGCAAGCTCCGCCTGCAAGAGCCACAGCTGGCGCGTGTTCCCGCCATTGCGCTCACAGCGTACACACGGAGTGTCGATCGCCTCCGCGCTCTCGCCGCCGGATTTCAGAGTCACATGAGTAAGCCAGTCGACCCGCCGGAGCTCGTTGCTGCTGTCAGGAGCCTTGTTCCCACACGGCCACCAACATAGAACGCGCGGTCCTACAGAAGCAGACCTCACTCTCGAATACAGACGCCACCTATGAGACGATCGTCGAAGGTCCATGATCGGCCAGAGAGTCGCGCATTACGACATTACCGCCGCAATTGGCGCAGGTGGGATGGGGCAGGTCTACCGCGCCACCGATACGAAGTTGCAGCGTGAAGTGGCGCTCAAGGTACTGCCTGCCGAGATGGCCGCGCGGCGCGACCTGCTCGAGCGATTTCAACGCGAAGCGCGAGCGGTCGCCGCACTGAACGACCCGCACGTCGTAACCATCTATTCCGTCGAGGAATCCGCCGGACTGCACTTCCTCACCATGGAGCTCGTGGATGGACAGCCTCTCGACCGGCTCATTCCCGACGGTGGCATGACGGTCACGCGGCTGCTCGAGATCGGTGCGGATCTCGCCGCCGCATTGACCGCAGCCCACGAGCGCGGAATCGTTCATCGAGACCTCAAACCTGGGAACGCCATGCTGACCAGCGATGGTCGCGTGAAGGTGCTCGACTTCGGATTGGCGAGATTCAGCGGCGCTGCCGAAAGGCCAGACATCGATTCACCCACCGCAGTCCACACCAGCCCCGGCACCATCATGGGGACGATGCCCTACATGTCTCCCGAGCAATTGCAAGGCCGCAACGTCGATCATCGCAGCGACATCTTCTCCCTCGGCGTGATGCTCTACGAGATGGCCTGCGGCGACCGCCCGTTCCATGGGAAGTCATCGGCCGATCTCGCTTCCGCCATTCTGCGCGACACTCCCAAGCCGCTCCTCGCGCTGCGTAAGGACCTGCCTGAAGGACTCGTGGCCGCGATCGCGCGTTGCCTCGAGAAGAACGCCGCAGATCGCTTCCATTCCGCGCGTGATGTGCGAAGTGCGCTCGAAACGATCACCACGAGAGCTGCAGCGACGCAATCACTACCGGCAACGACTGACCAGGTTTCCATCGCCGTCCTGCCGTTTTCGGACATGAGCGCGACGAAGGATCAGGAGTACCTCTGTGAAGGGATGGCCGAGGAGATCATGAACGCGCTCGTGCGCATCGATGGCATCCGCGTCGCGTCCCGCACCTCGGCCTTTCGCGCAGGAAGGAGCGGCGAAGATCTCGCGGCCATCGCCCGCGCGCTTTCCGTCGGTCATGTGCTCGAGGGAAGCGTGCGTACCGCGGGCACTCGACTCCGCGTCACAGCCCAACTAACCGATGCAGCAACCGGATATCAGTTGTGGTCCGAGCGATTCGACAAGGATGCGATCGATGTGTTCGCAATTCAGGATGAGATCGCAGCCGGCGTCGTCGTCGCGGTGAAGGCGCGCCTGACCCGCGGCGCACAGAACGTTCAGGCACGTCAGCAAGTCCGAAACCTCGAGGCCTATCGCAGCTACTTGATGGGGCGGCATCTTCGAGGCGTCGGATTCTTTGCCGGTGCATTCGACGCCTTCAAGGAGTCAGTCCGCCTCGATCCTTCGCACGCGCCGTCGTGGACCGGCCTCGCGGAGATCACCATTCTCTCCGCTCACATGGGAATGATTCCGCCTCGGGCCGCGTGCACTTCGGCGCGCGCGATGCTCGCCACCGCGAATGAGCTGCAGGGACAGTCCGCCGAGGGACTGCACACGGAGGCATTCGCGGCGTTTCTGGAGCGGAGATGGGATGCGATGGAGACTGCATGGCGCGCGGCGATCGAGCTGGAACCCGCTCACGTCCTCTCGCTCGCATCCTTCGCACTGACGTTGTGTGGACGCAAGCGCGCGGATGAGGCGATGCCTCTGTTCGAACGGGCGCGCGAGGCCGATCCTCTCGCTTCGTTTCCTTACAACCTCACGGGCTGGGGGCTCATCGAATCGGGCAAGCCGGAAGAGGCGCTGCGTTACATCGAAGACGCGCTCGCCTTCGAGAAGGATGCCTCCGCGATCGGCGCCGCGGCGATGGCGTACATTTCGTTAGGCCGATTCGAGGAAGGGATCGCGGCGAGCGAGCAGGGCGTAGAGAACTCGAATCGCGCTGCCTTCTTCACCGGCATCCTCGGCTGGGCGTATGCGTGCGCAGGACGCGAGAGCGACGCGCGCGCAATTCTCGCGGAACTTCGCGCGCGGCCCGATGGATCGCCAACGGCGGTGTCGGAGATCTGGCTGCTGGGCGCGCTGGGGCAGATCGATGAAGCGTTCGAGGTGTTGTCGCGCGCCGAGGAAGAACATCAGGGATTGCTCTACTACACGGGACAGCCGGGATTCGATTCGATTCGCGGCGACGCGCGATTTGCCGCTCTGTTGCGAAGGCTCGAGTTGCCGGTGCTTCCTGTGTAGAACTGGTAAACGTTGAGATCTCCGGCCCTCAACGCCTGTACATTCGCAAAGCCTCCAACCAGAATTGCGCCGTCGCCGCTTGCAGGCGCCAGTTGTCTGCACGCAACAACTCACCAGACAGGAGACCTCTCTCATGAGGATCAACACGCTGCGCGCCGTTGGTGCGCTCATGGCCGCGCTCGCATTCTCGATGACACCGTCAGCCACCGCCGACACTCCCTCGGCGCAGCGAGCCTTGTGGCTCCGCGCGGCATCGATCTCGCCGGATGGCAAGACGATCGCGTTCAGTTACCACGGCGACATCTGGACTGTTCCTTCGACCGGCGGCGCGGCGACGCCGATCACCGTCAACGCGGACTACGACACCTCTCCTGTGTGGTCGCCGGATGGGAAGCAGATCGCGTTCGCCTCGGATCGCTACGGCAACTTCGATGTCTTCGTCATGCCCTCCACCGGCGGCGAAGCGACGCGCCTCACGTTCCACTCCGCCGATGACATTCCGACCAGCTTTACTCCCGACGGCACTGGTGTGCTCTTCAGCTCCGCGACGCTCGACAGCGCGACGAACGTGCAGTTCCCCACCGGCGCGCAACCGGAGCTCTATCGCGTCGACCTCAAGGGGAGCATGCCCGTTCAGGTGCTGAGCACTCCCGCGCTCTATGCAGTGTGGGACAAGGCCGGCAACCGTCTCGCCTACTCCGATCAGAAGGGCTACGAGATGGAGTGGCGCAAGCACGACAACTCGTCGTTCGCGCGCGACGTCTGGATCTGGGATCGCGCGGCCAACAAACATCAGCGGCTCACGGCCTACGGCGTCGACGACCGGCAGCCCGTCTGGTCGCCCGATGAGAAATCGCTCTATTACCTTTCCGAGAAGAGCGGCACCTTCAACGTCTGGAAGCTCGACCTCTCGAATCCGGATCATCCGATTCAGATCACGAATCACAAGACTCATCCCGTACGCTTCCTCAGCATCGCCTCCAACGGAGACCTCGCCTACACCTGGGATGGCGAGATTTACGTTCGCAAGGCCGGAGCGACGGACAGCCGGAAACTCGATGTGACTACCGCCGCCGACCGCCGCGAGCTCGCACAGCTTCCGGTCGATGTCTCCTCGGAGATCCATGAGTTCGACGTCTCGCCAAACGGCAAGGAGATCGCCTTCGTGGCGCGCGGCGAAGTCTTCGTCGCGTCGATCGAGTACGGCACCACACGCCGCATCACGAACACTCCCGGGCAGGAACGCTCCGTCAGCTTTTCGCCCGACGGCAAGAGCATCCTCTACGCCGGTGAACGCGACGGCAGCTGGAACCTTTACAAGACCGAGCGCACCGATCCGGACGAGCCCGCCTTCTTCAACGCCTCTGCGCTGAAAGAGAGCACCGTCCTCGCGACGCCGGCCGAGGAGTTCCAGCCGCATTACTCGCCCGATGGGAAAGAGATCGCGTACCTCGAAGAGCGGACGACGCTCAAGGTGCTCAATCTCGCCACGGGCAAAACGCGCGTCGTTCTTCCGGGCGACCTCAACTACTCCTACTCCGACGGCGACCAGTGGTACGAGTGGTCTCCCGACGGAAAGACGATCGCGGTGCAGTTCCTCAGTCCCTCGCGCTGGTCCAGCGAAGTCGGCATCGTCAACGCGGACGGCACCGGAACCGTGACGAACATCTCGCGCAGCGGCTACGAAGACGAGCGTCCACATTGGGCGCGCAAAGGCGAAGTGCTCCTCTGGTTCAGCGATCGTCACGGCGCCCGCCAGCAAGCCGGCTGGCCGCGCGAGCAGGATGTCCTCGCAGCCTTCCTCACGCAAAAGGCCTGGGATCGCTACAAGCTCGACGAAGCCTCGTACGCACAGCTCTCCGACAAGGAGAAGGACGACGAGAAGCCGAAGGGCGAGGACGCTGACAAGAAAGAGAAAGAGAAGAACGAGACCGAGAAGGAGAAGGACAAAGCGAAGACCGACAAGGCCACGGTCAAGCTGCCGCCGCCGGTCGCGCTGGAGCTCGAAGGCATCGAAGACCGCATTACCCGCCTCTCGATGCACTCTGCCGATCTCGCGGACGCGGACGTCACGCCCGACGGCGAGATGCTCGTCTACCTCGCGAAGTTCGAGAAGACGTATGACCTCTGGAAGTACGAGCCGCGCAAGAAGAAGGTCGAGCTGCTCACAAAGCTCGATGCCGAAGAGTCGGCGGCCATGAAGCTCGATCGCGAAGGCAAAAAGGCGATCGTCCTCGCCGACGACCACATGATGACGGTCGATCTCGACTCCGGAAAGACGAAGCCGATCAAGATCTCGGCGAAACTCGAGCTTCGTCCGGCCGCGGAACGCGAAGCGCTCTTCGAGCACGCATGGAGGCAGACGCAGAAGAAGTTCTACGTCGAATCGATGCACGGCGTCGACTGGGTCGCGATGAAAAGCGCGTATGCGAAGTTCCTTCCCTACATCGACAACGATCGCGATCTGGCCGAACTGATCTCCGAGATGCAGGGCGAGCTCAATGCTTCGCACACGGGCGGCCGCTATCGCCCCAAGCGTGACGGCGTCGATGCCACCGCCGCACTCGGCTTCTTCCCCGATCCGTCGTGGAATGGCGACGGCATCCGCATCCTCGAGATCATCGAGAAGTCGCCGCTGCACAAGGCCGGCAGCAAAGTACGCAATGGCGAAATCATCACGGCCATCGATGACCAGAGCATCGCCGCCGGTGCGAACTGGTATCCGCTCCTGAACCGGAAGGCGGGCACTCCAGTGCGACTCTCGCTACTCGATCCCGCGACGAACAATCGGTGGGAAGAGAGCGTGAAGCCGATCTCGTGGAGCGATCAATCCCGCCTTTTGTACGAGCGCTGGGTGCGCACGCGCCGCGCGATGGTCGACAAACTCTCGAATGGGCGCCTCGGATACGCGCACATCCGCGGCATGAACGACGGCGCCTATCGCGAGGTGTTCGAGGAGACGTTCGGCCGCGCGGTAAACAAAGAAGCCATCGTGCTCGACACGCGCTTCAACGGCGGCGGCAATCTCGTCGAGCCGCTGACTGTGTTTCTCTCCGGACAGGTCTACTACAAGTCCACGCCTCGCGGACGGCAGATCGGCGTCGAGCCCGGCATGCGCTGGACGAAGCCTTCCATCGTCGTGATGAACGAAGGCAACTATTCCGACGCGCACTGCTTCCCCACCGCATACAAGCAACTGAAGCTCGGCGAGACGGTCGGCATGCAAGTGCCTGGCACCTGTACATCCGTGTGGTGGGAGCAGATGCAGGACAAGAATCTCGTCTTCGGAATCCCCGAGGTGGGATACATCGACATGAATGGAAAGCTGACCGAGAACCAGCACCTCAATCCGGATTACGAGGTGGACAACGATCCGGCACTGGAAGCGAGCGGACGCGATCAGCAGCTCGAGAAAGCAGTCGAGGTGATGCTGAGGAAGCTGGACAGAAAGTAGAGATCGTTTCAGACAGCAGGCAGCAGGCAGCAGGGAGTTTCCAGTGTTTATGCGGGTTTGAGCCGACCAGTCCCTTCTCCCCCGCACGGGGGGAGAAGGTGCCGAAGGCGGATGAGGGGCCTCTTGTTCGCGCGTTGCACGAA
>CAZKID010000055.1:0-17727 GCA_964552405.1 uncultured Thermoanaerobaculia bacterium
GCGGGCGGTACGAAGATCATGTCGCGCGCCTCCCACCCACCCGGGTCCCTCGACTTCGCTCGGGATGACGGAGATCTGAGCTTGCTCGATCATTGGCCGTTTACCCACTGAAAAGCCCGAAGCCCCTGCATTCTGCATTCTGCATTTCGCTTTTCGTACTCCCCTCATCGCTCCCGCACCCACCCGCCCGGCACGTCCGCTTCCGTCCGTCGCAGGAGAAACACGAGATGAGGCAGCGATGTCTCATGTGCAACGCGCGCCGCTTCGACCGCGCGATAGCGCGGCAGCCGGCGCAGGATCCAGTACGCGAGCGTCGGCAAAACACACAATGGCACGAGCACCGGCCAGAGCACGCGCGTCAACGGAATGATCAGCAGCACCGTCAGCGCAGGCCACGCAAAGCAGCCGATCGCGCCGAGATCGTCGACGCGGCGTCGATGCCGCCACTCCGCTTCCCCAACGATTCGCTGCATCTCCGCATCGAACGCCTTCCCGTCGAACTCCGGCTGTCCGTATGGCGTCACGAGATAGCCGCCCGGCTCGACGTCGATCATCGTCGGCGACTTCGACGGAATCGCATTGACGCAGAGCCGCCCACTCGGCACGTACAGACCAAAAGAGCCGAGCCGCGGCTCGAGCCGGCTGGCCAACTCATGTGGCAGCAAAGCATCGACGATTACTTCGGTTCGATAAACGACATGCTCGCCGGCGTCGACAAAGAAGAGCCGCTTCTCCTTCGCGGCCTCGCGAAGAAACGCCGGCTGCTCCGGAGGAACAAATGCCTCATCCCAGAGCCCGATGACACCGGAAGGCGCGTCAATGTCCACTAGAGTGGAGTGTATTCTCTAAATTGGTACCACCTGGCTTGGTCTCGACGCCGCGGGCTTCGTTGCGCCTCCTCAGCATAGTCACCACTATGCCTGCGTCGGCACGCCTCGCCCACGTCGCCGATCCCTGCGCCATCTGGTACCAATTCAGCGAATACACTCCACTAGTACGACGCGTACATCTGCAGATCCGTGCCGACGCGATCCGACAGCTCCATCGTCATGTTGAGATCCGGATGGCGCACGAATACGAAACCGTCGGACAACAGCGTCTTCACCCAGTCGCGCCGATGCGCGCCGATCGGCAGAAGATCCATCGCCGCGATGTGCTCGCCGAATGACGCGAGAATGCGATCGAGCCCTTCGATGTGGCGAATGTATCCGCTCCCCTGCGCACGTTTGAAGATGATCGCGCAGTTGTAGAGCCGTTCGAAATCGTTCGTCCACTTGCCGAATACCACCGCCTCGGCCCAGCGCTTGAAAAGGTCGATGTCGCTCACGAAGTTCATCGTGTCGACCGTGTGCGCTCCCGGCGGCCGCGCCGCGATCTCGCCGAACACCGCTTCACCATCGCTCTTGCGATACCACTCCATGTGCGTGAACCCGCTCTCGTGCTCGAGAGCCTTCAGCACGTCGCGGCCGAGTGCGCGCCCTCCCTGAAGATGCGGTGCGTCGATATCGCGCAACGTGACGGTCTGCGGACTGATCCACTCGGTGCTGCGGCCGACGAGAGGCCGTGGACGGTACCACGACATCGTCTCGTAGACAGGCTTGCCATCGATGCAGATCGTGTCGTACGTGTATTCCTCTCCATCGATGAACTCTTCGATGTTGAACTCCGGGATGTACGACGCCTTGCGCAGCGCAGCCTCGAGCTCCGCTTTCGAGTTACAGCGGAACGTATCCGCCGAACCTGCACCTGCGATCGGCTTCAGACAGATCGGATAGCCGACCTGCTCCGCCGCGTCGATGCACTCCTTGCCCGCCTGAGCGCGCAGATGGCGCGGTGTGCGAATTCCGCGCTCCGACACGCGCTGCTTCATCTTGTCCTTGTCGCGAAACCGCGTCACTTGCTCGTGCGTCATGCCCTTCGCACCGAACAACTCGCGCACACGCGCAGCGGTAAGCACCGTTCCTTCCCACAACGATTCGACCCGATCGAAGCGCACCGGCGCCCAACGCTTCACCGCTTCAGCGGTCGCTTGCTCATCGAAGATGTTGTCGACCTGCAGATAACCGCTCAGCGCACGCCGCGCCATCGACGGCAGGTGCGTCTCCGGTTGCTGATCGACTCCGAACACCCTCGCCCCCGCCTCGGCCAACCCGCGAGTGAAGTGTGGAAGCTCGGGAGGATATGCGCAGCCGATGATGAGTACGTTTTTCACGCGACCACCTTTCTCAGCCCAGTTCGACTCGGACCATCGTGATGATCTTCTCCAGAGCGGCCTCGACGACATGCGTCTCCGCATGCCGCACGATCACGAATCCTTCACCTTCATAGCTGCCGCTCGGCACCTGACCGATGGCCGGCAGCTTCGCTTCGACGACGAGCGAGCCGACTTCGCGCGCTGCATCCTCAACGCGGCGGATCGCTTTGACCCGACCCTTCCCCTGTCCTCGCAGGAACGCGATGCCGGTCGCCCACTTGCGCGACGGAATCTCGAACGTGCTGTCGATCATCAGCCGCACCCACGCATCGCTGAAATCGATCTCGTGTGCGTACGAAACGAGATCCATGATCTGCGCGCCCGGCGGCCGCGCGGCGACTTCGGAGATCGCGATCGAGCCGTCGCGCCGGCGGAACCACTCCATATGACACAGCCCCGTGTGCATGCCGAGGGCTTGAAGGGCGCGCGCACCGGCGGCGCGGATGTCGTCGTAGTGCGGCTCGTCGATCTCGCGCGGCAGCGTGATGCACCACTGGATCCATTCGTTCTGCAAAACCTCGAGCGGCGTTGGGCGATAGTGCGTCAGCGAGTGCCAGACGAGCTGCCCGTCGATGCACACGCCTTCGAACGAGTGCTCCTCGCCGACGATGTGCTCTTCGAGCAGAACTGGAGGCGGCGAGATGCGGAGTGCATCGTTCAGTTGGGCTTCGCCGTCGACGCGGAACGTCGATTTCGCTCCTGCGCCTTCGAGCGGCTTATAGACGATCGGATAGCCGTTCTTCTCCACGAACTGCCGCGCCTCACCTTCGGAGTCGACACGCGCATGGCGCGCACACGGCACGCCGTTCGCGACGAAGACGTCTTTCATGCGCGCCTTGTCGCGAAAATTCTTCGCGGCCTCGACGTTCATCCCGTCGATGCGGAAGCGTTCGCGAACGATCGCCAGCGGAACTTGCAGTTGCTCGTACGCACCGAAGAGGACATCGGGCCTGCCGATGCGTTGCGCGATCCCTTCGACGCCCCACGCGAGCTGCTCGGGATCGAGAATGTCGCCGACGCGCCAGTGCTGCGCAACCGGGATGCGAAGTCTCTCAGCGGGATCCTGCGTCACGACGCCGAGACGCACGTTTCCCTGACGCGCGATCGCGGCAATCATTCGCGACGCGTTCTCCGACATCACGGGTGCAGCGAAGACTATGACCCTGGCGATTGGGGAATTGTACGCGGAGATAAGATGGCGGGATGCATGTGGTTTTGTTCGCCGCCGCGCTCTGGGTCAACGGCTCCTTGACGAACGCCGCCGGCACCCGTGCCTACAAGCTCTACGTGCCTGCCGGCTACGTCAGCGGCGAGCGGCGGCCGCTTCTCGTTGCGATTCATGGCTGCACGGAAACGCCGGACGATTTCGCCGGACTTGCGCGGCTGGCGAAGCTCGCGGATGAACAGAAGCTGCTCGTGCTGATGCCCGCCCAAAGTCCTGAGGCAAACGCCAGCCGCTGCTGGAACTGGTTCATGCCCGTCAATCAAAAACGCGGACAAGGCGAGCCGTCGATCATCAAAGGAATGATCGACTGGACGCGCGAGCACTACAGCGTCGACGACTCGCGCATCTATGTCGCTGGCGTCTCATCCGGCGGATTCATGACGAGCGTGATGCTCTCCTGTTACGCCGACACCTTCGCCGCCGGCATGGTCGCCTCGGGTGGTATGTTCGAAGGCGCCGATGATGTCTACTCCGGCGCCTATGCCGCGCTCTATGGAAGCGCGAAGGATCCGAATGTCACGGGCGCGGATGCCGATCGCTGCTCCAATCACGCGAAGCCCGCGCCAGTGCTCGTCTTCCACGGCACGCTCGATCCGTATGTCGCGATCGTGAATGCCGATCTCACGATCGCGCAGTTCGCACAGATGAACGATTTAGCCGACGACGGAAAGGACAATGACTCAGTAACGGCCAAACCTCTGAGCGTGACGAACACGAACGGCTATACGCTCAAGAGTTTTTCGTTCGGCGCAGAGTATGTGGTGAGTGCGATGGGCCACGCCTGGTCCGGCGGCGATCCGAGGTACACGTACGCCTATCCGCAAGGTGCCGATGAGACCGCGATCATGTGGGAGTTCTTTGCGAAGAACACGCGGGAACGCGCGCGGCGCCGGGCAACGAAGTGAGTGGAGGGACAGGCGCCCCACAGGAAAGGCGAAGGCGCTACTTCACGCCCGCGTCCGTGATCTCCAGCCCGCGGTCGATGATCGCGAAGCTCTCCTTCAACTGCTCCTCCGTGATGCAGAGCGGCGGATTCGTGAAGAGATTGTTCCAGTTGATGAACGCGTACATCCCCTGCTCGCGCAGGAATGCGCCGAGCTTCTGCATCTCGGGACTCGAGCCGTTGAACGGCGCCATCGGTTCCTTCGTTTCGCGATTGCGCACGAGCTCTAGCACGCCGAAGAGTCCGATCGATCGCACGTCGCCGACCGACGGATGCTTCGCCTTCATCTGCTGATGCAGTTCCGCCATCACGCGCCCCATCTTCTGCACGTGATTCATCGTGTCGTCGTCCTTCATCACCTGAATGCACGCCTCCGCCGCCGCGAGACTCATCGGGTGCGCGTTGTACGTCAGGCCGCCATAGAACACGTTCTTGTCGAAGTAGCCGGCGATCCGATCGCTCACCGCGACCGCGCCGAGCGGCAGATACGCGGACGTCAGGCCCTTGGCCATCGTGATCATGTCGGGAATGACATTCCACTGATCGACGGCGAACCACGAACCGGTGCGGCCGAGACCGCACATGACTTCGTCGCACACCAGCAGAATCCCATGCTTGTCGCAGATCTCGCGCAGACCCTTGATGTAGCCCGCGGGCGGCACGATGAGGCCATTCGTTCCCGTCACGGTCTCGATGAACATCGCAGCGATCGTGTGACCGCCTTCATACATGATCGTCTCTTCGATCTCGTCGAGACAGCGCTGCACGAATGACTCTTCGCTGTCGCCTTCGCGATAGAGATGGCTGCGGTATTTGTAAGGATCGAAGAAGCGGACGACACCCGGAATGCCCGGCTCGTTCGCCCAGCGGCGTGGATCGCCGGTCAGCGAGATCGCGCCGGCCGTCGCACCGTGATACGCGCGATAGCGGACCATGATCTTCTGCCGGCCCGTCACCATCTTCGCGATGCGAATCGCGTTCTCGTTCGCCTCGGCGCCGCCGAGTGTGAAGAAGAAGCGATTGAGATCGCCGGGCGTGAGCTCGGCCAGCATCTTACCGACGCGCGCGCGCACCGGCGTCGCCATCCCCGGCCCCGCATACGCGAGCTCGTCGGCCTGCCGCTTGATCGCATCGATGACGCGCTTGTCACCATGTCCGATGTTCACGCACATCAACTGCGAGTTCATGTCGATGTAGCGCTTGCCGTCCGCATCCCAGAAGTAGATGCCTTCGCCGCGCACCATCGGAATCGGATTCACACTTCCCTGCGCAGACCAGGAAAAGATCGTGTGGCGCTTCGTCAGCGAGACGATCTCCTCGGCGGTCATGGTGTCGGAGGTGTCAGCAACAGTCATCTAGAGTCTCCTTGACAAGAGGGATGAGGGTGCCGCGATCGGCATTCGTCATCCCTCCGCCGTGATCCCTTCCTCAATGTCCTTGAATCGCTTCCGCTGCCTCGCGAGCAAGACGGCCGACCACTTCCTCGGCCTTGCGATCCGCGTTGGCCGAGGTGTATTCGATCGTGCCGCGGCCGGTGTTGCCGAACGGCTTGCTGGTCGCGAGGTCGTACGTCGTGATCGTCACGCGTGAACTGTACGCGGTGTCGTAACGGCCCATGTACTTCAGCTCACGCTGTCCCGCAGGCTCAGCGCGCACGAGCACGAGCGTCGCGTAACCCGCATCGCGCAGCCGGCTGATCAAGCGTCCCGACGAACCGTCGCGCACGAGATCTTCCGTCGCGGGGAGCGTTGCCGCGTCGACGGCATTCGAGAGCTCGGAGGCGACGACACCATTGATCGCGCCAACGAGGTTCTGATCGCCGGTGACTGCGAACACGACACCGGATCCTTTGCGAACCGGAGCGACATGTACAGACTCGGCGCCTGCGCGCGTCACCGAGGTTCCGGCAGCGTTGTTGTGCACCGTGGTCCCACCATACGTCACAGACGTCGCCGAAGTCGCGGCAGTCCCGCCGCTCACTGGCCCAACAGTTCCCTGCGGTCCGCGAGTTGGCGTGAGCGCAACGGTTCCTGCGGGTGTTCCTGCGGGTGTCGTGATCGTGTCGGTTGTGGGCGTTTGCGGGACGGCTGCCTGCTGCGACAACAACACACCGGGCGCGGGCTCGCTGGAGGAAGTCGTCGCAGCGCTCGACGTCACGGCAGGTGCCGGCGTCGTCGTCGTGCTGTCCGAGCTCTTCGAAGTCAGCATCGCAAGTTGCTGGCTTCCCTTCCAACCGCCGAACATCTTCATGCCGATGATCCCGGCAGCAGCGACGCCACCGATGACGAGCAGGAGTGCGAGTCCGACCACGAGCAGCGTCTTCGATGACGACTTCTGCGCGGGCGGCGCCGCATACGCTGCTGCAACGGCTGGTTGGGGTTGCGGAGGAACGTAGGCCGGCGCGGCCATCGGCGGCTGCGTCGGCGGTCCGTTCATCGGAATGTCGGGACTCGTCGCCGGCTCGGGCTTGTTGCTGACGACCGTCGTCGGCAAGTCAGCCGCGGCAACCGCCGCCGGCTTCGCACCGACGATCGTAGTCGGCAGATCCTGCGACGCCTTGAGTGCCGCCGGCGTGACTGCCTGAGTAGGCGCAGAGCCCGCATCGATATTCGCCGTCGGCACGCGCACCGTCGCCAATCCTGCCGTCATACTGCGCACGCCTTTGCTGGCGATGTACTCCTCGAGATCAGCGACGATCTGATGGCAATCCTGGTAGCGCTGATTGCGATCCTTGTGAATCATCTTCTGCAGGATGCGGCGCGACTCGGCATCGACTTCCGGATTGATCGTCGCCACATCAGGCGGCTCCTCGTCGAGGATCTGCTTGAGCAGTGCGAGCGGGCTCTCGCCCTTGAACGGCGCGGTGCCGGTGAGCAGCTGGTAGTACGTGATGCCGAGGGCATAGATGTCGGTGCGATGGTCGACTTTCTCCCCGCGGCACTGCTCGGGCGCGAGATAGCCCGGCGTACCGACCATCATGCCGGTCGCCGTCAGACGATTCTCCGCATCGACCGGCAGCGCCAGACCGAAGTCCGCGATCTTGATCATGCCGCGGTCATCGAGAATCAGATTGGCCGGCTTGATGTCGCGATGAATGATTCCCTTGTCATGCGCGGCAGCCAGGCCATGCGCCGCCTGCAGGATCATCTGCGACGCGCGCGGATTTCCGACACGCCCTTCCTCGCGCAGGATGTGATTGAGCGAGCGCCCGGTCACATACTCCATGACGAAGAACGGCTTTCCATCGTCTTCACCGATGAAGTAGATCTGCACGATGTTCGGATGCGAGAGTCCGGCGGCAGCCTGCGCTTCCCGCACGAACCTCTGCAGAAACGTCTGATCCTCGGTCAGCCCTTCGGTCAGGACTTTGATGGCGACGAAGCGGTTCAACGACTCTTCGTGCGCCTTATAGACGACACCCATCCCGCCGCGACCGAGCTGCGAGACGATTGTGTAGTGGCCAATCTTTTCCGGCATGATGATTCCTAGGTAAGAGTTCTGAGTTCTGAGTTCTGAGTTCTGAGTTTGCTGGTGCCAAGTCCTACTCAGAACTCAGCACTCAGCACTCAAAACTGTCAGTGTGGATGAACGGCCATTCCTTTGCGGATGGAGGCCGACTTGCCGCCGGACACCGTGCAGATCGAAAGCTTCTCCTTCACCTCGCTCACCTGCACGCGCGCCACTTCCTTGACCGTCGAGTCGAGCACTTCGCCCGTATCCGGGTCGCGGATCACTTCCGAGTCGCCGACGACGAACGAGTCGCCGACCGCAACGCCTTCGCGTGAACCACGGTTGATGTACACCTTGCCGTTCACGGTCTGCACGACGCTGCCCGACCATGGAATCTTCGGGAGCTGATCGATCATGAACTTCACGGCTTCGCCGCATGCGGATTCGACGGCCTTCCCGACGTTGTCGTTCTTGTGGCCGCCGGCTTCCGCGCCAACGCCATTGCGATAGACGCCGACCGAGAGGCCGCGCTGCGTCGACGTGCCGATCACGCTCTTCGACGCGAGCACCTGACCCGTCGTCGAATCGATGATGTAGATCGTGGCGTTCACTTCACCCTTGCCGCCCTTGCCGCCGACATGAATGCCGCCGTAGCTGATGCCGCCGCCGCCACCAGCGGTGTCGTCCTGCACATGAGTGATGGCACCCTTGACGAGCAACTGCGCAGGTGTCATCTGTCCGGTGACCGGCGCCTTCTTGCCTCCGGCCGTGCGGCCCGATGCCGCGAAGTCCTGCTCGCCAAGCGCTTCCTGGCGCATGTCCTTCTCGCCGAGGACGATGAACTTGCCCGTCTGGTTGAGCTGATCGGTGAGCACGGTCGACCATGCGTCGCCGATGTCCCACTGTCCTGCCCATCCCGCTTTGTTCTCGAACTTCGTGACGGTAATGGAGTAGCGAAGCCCGCCCGTTGGCTGTGCTGCAAACACGCTTCCTGCGATGAGAGACACGCAAGCAAGAACGATGATGACGGCTTTTGAAAGTCGCATTGAAACTCCCCCT
Organism: uncultured Thermoanaerobaculia bacterium; assembly: GCA_964552405.1. GTDB lineage: Bacteria > Acidobacteriota > Thermoanaerobaculia > Gp7-AA8 > Gp7-AA8 > JAJPHC01. Next base: position 8,932 of record CAZKID010000055.1, read on the forward strand.
TCGATATATCCCGTCATTTTATGCCCGCGCGGGGTCGTGGCGGTGATCGGCCTCACGGAAAGACTCGCGAAGGATGAGCCTGCTCACCCCGCGCCCGCTCACGATCCCGCTTTGCTCAGCAACTTCGCAAGCGGCCCCGCCATCCGCTCCGCCATGAGCGCGTAGCCTTTCGCATTCGGATGAATCTCGTCGCTCTTGAGCGACGGATCGTTGAGGATTCCCTTCAACGTCTGCGGGATGAGCAGACACCCTTCGTCGCTCGCGAGGCGGTGGTACATCTTGTCGTAGTTCGCGCTCATGCTCGGAAACTCGAAGCCGAGGAGGACGACCATCGCGCCGGCGCCCTGAATCTTCTGAATGATCGTCCGCAGATTCGCTTCCGTCGTCCCGATCGGCACGCTCTGCAGATAATCGTTTCCTCCGAGTCCGACGATCACGATGCGCGGATTGCGTTGCAGCACATCGGCATCGATGCGCTCGAGCGCCGACTGGGTGGTGTCGCCACTCACACCGGCGTTGACGATTTCGCGCCCGGCCTTCGACGAAAGAACCGATGGATAGTCCTGCCCTGGCGCCGCTCCATAGCCGGCAGTCAGCGAGTCGCCGAACGCGATGATGTTCGAGCCGCTCGAGTGCAGATTGCGAACATGCGAGTAAGGCGATGGCCAGACGAGCCAGAGCAGCAGCGCAGCAACGACCGCGGCCGGGATGGCGTGCTTCCGCTCGAATTTCACCCGACTACTGTCTCACACCCTTGCGCAGATCCACCTCGGCCACCAGCTTGCTCGTGCACACCGGCCACGCGTCCGTCTTCACATTCTGATTCAGGCAAGTGCCGCGCGTCGCCGGTCCGAGCGTGTCGAAGTAGTAGAACGCGACGCCGCCGCCCGGCAGACCCGCGACACCATTCTCGATCCACGAGTCCATCCCGAAAGAGCCCGAGCAGAGCATGAACGGCTTGCGCTCGCGAATCGCATCGCCCGCGCAACGCGCATTCTGCTGACAATCCGTTGCACCTGCTCCCGCGTCTTGTGACATGACGTTCGTGAGCAGCTTGCACGGCTGGCCGATCGCGTTCGGCGTCACGGCTGCGGCGCGTGTGGGAAGGTGATTCGGAAAGGTGACCTTGTCCTCATGACAGGCAAAGAGCAGCAGAAAGGCGAGGCTGTGCCAGGGTTTCATCGTGGAGTTGGACACCGCGGCACGCGATCGGGAAACCATCCACCTTTCTGGCCTGCTCCGTCGCGATCGATACGAGCTCCCTTCGCCGCTTTCTTTCGGGAGAAAGCGGGCGCGACGTCGATCTCGTCGCAGAGGCGCCGCGCACGGTCGCGCCGCCTTTCCGCCGGTTGTCCACTGCGAAACACTGAGCGATCCGTTGATCCCTTCTCAGTTGACTGACGATCTCTCTGCGAAGTCGGGTCTCATCCTTCTGTAGTCGCGCCGCGATTGAGCGCCGCCGTCACCACCGCCTGCGCCTCTTCCTGAATTCTCCGCAGATGCTCGTCGTTCACGAAGCTCTCCGCGTAGATCTTGTAGATGTTCTCCGTCCCCGAAGGCCGCGCGGCGAACCAGCCGTTCTTCGTCACGACCTTCAAGCCGCCGATCGCGTTTCCGTCGCCCGGCGCGTTGGTCAAGATGTTGTCGATCGCGTCGCCGGCCAGTGTCTGCGCCGTCACCTGCGATGGCGACAACTTGCCGAGCAGCGCCTTCTGCTCGGGCGTCGCCGCGGCGTCGGTCCGCGCGTGGAGCGGCGCACCATGCTGCTCCGTCAGCTCGCGATAGAGCTCGCCGGGATCGCGCCCGCTGCGCGCCGTGATCTCCGCGGCCAGCAATCCCATGATGATGCCGTCCTTGTCCGTGGTCCACACGCTGCCGTCCCGGCGAAGGAACGAAGCGCCCGCGCTCTCTTCCCCGCCGAAGCCCAGCGAGCCATCGAGCAGCCCGTTCACGAACCACTTGAAGCCGACCGGCACCTCGTACAAACGGCGCCCGAGGCTCGCGGCCACGCGATCGATCATGCTGCTGCTGACGACCGTCTTCCCCACCGCAGCATCGCCGCTCCACTCCGTGCGATTGCGGAAGAGATAGTCGATCGCCACCGACAGGTAGTGATTCGGATTCATGAGTCCTGCACTCGGCGTGACGATGCCGTGGCGATCGTTGTCCGTGTCATTCCCGAACGCGATGTCGAAGCGATCGCGCAGCGCGATCAGTCCCGCCATCGCGTGCGGCGAGGAGCAGTCCATCCGGATCTTCCCGTCCCAATCGAGCGTCATGAAGCGGAACGTCGGATCGATCGACTCGTTGACGATTTCGATATTGAGCTCGAAGCGCTCGCGAATCACGCTCCAGTACGCCGTCCCGGCCCCACCAAGAGGATCGACACCGATGTGCAGGCCCGAGGCGCGCACGACCTCGAGATCGACCACCGCGCCGAGATCGTTCGCATACGCACTCACGTAGTCGTGCGGATGCGTCGTCTCCGCATCCATCGCTCTCTTGAACGAGATCCGCTTGATCTTCGACGGATCGCTCATCAACTCGTTCGCCGCGTTCTCGATCGCCTTCGTGGCAGAGGTATCCGACGGGCCGCCGCTCGGCGGGTTGTATTTGAAGCCGCCATCCTCCGGCGGATTGTGCGAAGGGGTCACGACGATGCCATCCGCGAGATGTTCGCTGCGCCCGCGGTTGTAGGTGAGGATCGCGTGCGAGATGACCGGAGTCGGCGTGTAGCCGCGGCTCGCATCGATCATCACGGTGACGCCGTTCGCCGCGAGCACTTCCATCGCCGACGCGAACGCCGGCTCGGAGAGCGCATGCGTGTCGATGCCGAGGAAGAGTGGACCGTCGATGTTCTGCGCGCGCCGGTGGTCGCAGATCGCCTGCGTCGTCGCGAGGATGTGCAGTTCGTTGAACGCGGTCTTCAGCGAGGAACCGCGATGCCCCGACGTTCCGAACGCCACGCGCTCGTCGCGCACCGAAGGATCGGGCTGCTGCTCGTAGTACGCCGTGATGAGACGCGGCACGTTGACGAGCATGTCTTCGGAAGGGCGAGCGCCAGGCTTCGTCATGGGGGGAAGTGTATCGCGCGCCCATCGAGCCCGAGGCCAAACGGCCGATGATTGAGCAAGCTCAGATCTCCGTCATCCCGAGCGGAGTCGAGGGACCCGGGTGGGTGGGAGGCGCGCGACATGATCTTCGTACCGCCCGCCCACCCGGGTCCCTCGACTTCGCTCGGGATGACGGCGGCTTGCGATCGCGTGCCTTGGTTTCTTTCTCTCAGTCGCGGCGCATGCGCGCGCCCTCACGCTCCCGCGCGGTACGCGCGTGGCGCCATCCCCACCGTGGCGCGGAACTGCCGAGTGAACGCACTGTGATCGCTGTACCCACACGCATACGCAATCGACGCGATGTCATCCTCGGTCTCGCGAAGGCGCCGCATCGCCTCGTCGAGCCGCGCGCGTGCGAGCAGTTGCTGCGGAGTCAGGTGGAAGACCCGCTTGCACAACCGCTCGAAACGATCCAACGAGAGCTCGGCGCGACGCGCCACATCTGCGACGCGAAGCGGCTCGTGATAACGGTCGCGAAGAATCTGCACTGCCTGCGCGAGACGCGAATACTCGGGATGCCGTTCGTCGGCGTCATGGATGTCACGGGAAAGGCCGATCAACCCGATGATCCCGCCGCGCGCATTCCGCAGCGGCGTCTTGAACGTCAGGCACCAGCCGGATGCACGGCCGCGATAGAGATGCAGCTCGAGCTTGTCGCGAATCTCGATGCCCGTGCGCAGCACCAGCCTGTCCTGCGCAAGGTAACTGCTTCCAAGAGGCGCAGGAAAGAGATCCTCGGCCGTCCTGCCGATGATCGACTTGTGCGGAATTCCGCATCGCTCGGCGAGCGTGCGATTGACGATGCGATAACGTCCGCCGGCATCCTTCACGAAGAAGACGACATTAGGGACCTGCTCGAATACCTTTTCGAGCACCGCAGAGTCGACCAGTTGCCGCATCGCGCCATTATGCCGAATTCCGCACGATGGCCTGCGCGATCGCGCAAGACGAAACGCGATCACTCGACTATCGTTCGCCTATGCACCGCATTCGCATCGTCGACTCCCACACCGGCGGCGAACCAACCCGCGTCGTCGTCGACGGCGGCCCGAGCCTCGGCGGCGGCCCGCTCGCCGAACGCCGCGAGCGCTTTCGCCGGGAACACGACCGCTTCCGCTCCGCCATCGTCAACGAGCCGCGCGGTTCGGATGTGATGGTCGGCGCGCTGCTCTGCGAACCGGCCGATCGGACTTGCGCCGCCGGCGTCATCTTCTTCAACAACGTCGGCTACCTCGGCATGTGCGGCCACGGCACGATCGGACTCGTCGTCACACTCGCGCACCTCGGCCGCATCACCGCGGGCGCGCATCGCATCGAGACACCGGTCGGCATCATCAGCGCGGAATTGCACGACGACGGCCGCGTGTCGGTGACGAACGTGCCGAGCTTTCGCTTCGCGGCAAACGTTCCCGTCGACGTGCCAGGCCATGGCCGCGTGCATGGCGACATCGCCTGGGGCGGCAACTGGTTCTTCCTCGTGCGCGAACCACTGCTTCCGATCTCGCCATCGAATCTCGAAGCGCTCACCGATCTCACCTGGCGCATCCGCCAGGGTCTCGAGACCGCGGGCGTTCGCGGCGCCGGCGATGCGGAGATCGATCACATCGAGCTCTTCGAACGTTCACCAGTCGCAGGACTCGACAGCCGAAACTTCGTCCTCTGCCCCGGCAAGGCGTACGACCGCTCTCCGTGCGGCACGGGCACGAGCGCCAAACTCGCCTGTCTCCACGCCGACGACAAACTGCAGCCGTCGGCGATCTGGAAACAGGAGAGCGTGATCGGCAGCATCTTCGAAGGCAGCTACACCATCGACCCGGCGCGCGAAGGATGGATCGTGCCGCGCATCACCGGCACCGCATACGTGAATGCGGAGGCGACGCTGCTGCTCGACGAGCGCGATCCGTTCTGCTGGGGAATCCCTTCCGCATGACCTCGAAGAAGATCGTCATCGTTGGCGGGGGCATCGTCGGACTCGCGACTGCGCTCTACGCGGCGCGGCGTGGGCATCGCGTCAGCGTCATCGATCGAAGCGCTCCGCCGGGCGGCGGCTGTGCGATCGGAAGCGCAGGAATGATCGTGCCGAGTCACTTCGTGCCGCTCGCGGCGCCGGGCATGGTCGCGCTCGGAATGAAGTGGATGCTCGCGCCCGAGAGTCCGTTCTACATCCGCCCGCGCGCGAGTCTCGAGCTCATTCGCTGGGGCTGGCGCTTCATGCGCGCTGCGAATGCCGCGCAGGTCGCGCGCGCCGCGCCACTGCTGCGCGATCTCCATCTTGCGAGCCGCGCGTGCTACGAAGAATGGTCCGGCGAATTTCACGATGCCTTCGGACTCGCCAGGCGTGGACTGCTCATGCTCTGCAAGACGGAGCACGCGCTGCGCGAGGAGGCGATGACAGCGGACGTTGCCCGAAAGCTCGGCGTGCCGGCGGAAGTGCTCGACCTGAAAGCGACCGAAGCGCTCGAGCCATCGCTGCGATTCGACATCGCCGGCGCGGTCTACTATCCACGCGACTGTCACCTCTCGACCGAGCCGCTCATCGCCGCGCTCACTCGTGCCGTGAGTGATGCGGGTGCGGAACTGCTTTGGGAAACGACCCCGCTTCGCTGGCACACGGCTCACGCGCGCATCGAACGAGTCGAGACGAATCGCGGCGACATCACCGGCGATGAATTCGTGCTCGCTGCCGGAGTGTGGTCATCGGACATCGCAGAGCAACTCGGCGTGCACGTACCGATGCAGGCAGGCAAGGGCTACTCGATCACGTTGCCGTCGCCGCCGCGACAGCCATCGATCTGCGCGATTCTCAGCGAGGCGCGCGTGGCGGTGACACCGATGGGAAGCGCGCTGCGCATCGGCGGCACGATGGAGATCATCGCTGCGAACGCGGCGAGTGACGTGATCAACCCCGCGCGCGTTCGCGGGATCACGCGCAGCATTCCCGAATATTTCCCGGACTTCACGGCCGATGACTTCCGCGGCGCGCCGGTGTGGTCGGGCCTCCGTCCCTGCTCGCCCGACGGTCTGCCATACGTCGGCCGCTTCGGGCGCTACGCGAATCTCTCCGCGGCGACCGGCCACTCGATGATGGGCGTGAGTCTCGCGCCGGTCACCGGCAAGCTGATGGCGGAGATTCTCTCAGGCGAACAACCATCGATCGACATCGGGATGCTTAGTCCCGATCGATACACATCGAGGTGATGATGAATTGGAACGGTGTACTCCCCGCGATCACGACGCCCTTCAACGAGGATATGAGCGTCGACTACGGATTTCTCGCCGAGCATGGCCGCTGGATGATCGACGCCGGCTGCGCGGGACTCGTGCCGCTCGGGTCACTTGGCGAAGGCGCGACGCTGTCGCCCGCCGAGAAGCGAACGATCCTCGAGACGTGCGTCAGGGCCATCGGCGATCGCGCGCCGGTCGTGGCAGCGGTCTCCTCGCTCTCGACGAGCGACGCGGTGGCGATCGCGCGCGATGCGCAAGCGATCGGCTGCAGCGCGCTCATGGTGCTGCCGCCGTACGTCTACTCCTCCGACTGGCGCGAGATGAAGGCGCATGTCGCCGCGATCATCCGCGCGACGGAATTGCCGTGCATGCTCTACAACAATCCGGTCGCCTACCGCACGGACTTCGTGGCGGAACAGATCGCGGAGCTGGCGAGCGAGCTGCCGAATCTCGAGGCCGTGAAGGAATCGAGCACCGACGTCCGGCGCATCACCGCGATCCGCGCGCTCATCGGCAATCGACTCGAGATTCTCGTCGGCGTCGATGACCTCATCGTCGAAGGCATCGCGGCCGGTGCGACCGGCTGGATCGCAGGACTCGTGAATGCGCTTCCCGCGGAGTCGGTCGCGGTCTATCGTTACGCGATGGCGGGGCGATGGAGCGAGGCGTTCGCGCTCTATCGCTGGTTCCTGCCGTTGCTGCGGATGGATACCGTCCCGAAATTCGTTCAGCTCATCAAGCTGGTGCAGCAGCGGGTTGGGCGCGGCGGCGCACGCGTCCGCGCGCCGCGGCTCGAGCTCGAAGGAGCGGAGTTGGAACTGGCGATGAGCACGATCGATCGAGCGCTGGCGACGAGACCATGAAAACGTTTCGAGCAACGAATCCTGCCACGGGCGAGAAGCTCGAGCCGGCGTTTCACGTCTCGAGTGATTCCGACGTTGCACGCGCATGCGAAGCCGCGGCCGAGGCGTTCGAGGATTACGCGCGAACTTCGCCCGAGGATCGCGCTGCGTTTCTCCGCGCAATCGCAGAGGGACTCGAGCACGAGGGCACGGCGATCGTCGCACGCGCAAATGCAGAGACCGCGCTTCCGCTGCCGCGACTGCAGAACGAGCTCGCGCGCACCTGCATGCAGTTGCGCCTCTTCGCCGATGTGATCGAGGAAGGCTCATGGGTCGATGCGCGGATCGACACGAACGTCCGCTCGATGCGCCGGCCGCTCGGGCCAGTCGCCATCTTCGGCGCGAGCAACTTTCCGCTGGCCTTCTCGACCGCCGGCGGCGACACCGCATCCGCGCTCGCGGCCGGCAATCCGGTGATCGTGAAAGCGCATCCCGCGCATCCCGGTACGAGCGAGCTCGTCGCGCGCGTGATCAGCTCATCGATCGAGCGCTGCGCGCTGCCGCGCGGAACCTTCGCGATTCTCTTCGATGATGGGATCGAAGTCGGGCAGGCGCTCGTGCAGCATCCAGCGATTCGTGCCGCCGGCTTCACCGGCTCACGGCGCGGGGGCGAGGCGTTGATGCGCATCGCTGCGCAGCGCGCGACGCCGATTCCGGTTTACGCCGAGATGGGGAGCGTCAATCCCGTCATTCTCTTCGCCGGCGCGTTGCGCGAGCGTGCGGCCGCGATCGCGGAGGGTTTGCACACTTCGTTCACGCTGGGCGTCGGACAGTTCTGCACGAATCCCGGCGTGGTGCTCGTGCCGGCAGGAGCCGGGGGCGATGCGTTCGTCAACATGTTGACCGAACGCACGCGCGCCACCGCGGCGGCTGCCATGCTGACGTCTTCGATCAGCGGCGCATACAGCGCGGGGCAGACAGCGCTCGCCTCGCACGGAGCGGAACTGCTCGCGCGCGGCACGGAAGGAAGTTTCGCCGCGTGCGGTGAAGCCGCGCTGTGGCAGGTGCCGTCCTCGCGCGTCCTCGCCGAACCGCGCCTGCTCCACGAGGTGTTCGGTCCCAGCACGCTCGTCGTGCGCTACGACGGCGTCGATGATCTGGAGCAGATCATCAACGCGCTGGAGGGACAGCTCACGGCGACTGTACACGCACTGCCTGATGAGTTGCGCGCACATGAACATCTGATCGCAATCCTCGCAACGAAAGCCGGCCGCCTCGTCGCGAATCAGTTCCCAACCGGAGTCGAAGTGAATCACGCGATGGTGCACGGCGGTCCCTTCCCCGCGACCTCCGACGGCCGCAGCACCTCGGTCGGCACACGCGCCATCGAGCGCTTCAGCAGATACGTCGCCTATCAGAACTGGCCCGACGACGCGCTGCCGGAAGAGTTGCGCGCAGCGAATCCGCGAAGAATCTGGAGACTCGTGAATGGGGCGTTTACGCGGGACGAAAGCGAAATGCAGAAGGCAGAGTAGAGACTACGATCTGCCTGCGGCGCGCACGCGCCGCGACTGAGTAAGAGAAACTCGCGGTGCTCTGGCCGTCAGTTTCCTTCT
>CAZKID010000056.1:0-14007 GCA_964552405.1 uncultured Thermoanaerobaculia bacterium
CCCAGAACTGACCGGCACATTGGCGTCGAGAACACCGTGATGGATGTCGGCACCGTAGATCTTTAACTGATCGGCTGTGGTGCCAGCGGTAATCGTCACCTCCGGAGATAGAGCAAGATCCTGAATCGCATCGGGCGTCACCGCGCGGCAGTCCTTGTCTTTGTCCTCGGGCGTAAGTCTTATGCGCTCGCCGAGCAACGATGGCGGGTTCGCCAAGTCATTCGACTCCATTGCATTGAGATCGAAAACGCCCAGACCGTAGCCGAAGATCGTGACCACACCATACGTGCGTTCATTGATTACGATTCGGAACTCATCGTTCTCTGCACCAAAGACATCATTGATCGCCGCAGGGGTCTGCGCTGTTGCATCGCCTGACCAACGCATGTCCCGCGTGACATTCTCAATCGTGATTCGCTGCGTCCTGTAGGGAAACCCATTCTCGATGGGCATCGAGAGCGCCAGCTTCTTCAGATCGCCCGCATCCGTGATACCAGCGGTCCCGCCACGCAGGCGAACTGCAGCACCAAGAGCAGTCGATCCCTTGTACGAAAGGCTGACGTTCTGTTCTGCAAGTTGCAGCCTTCGAGGAAATCCTTCGGGACGATCCGAGAGAACCGTGTCGTAACCGGAACTGTATCCAGGCACCCACGAGACGATTGTTCCGGCGCGTGAGCTGCTGACGGCCTTGGGCGTCTTTCCGTCTCCAAGAAAATCCTCCACTCGGTACGATTGAATGAAACCAAAGATCCCATCGATACCGGCCGCATAGATACGGCCATGCTCGTCAGACGAAATCGCCCACATCTCTCCTGCACCATCCGCGTAACCGATTGGCTTCGAGTCGCTCGTTAGTGAGCCGGGATCGGCAACGTCGTACGCCAGAATCCCCGCCGTTCCCGCTGCCATGAGCAGAACGTTGCCGTTCAACGAGAGGTCGCGAATCGAACCTGTCGCATTGAACGTCGTAATCGCGGGAGGAACCTCGCGTACCTGGAATAGCAGACGAACTCCAGACGGGAGCGGATCTGATGGCTTCTCGTCGGCCTTGTTCTGGATCTGACCGAGCTGTAATCCAGGCTTGTCCCCATCGGCAGCTGCGATGCTGCTATCCAGATCCAGTCTATAGAACGATCCTCGTTCAAGCTCTGACGGCAAGCGGACATACAGGCGGCGGCCCTCGGAATCAAGTTCAAAGCGGGCCAAATTGCTGATGTCGCCGAAGAGAGGTTGCGCACCCGATGGAGGCTTCGCGGCCTTCATGAGCCGAATGCGCCCATTCGCGTGAAGGAACGCGTTCACCGATTCCGCATCATCGGTCTCTCCAGCGTAGATCGGCCGGCTGAAAGAAACAGAGAACTCTGCGGCAGGTGGAATGTCTCTTTGTTCGACGATGAGAACGAGACGATCGCCCTCGCTTGCTTTGACTGCTATCGGAGAGCCGGTATTTCCCTTGGCAATGATTGGCTTGCCCTGAGAGGCCGAGGTGGCGTTCCAAACGGTGAGATCTAGCGAAGTTGAGAATCCGCTGCTCTCGATGGTCGCCAATCCGCCAGACAAGCGAATCTTGAAGTTTACGATGCTTGTCAGGTCCACCCCTGCGCGCTGCAGATCGACGATCTCCACACGACTCGGGATTGCATAAATGGGATATGGCCCCGTCTTGTCAGTTTTCGGGCCCGGGACAATGAACGCTGCACCAGGTCCAGCGGGCAACGGGTCATACACTTTGCTGAACGCCTGCAAGCCCGTTTGAGAATTGACCCCAACGATTTCGAACCCCTTCTTGGGATTGGCAGGATCTTCATAGACAGGAATGATTGCTCTGCCCTTCGTTTCGACCAGAGCCTCATGCGCGTAGTAGAGCGCGCTGAATTGCGTTAAATAGATGTCGAGATTGACCCCCGCAAAGTCGGCAACCGCCCAGACCAGCCCTTGATAAAACTGAATCTGTAGGCTGACCGCACCATAGATCCCCGACCGGGTGATGCCGATCATGTATCTCTTTGCATCCTGGTCAACGATCACGCCCGACGTCCCAAAACGCTGACTTGCGTTAGAGGAAACGTGTGCCTTCAAGGCGCTACCCGTGTCAGCTGTCGAGGTGAAGTTGCTACCTGCGAGTCGCAGAATGTCCACGAGCATCACGCGAGGACCGCGAACCGACTGGCCAAGCCAACCCAGTTCATAGGGTCTGTTCGGGTCGAGTCCGGCGGGCGCTGGAATCGTGACCTCGAGTCGCTGGCGTGACGTACAGGGCGCGCAACTGAGATCAATCTGCACGCCTGCGTGGAAGTTGACCTCCTTTGAGAAGTCAGGGACATTCGCGAATGCATCGCCGTTGGCGAGCTTACTAACCGTGATCGTCGTCAACTCGTCGAAGGATCCGGCCGGCACCGTCACGGTGACACCATCCTTCGTCTTGTAGGTCACCGTTTCGTCTGTTGGTGCAACGAAGGATTGGTCGTTCCCGAACGGTCCGAGATGAATGATTGCGGCGACATTGCCTGCTGTATTGATTACTTCGAGATCGATCTTGTCAGTAAGAGCGATTGGGCTCGCAACGAACGTGAAATCCCCGTCCGTTCCCGCGGTCGCCTGCCACTGAGTTGTGAAGGCCTCGCCGCGCTTGAGCGCGACCGCTTGCCATCCTGAGGGCAGAGAGCCACGATCGCCGTAGATCGTGGACTGCCCATCGTTTGGAATAGTGATGTGGATCTTCGACGCATCGACGCTCTGGCTCGTAAGTACTGCCACCGTCGTGAAAACGAAGCTAGGTGAGCTACCGAGTATCGCGCCGTACGAACCCCTTGTATTGCTGTCGATCGTAACGACGTAATCCGAGTTTGGCTTCAGTTGGGTCTTCGGCGTCCATGTCAAGGCCGATCCGGCTGTAGTTGTGTCGCCAGCTACGATTGTGTTCGCAGCATCAATCACCGTCATGGAACCTGTGATCGTCTGGTTAAATAGCGCCTGAATCGTCGTCGTCGGCACAACGTTCCGCGTTCCGATAGCGCCCAATAGGTCAGTCGACTTGACGGTCGATCCGTCAGTCGTAATGACGTTCACGTGCTGGAGAACTGGGGGTTGCGATGTTAGTGCGAGATCGCCGATCGGGATGATTGCGCCTTGATCAGCAGCGTTCTCCGTATGAGCCGCGCCCGTTCCAATCGTCGGATACGACGGCGTGAGCGTGAACGACGTTGCGGGCTTCGCGACCACGGGAATCACGAAGAGGCCCGTTGCACGCGACGAGTCATTGACTCCGAGTGGCGAGGCCGAGATCGTGGCTCCGCCGACGTAGCCACCTAGCTTCGCGTAGCCGAATGCGAATGCGATCGGCTGCTTGGCGGCGAGGAGGAGGTAGCGCCCCTGGCGCACCACGCCATCGAGTGGGAGCTTCGAGGGATCGATCGGCATCGTCACAACCCGACCGCTGGTCACGTTCGCATTCGCCACCATGCGCGTGATCGGACCAGCCACCTCGGCCACGATCAGCTGCTTGTCGGCCGCGGGGTTCACACTGAACGTCACATTCGCCGGCTTGAGCAGCGCGTCCGCGCCGGTCAGGGTGAAGTCGAAGCCTGCCAGCACGTCGAAGCCGGCGATGCTGTAGGTGGTTAGATCCTTGATCGATGTTGCCGTGGCGTGCACTGCACTCGGCGCTGCACCGGTCGGGATGTCGATCTGCACGAGGCCGTCCGACGGCACCGGGCCCCCTGCGGGTCCGACGAGCGTCCCGCGATCGAGGCGTCCCGGATACGGGAAGATCAGGATGTCGTCCTTACCGGCACTCAGCGAGACCGCGCCGGCGCGCGCGCTCGGGGCGAGGTGGAACGTCGCACTCGCCGTCGTTCCGTCGAGGGAGCGATAGAGAATCAAGTCCGTCGAGAACGGCTCGGTCGTCTCGACCGTGCCGCCGGTCAGCGTGAGCTGCTCGTTAATAAAGGCCTGCACCGGAGTTCCCGACGGGAGCGCGCCGGCTTCGAGCGTCAGTGTCGCGACGGTTCGGCCATTCGGTGACACGACCTTCGGATTGAACTGCAGGTCTTCCTTCTTGACGAACGTGCAGGTCTGCGTTGCGCACGGATCTGCGATTCCGGCGAGCACTCCGCCGGTTTGTGCTTGCGGCGCTCCTGCGTCGGGATAGACCAGTGCGTAGGCGCCAGCTCCTGTGATTGCTACATCATGACTAACTACCGCCTGCACCACACGCCACTCGCCGCGGTTCGGGTCGTATTGCACTGCCGTGTACGAGCGGCCGTCGTTCGGCAGATCGAAGCTCAACGTTCCAATCGCACTGTTGCCGCGCACTTCTGCGCTTGCGATCGGGGACCAGCCGAGCGGGAGAAGGCCTGCCAGGGATTGCGAGCCGACGGCGGTCAGGACAGGCGGGGGCGCCTGTCCTACACTGGAGAACGTTGCCTTGCGCGTGATTGCGTCATCGCCACCGGCATTGCCGAGCGCCGTCAGGCGGATGTCGATCGGCACTACGCCCGCTCCCGCCGGCACCACGATCTGTCTCCATGCTTCGGTGTATCCGCTCTTGCTTGCGTGGATCGTGTAGACGCCTTCCGCGAGGCCCGTCGCGTAACGGCCGTGAGTGTCCGAGATGAGCGAGTTACCGCCGAGGTCGACTTGCACGCCGCTCAAAGGCCGGCCATTCGTTGCGTCGAGCACTTCGCCCGACACATAGCCCGAGCCATTCGTGGGGCCACCCTCCGCAGCGTTCACGCCGAACGTCTGCGTGTACGCGCCGATCTTCAAGACGAGGGTCAGCGCGCGCGGATCGGGAGTGCCCGGCGTGATCGTGACGATGTTCGAAGCCGTCGACATCGTGAACGTCACCGGCGTGCCGTCGCTGAGCTTGAGAGCGACGTCCGACGCCGTGATCGCCGGCGTCTTCGAATACGTCACCGTAATGACGTTCGCGCTGCGGTCATACGTCGCGCCGGTCACCACCGGGCCCGCGCAATCGACCGCGAACGCGACGTCCGTCTCCGGCGAGTAGCTGCCGTCCTCACCCGCCACACGCACGCGCGCGACGCGATAGCCGCTCGCGATTGCAATTGAAAGCTGCGCGCTGAAGTGCCCGCCCGCATCCGCATTCGTGTACTGCGGTATGCCGCCAAGCGTGATCTCGATGCGAGCCGCGGCAGGCGCGGTGCCCTTGAGCGTCACCTGATTCGCGCACACCGGGCTCGCGATCGGATCGACTTGCGGCGCGGTTGCCGGCGCCGTCGTCGCAATCGTGAAGCTGCTGCGCACCTCGCTCGCGAGCGGATTGCCGGCGAGATCCTTCGCCGTCGTGCGAATCACGATCGTGTAGCGCTCGCCCGGTGTCAGCGTCGTGGCCGGCGCGAAGCTCACGACATCGCGATCGAGCCTGCGCTGACCTGTGATTTGCTCTCCCGCGCGATTGAGCAGGACGAGGCCATCCTCTTGCATGGGCGCACTGAACGACGCGATCGCGATCACCGCCGGATCGACTGCCGTCGCTCCATCCTCGGGAAAAATCTTCACGACGCCCGGCGCGCCCTTGAGGTACGTCACCATCGAAGTCGCGATCGCCCCGTCGCCATTCGGCTGCGTGACACGTGCAATCACCGGCGTCACCACGCCCGCGGCTAACGTTGCGTTGCCGCTGAACGACGTACCACTGAGCGTGCCGACGACACCATTCACATCGACGCGCGAATCCTGCGCGGCCGATACGTTGCCGGTCACATTCACCGTCGCCGAGGCAGAGAACGCCTCCGCGGCCGGCGAGGTGATCGTGATGCGCGGCGCGCCCGCAACGGACGCGACATTCAAGACCTTCGCTTCTGCCGGCTTCCCGAATGGGTCGCGACCCGAGACCGTGATCGTCTGCGGGATCGCGCTGACCGGAATCCCCCGTAGAACGAAGCTGCCGCTCGTATCCGAGAAGCGCTGCGTCTCGAGCGTTCCGGCCGGCGTCGACGTAATCGTGGTCGGATCGAGATCGCGCCATGTGCCGCTGACATCGATCGTTCCTGCACCGGTCGTGTAGTTGTCGAACGGAAAATCGATCGAGAGCGCCGGAGTCTTCTGCAGCGACACCACGCGCCGCGACGCGATCGAGATCCGTCCCGCCGCGTTCCTCGCGCGCGCGGCGAGCACATTGAGCCCCGCATTGAGAGTCACCGGCGAGGCACTGAACGTCGATCCCGTGATCGTCGCCTTCACGCCATTCACCGTCACCTCGGTCGCGCCGTCGCCCACGGTGCCCGTCACCGTGATCGGCGCCGCGCCGAGCACCGCCATCTCGTCGGGCGAAGTGATCGTCACCGACGGCGCGCTGAAGGCCCTTATGATCGTCAGCGTCGCCTCGGCACCACCGACACACGCGATATGAACCGTGTTGGCCCCTTCGACCGAGAGCTCGGCCGTGCCGCTGAACGTTCCGTTCGCGAATGCGGCCGGGATCCCGTTGATCGTGACCGAACCCGACGCGCTGCCGCTGATGGTTAGAGAATTCGCGACAACCGCGCTGCCGTCTTTCGGATCGAAATCCGCAGGTTTGCAGGTGCCGGCCGCCTGCGCGCCGATCGCGAACGTACGCTGCACGCGCGTCTGATTGCCTGCGGCATCCGTCGCCGTTGCGATCGCGATATGCGCACCGGTGGCCACGACCGTCGCGGGGGAAGCAACCACGCCACCATCGACGCGCAGCTCGACCGTGCTGCCTGCTTCCGCGTCCGCCTTCAGGATCACGGTTGCCGGGAAACGCGCCTCGTCATTGAGCACCTGATCGTTCGCCAGGATGCGCAGCGACGGCGGGGTGAGATCGGTCGTGATCGTCACGCTGGCCGTGGTCGTCTTTCCGTTCTTCGACGTCAGCGTCGCGGTGATCGTGTTCGAGCCTTCGGTCAGCGCATAGTCGGGGATGAGGAACGCGCCCGTTGGATCCCACGTCACCGTCATCCCGAGCGAAGTCGAGGGACCTACCTTCAATGACTGCGCGTTCGCCGGCGTCAGGATGCGGCCAGTGACCACAGTCGTCTTGCGATTCGTGGACGTGCGATCGAGAGGCGAGGTGAGAAGAATGCCCGTGCCGGCATCACTGCGCGTGATCGTGAGCACGGCGCTCCCCGTGTTGCCGGCCTGATCGCGGCCGGAGACGACGATCGCGTTCTCGCCGAAGTCCAGCGCCACAGTCTTCGTGAAGCTGCCGCCTGCGCCGAGAAGGACGGAGGTGCCGTTGATGGTTAGAGTCTGCGCGTCGCCCGCGGTGCCGGTCACGGTGACCGCGTCCGTGTCGAGTGTCGCGTTATTCGCCGGTGCGCTGATCGCGATCGCCGGCGGCGTCGTGTCGATGGTGAAGGTGACGCTCTTCGAGGCCGAATGCCCCACCGGATCGGTGGCCGTCGCCGTCAGCTGATGCGCGCCCTCGGCGGTGATCGCGGTTCCACTCGGGAAGTTCGGCGTCACCGTCACGTCGCTAGGGCTCGCGCTGACGACCGGCGTCACTGCGCGATTGAAGAGCGCGCCGTCTTTGATCGACGTCCCGTTGTCGGTGATGTCGATCGTGGGGCTCGTCGTCCGCACCGTCACGCTGTACGGCACGTCGATTGCGTTCCCCGCCTCGTCCACCGCGTGCAGCGTGAACTTGTTCGTTCCCTTGGCGAACGTAAGCCCGCTGAGCGTGAAGGCCCCTGCGGTCGCGACCACGCTCGCGCTGCCGCTCGTGATCGTCGCGTTCTCCTTCGTCATGCCCTTGATCGACGCCGGCAACGTGCCGATCGTCGATCCATTGGCAGGATCGAAGCTCGTCAGTTCGGGCGGTGTGAGATCCGTGGTGAACGTGACCGTCCGCTCGCTCGTGAGCCCCGCGCAATCCTTCGCCGAGGCTTTGAGCTCGTGGCTGCCTTCTTTGGAAACCTGGACAGGTGAGGGCGCCTGTCCTACACCATCGAGCGTCACGGTCAGCGTCGCATTCGGATCCGCATCGTTGACGCGAAAATCGAGGCTCACCGGACGATTGACGAGCTTCGCCGTGAAGGGGGCGCCGCTCTCGTAGACATCGATGACCGGCTGCGTGCGATCGACGCTCATCGTGCGCGTGACGCCCGCCGAATGCCCCACCGTGTCCGTTGCCGTGACGAGGAAGGTCGTCTTCCCTTCGGGGACATCCGAGAAGGTTGCCGACCAGGAGCCGGTCGCGTCGAGCGTTGCTGTCACGTTGTTCACGGTCACGCTCTTCGGATGCGCGTCGGCGATCGTGCCGTGCACGTTGATCACCTTCGTGTTGAGGCACTCGTTCTGATCGGGCGCGGTGATGGTGATCTGCGGCGCGCGCGTGTCGAGATTGACGGTGACCGAGAGGTCGCCTTCGTTCCTGCCCGCGTCGAAGCCGGCGATCTTGATCGTGTTCTGCCCTTCGACCAGCGCGATCGTTCCCGACTTCCACGTGTGCGCAGCGGTGTCGACCGTCGCCGCGATCCCGTTGACCTTGACCGTGATCGCGTCATCCGCGCCGCCGCTGAGGACGATCGTCGGATCGGTGACGACGTCGCCGTCCTTGATCGACGTCACGGTCAGCGACGGACCGGTCCTGTCGATGCGGAAGTTCACGGTGGCGGACGCGCTGTGTTGCGCGGAGTCGTTGGCGGTGACTGCGATCTTGTGCGCGGTCTCCGTGCTGATCGTTGTGCCCGCCGTGAACGGGGCGCCGTCCAGCGTCACTGTGCTCGTGGTCTTTGTGAGATCGCTGATCGTAATGACCGGCTTGACGTCGTGATTGAAGATCGTTCCTTCGACGATCGGTGTACCGGCGTCCAGGATTGTGATGACGGGTGCACTCTTATCAATGACGAAGTGGAGCGTCGCGTGTGCTGCGTTCCCGGCTTTGTCGACGGCATCGACGTCGAGCTGATGGATCAGCTCCGTCGTGACCGCCGTCTTGGAGACGTACGGATCGCCGTCGAGCTTGATGGTGACGGTGCCGACACCGGACGAGTCGTCCGTGACGCGGATCTCGGGCGAGGCATCGCGATTGAAGACCTGGTTGTCGGTCATTGCCGTGTTTGACTCAAAGAACGTGATGGACGGCGCGGTGTGATCGACATTGCTCTTGACCGAGAGATCGTCGATATACGCGTCGCCCTTGATGGCGGCCCACACGCCGATGCGACCTTGCGTCAGTCGCGCCGCCGACTTATCGACCGCTTCAATGGACCACGTTGCCGGCTCGTTCGCACCATCGACCCAAAAGCGGGCACGGATATCTGTTTCGTTGGCGAGTGAGTCCGCCTGAATGTCGAACCAGCACCATTGATCGGCATTGGGCGTGAACTTGCTGTCGGTCGTGCCTGTAAACGTGCCTGCGCCAAACGACAACAGTTGCATCGTCAAGGTGCCATTCGCCTGTGGCATCAGGCCGGCAAGGTAGTACTGATCCTTGTCGGGATAGTTCGAGAAGAATGTGAGACCAATGCGCGAGTCGTTGTTCGTACGAATGAAGCGTCCACGGAACTCGAAGCGCCCAACACCGCTGAAAGCCTTCGTCGTGAACGTGGAGAACGTCCCCATCCGTCCGTTCGGGTCCGCCTTGCCAGACGATGACTTCGTGCCATAGACGATGTTCCTCGCCTTGTTGCCTTGTGTAGGATCGCCCCAGGTCTTATAGAGCCCCGATGCATCGGGCTTCGCCGTACCCACAGAAGAGTCGACCCACCCGGTGGGGTTCGCGTGCTCTCCATACGCCTGAAAATCCTCGGTATAGGGCGCTGTTTGCGCGAGCAGCGGCGCACTCAGTAGCAGGGCGGAGACGAACGTGGAGACGAGTACAGAAGCTTTGCGCATCGATTTGTTCCTGTTTCTAATGGAGACGGATGACGGACGTGCTATTCGATTCCGTGGGCGTGGGTGTTTTTTCCAACGGCATCAGAGGCCTGTTCCCAGACCAGACCTGGACCTCGGTGAACACAAGAGCATTCGTCTGACCGGACGAAGGGCGCTGCAGGCGTATATAGCGTGCATTGCGATTGACCGTGACTGAGGCAATGGGAAGGAATGTGGGCCGATACCAGACCGAGACGCGAGGATCGGCGAGGATCGTATCAGCGTTGTTCGACGCGAATGCGTTCGCATCGTCCGTCGTCAATACGTAAAAGCCTGTTAGCTGATCAGGGTAACCATCCGTCCGCGACGAGATATCGATCGACGAGACTGGGACCGATTGTCCGAGGTCAACTTGCCACCACGCATTGTTGCCCGTCGCGCTGTGGTAGATGTTGCCAATGGTGTCATAGGTGTCGTTGGTGCTCGCGTTGACGGCGTTTTCCGGGAAGTAGGAGAGGTAATAGTCGCCGGCTGTTGGCGTGTGGCCTCCAGCGAGATTGACGCGGCTCGCATTTGCCGGCGCCCAGACGAGGACTTCAGGCAACGTGAGGTAATCCCAGTTCGTGCGCCAGATCCGAACATATCGTCCGGTGCGGTTGACGGTTAGCGTCAGTGCGTAGCCAACACTCCCTGTGGTGGCATATGAAGACACGCCAGCCTCTGCCCTGGCAGACGCGATATCTGTAGAGAGCAGCGGTGTGTCCGAGACAAACACGACGAGATTGCTCGTCTGATTGGGGCAACAATCCGTGCGACCGCGGATCTCGACAGATTCAATCGGCTGTACGGAGCCGAGATCGACCTGCCACCAGGGATTTGCCTGATTCGTCGTAATGGCCATCAGGCCATTGGCTGAAACGAGATTGCCGTCGACAGCGTTGCTCGCCGGAGTACTAGGGTCCAACGTAGTTGACTGGGTTGCGACCTTGTTCAGGGCGAGATCGACACGGGAGATTTTCGCGACATGGTCAAACCACGCCCGCCCATCGAACACACCAAACCAATCACCAATGATCGTCGTGTCGTTCAACCCGACAAGGCCTACAGGGACCTCGAGACGTACCCAGCCTCCCGCAGCCGGCAGCGGGCCTATGCGATACAGACCAGAAGTACCGTTCGCTCCCCAGGCAGGGAACAGGTTCTCGCCCCAATATGCACGATGGCCCCAGTTTCCCGAACCGTCCTGCCACTGCAGCAAGATCTCGCGTACTGGATTGCAGGGATCAATGAGGACATACGTAACGAGAACATCGCCAGTATGCACTGACACCGGAGTCGAGTTCGCGATGCCGTGACCATGCCCGGCGGCGCGGATTCCGTCGGTATGTGAACTGGTACCACTTGCTTTCTGCGTCGAGTCCCAAATGAACGGCGACGTCCAGGAGTCGGTCGGAACGATCGTGGCAGCAGCCGGAACCGCGTCGTCGTACCACACAGAATCCGCAGCATTGAGGACTGGTGCCGCGACCGGCGTGGCGATCGAACAGACCGACTTGCCGAGCAAGTCGAACCATGCCTCTCCATCGTAGATCTGCACCGTCATGCTGGAAATCGTCTTTCCAGTAGTGCCGAGGGCAGACGCGAGTGCGGAAAGCTGCACCCATGCACCCCCATTGACCATCGGTCCAACCTGCAGATGAGAAGTGGTCGCATCGATGACGTCTTCACCCCAGGACGCGCGATACTCAGTGTTCGCGCTGTCCTTCCAGATCACCTGAATCTCGCGCGGTGGCTTACAAGGATTGATCAAGGCGTAGGCAATAAGCGACTCGCCGCTGACCACACTGTTGTTGGCAAATCCGCTGACGGTGAACTGCTGTTTGCCGGCGCCCGTCAGGAGAATCGATGTCGCGCCCGCCGCCGCTTGTGATGTGACAGGCGTTCCACCAACAGGGGTTGGCGACTCGTCGAACCAGACGGCGGACATGGACGGACCGCTCGGTGGAGTGACGAAGGGCAGAGTGCCGCAGGAAGTGATCGTTACCGTGGCCTTCTGGGTCGTCCCGTACAGACCGATGACATCGACCGTTCCTGTCTGCAGCGCAGTGACGCTGAACGTGGCGCTGGTTGCACCAGGCGCGATCGTTACGCTCTGCGGGACCGCAATCAATGCGCTATTGGAGCTCGACAAGAGCACCGTCGCACCAGACGCAGGTGCCGTGTCGCCGAGGATTACGGTACCAGTCGCGGAGGTACCGCTGGTCAATGATGCAGGCGCGATCGAAACCGAAGCAAGATTCGCAGCCGACGGAACAATCATGAGCGTTGCTGTCTGCGCAGCACCGCTAGTCTGTGCGCTCACAGTCCCAGCAGTTGTCGTCGGAACACTACCGGCCACCACGCTAATTGATGCGACGCTGCTCCCGGCTGGGATGGTCAACGTCGCAGGCAGCGGCAGCCCGGCGCTCGAAGACGCCAGATTGACCACGATGCCGCCCGTTGGGGCCGCACTATAGATCCTTACTGCGATTGTGACCGTCGAGCCCGGAGCCACCTGATTCGGCTGAACCGTCACAGACGTCACAGGATTCGCAACGACGATCTGGCCGTTGACTGGAGTCGATAGCGAAGATGCAGGGAACGCATTGGAGTCCGTCGCGACAATCGAGAACGTCTCACCAATCGGCCCGCTCACCGGGATATTGAATGAACCATCGCCATTGGCAGTGCCGGTGAAAGCGATTCCATGACTGCTCGTGATGGTGAGGCGAATCGGCAGATCGACGTCTGTCACGCAGTTCGCTGGTCCTGTGACCGACGAGCCGTCGAGAGTCGTATTGACGACAATCTGGGAAAGAAGGGCGGCATTGAAGATCGGGGCCTTATTACCGTTCACCAGAATCGGATCGACAGTTGCGAGTGTCGCACCATTACGCACAACCACGGTGTCGAAGCGATACCCACCCCGCCACTTATCCCCAATCGCGACGGTCTCGCTGCCGTTCGGCTCGAGCGTCATCGTCTTTCCATTGACACTCTTGATCCGCCACGTCACGACCTTCCCGTCGTTCTTCGTGATCTCCACCCAATGTCCCGCGAAGTATTGTGGGATCGACGTTGAACGATCCGTCGTCACGTCGACTCCACTGCTGCTGGTCTGCACGCCGGCCACAATTCCGCTTCCAAGACTTGGAAGTTCCGTGGCCTGACCCGTGAGTCCCTTGTTGTCGATCGTCAGATCACCGTACGTAGACCCAGGCTTCTTGACGTATACAGAGCCAGCTCCTCCGGGACCTCCATAACCGGAGCTCCTGTAGCTGTTCCCTCCACGCGCCGTCATCCCGGGCAACTGGCTGTTCGCATCGCTGTACTCGACCGCGATTGCTCCACCGCCTCCAGCCTCGTAGTAGGACTGTCCTCCGTTTGCCTCGATCGTTCCGTTTCCGCGAATCGTTCCCGTTGTAATCCAGATCGATCCGCCCGCTGCTGTTCGAGACAACTCATCATGGGCATTCGCGCGGATTGATCCATCCACCACGAGCTGCCCCGATTGGATACGCACCACGCCCCCGCCCATTCCCCAATCACCGGCGAACGCACTACCACCGGCCTCCATCGGCCGATATACGCTTCCGTACGTCGATCCACTTCCCACCCACTTGCCACCACCGATGTGGCTGCCGCCCACATACGCATACGGTTGCACCGCATCCGGATACGACTGGTTGTTACCGTACCCGCGTCCACCCACATCGATCGAGCCCTGCACAGTGAGCGCGCCCGTCACATTCAAGTTCAGTGTGTTCGGTGTGCTCGCGTTTGCCGGTACTGTCAGAATCGCGCCACTTGCGATCGTCAACGTGTCAGCCGTAATCGACGTCAGCGACACGTTGCCGGTCACTGTTACCGTCGTCGCCTTGATCGAATCCGCCAGCTCGAGGTATTGGCCTGCCGTCGTCGGTCCGGTCAAGTTCACGGTGCCATTGAGTCCGATACGGATCGGGTCAATGCTCTTGATCGTTTCCCCGTTGACTGCCCTCAGCGTCTCGAAGTGATAAACACCTTGCCACTTATCCCCAACCGCGACGGTCTCGCTCCCATTCGGTTCGAGCGTCATCGTCTTTCCATTGACGCTCTTGATCCGCCAGGTCACGACCTTCCCGTCGTTCTTCGTGATCTCCACCCAATGTCCCGCGAAGTATT
>CAZKID010000056.1:14107-17598 GCA_964552405.1 uncultured Thermoanaerobaculia bacterium
TTGCCTCGATCGTTCCGTTTCCGCGAATCGTTCCCGTTGTAATCCAGATCGATCCACCTGCTGCCGTCCGAGACAACTCATCATGGGCATTCGCGCGGATCGATCCATCCACCACGAGTTGCCCCGATTGGATACGCACCACGCCTCCGCCCACGCCCCAGTCACCGGCGTACGCACCACCGCCTGCTTCCATTGGTCGATAGACGCTTCCGTACGTCGATCCACTACCGACCCACTTGCCACCACCGATGTGGCTACCGCCCACATATGCATACGGCTGCACCGCATCCGGATACGACTGGTTGCTGCCGTACCCGCGCCCACTTACATCGATCGAGGCGCCGCTCGCGATCGTGAGCATGCCGCCGACATTGAGCGCTACAGCGCCCGCGCTCGGGGTAAGGACTGCGCCGCCTTCGAGCGTCAGATTTCCACTGGCAGTAATGCTCGGTGTGTTGACATGGCCACGGATCGTGATCGAAGCACCCGTGATGGCACCGATCGCGGTGCTGCCAGTGGCCGGACCGACAATGAATTGTGTGAGGTTCGCGTCATTGCCCACGAGGACCGGATCGGTCGTCGTGATGCTGTCATTCGCGCCAGCAAGCGTGAGTTTGTCGAATCGATAGATACCACGCCACTGATCACCCGGCACGACGCTGATCGTTTCGCCACCATTCGGTGTCAACGTCACAGTCGTATTGTCGAGAAACTTGCCAATGCGCCAACGTCCCTTTAGGGCGCCGGCAGCGTCACGCACTTCGATCCAGTGATCGAGGAAATACTGAGGAATCGCAGAGCGGCCCGTAGCGAGGGTTGTTCCGTTCGAACCGCTTTGCGCGACACCGCTGCCGAGCGACGGAGGCGCGGCTGCATCTCCGACGAGTCCGGCATTATCGATTGTAAGGTCGCCGTAGGTCGAATTCGGTCCCTTGACATAGAACGTACCGGGTCCACCTGCTGCAAAGTGGTTGCTCTTGCCGCCACGCAGAAGCGCACTCGGAAGCGCGGAAGCCGGATCCGTGTACTCAATCGCGACCGCGCCACCGCCGCCGCCTTCCCAGAACGCATCACCCGCACGCGCTTCAAGCGCGCCACCCGCGGCAACGATCTTCGTCGCAGTAATCCAGATCGAACCGCCCGCACCGGAGCGCTCTGTCGAACTGTCGTTACCGTTTGCCTTGATTGTGCCTGCAAGAGTGAGCAACGGCGTCGTAATTCGGATCGCACCACCACCTACGGCACCCAAATACGCGCCACCACCTGCTTCTTTCGGGTGGTAGATGCTGCCAAAACTCGATCCATAAGCATTGCCCGCGGCACCGTTCAGAATTGCACCGCCAATGTGTGCGCCGCCGATGACTGCGTATGGAACCGTCGCACCAGGGAAGCTGATGTCGCGACCGTAGCCGCCACCCGAGGCATCGATCGTGGCGCCGCTCTCGACGTTCAAAGCGGTGCTGGCATTGAGCGCCATCGTGTACGGGTTTGAGCCGTACAGCGATTCCCTTAGAGTCGCTCCGCTCTTGACGGTGATCACGGGCGACGTGATCGACACAAGGGTAACGTTGCCGTTGATCGTAGCAGTCGTTGTTGCAGTCAGCGCCTGACGAACCTCGAGGCTTTGACCTGCCGTCGTCGGGCCCTGAAGATCGAGAATGTCGCCTTCTCCGATGCGAATCGGATCAGCGCTCCAGACGTGGCCGCCTTGCGGAGCCTTGACGGAGTCGAACCGATAGATACCCTGCCACTTGTCGCCGGGTTGAATGTTGACCGACTCATTGCCATTCGGTCTCAGCGTAAGGGTCGTTCCGCTGACATTGATCGCTTCAATACGCCAACGATTCACACTCGCACCGCTCGTGATCTCAATCCAGTTGCCAACGAAATACGAAGGAACCGGAGACGCGATGATGAGTGTCCTGCCGCCCGAATTAGGCTGGGCGATGCCGCTGCCCATTGCTGGCAGGATTGCGGCATCGGCTGTCGTCCTACCGGCATCGTCGAGCCGCAGATCGCCGTATGTAGAACCCGGTCCCTTGATGTAGATCGAGCCGGAGCCACCGAGCGCAGCCGGGAACTGCGTGCTGTTGCCGCCACGTACCTGAATCGCCGGAAGCGTGGACGTGGGATCGGTGTATTCGATCGCGACCGCACCACCACCTCCCGCTTCCCATTTCGCCTCGCCCGCACGTGCCTGCAGCGAGCCGCTTGCAGCGTTGTAGACGCCGGTCTCAATCCAGATCGATCCACCTGCTCCCGAACGTCCGTAGTCCTGCGAAGTGTCCGTTCCTCCGTTGGCTCGGATCTCGCCCGCCTGCACGAGATTCTTCGCATGAATGTGGATCACACCACCGCCCGACGCACCTCGGAATGCTCCGCCACCACCTTCCTGAGGTCTATAAACGCTGCCAAAGGCAGAATCATAGGTACCGCCCGTCGCACCATTGAGAATGGCCGCGCCGATATGACTTCCCGCAACGACCTCATAAGGAGTTCTTGCGCCGGGGTAACTGGACGTGCTGCCGTAGCCATCGTTGGATGCGTCGACCGCCGCACCACAGTCGATGTAGACATTGTCCGCATTGATGTCGACGCGTGCCGACGCCAGGGTCGACAGCGGCCGATGGGTTACGAGCGCGTCATTCAGGACCAGGAAGTCCTTGAAATCGTGATGCCCCGAAATGGTTAGTGTGCCACTCGTAACTGCAATGCTCTTATTGTCGTACTGCAGGTCACCGTCGATGATTTCAGACGACGCGTTGAAAACCTTATCGATCGTGACGATGCCGGCACGCTTTTCAATCGTGGCGACTGCGCCACCCGTTGAACGCGCATCGAGCGTAATCTTCGCAGATCCTGGCGTGGTCGGAACCGTCCACGAAGCCGAATAGATCGATCCGTTCCTGAGCGCGGTGATCGAAGTCGTGCCGATGGAGAAAGTAACCGTATCAACAGCCGTACCTGTAGTGCCCGGAATGACCGTCGCCGACAACGTCGCCGTGGTACCTGCTGGATAAAGGGCGCCATCAGGTATGCACCACGTAACAATCGGCGCCGTCGGATCATAAAGCGGGTGCACCAATACCGACACGGTAGCGTCGGATTTATTACCTACAACGTCTGTCGCCGTGACCGTAATGACGCGCGACACATCACTTCCATCCGGCACACTTGGGACATGGACAGCACCTGAGCGTGTGGTGCCGCTGCCGGTTAGGACGACCGTCTCCCCGCCTTCGATCGTCGCCTTGACATCCGCGACGCCCGAATCGGCGTCACTTACGGTCGCGGTGATGTTGATGAGATTGTTCGTGCCTTCATTGAAGAGGCGGCCGGCGACCGGATCGGTGATCGTCACGGCAGGTTCCGTGCCGTCGTTCGCCATCTCCAGTATCTTGACTGTGGTCGTGATGGGATTGGGGAATCCCTCCACTCCCGTCGGCGGTACAGTGTTCCCGTGTGCATCCGCGACCATCGCCGACGCGGCG
>CAZKID010000057.1:0-9380 GCA_964552405.1 uncultured Thermoanaerobaculia bacterium
AGGATGTCGCGCATCTGCGGGAGGAAGCCGAGGTCGAGCATGTGGTCGGCTTCGTCGAGGACGAGATATTCGATGGCATCGAGCACCACGTTCTTGCGATTCACGTGATCGAGCAGACGGCCGGGCGTGGCGACGACGATGTCGGGTTTCGCGCGGAGATCCTTGATCTGCGGCAGCATCTTCACGCCGCCGATGAGACATGCGGTGCGCAACTCGTGCTCGGCGCCGAAGAGATCGAGGAAGGCTTTGGTCTGCAGTGCGATCTCGCGCGTCGGCGAGAGGATCAGGCCGCGCACGCCGCGGCCATGAACGAGGCGTTCGGCGAGCGGCAGTGCGAACGCCGCGGTCTTGCCGGAACCGGTCTCGGCGAGGCCGATGACGTCCTTGCCTGACAGGGCGATCGGAATGACGGCGGCCTGGATTGGCGTCGGATGTTCGAAACCGATACGGCGCACGACATCGACGATGTTCGGCGACAAGCCGATCGTGTCGAATGTCCCCGAAGTCGTGGGGACGGGATGTTGCGGGATTCCTTCGATGGACATTACCTGAACACTCTCACGTAGATACTCACATTCACGACCAGGACCACGAGGCCAAGCGCGATCTCGATCGAGCGCGTGAGTCCCTGCGGATAGATGACTGCGAAGATGTAGTGCGCGACGAACCCGCCGCTGTATCCCTCGCGTCCTGCGCGGTGGAGCAGCCGGTTCTCGAGCCGCGTGAGCGGACAGTACCATCCCATGAGCTCGATCGTCACGCCCCAGATCGCGGCGGGCAGATGAAGCCACATCAGCCAGGGCCAGCGCAGGAGCAGAAATGCGCCCGCCAGCACGAAGACGATGAACGCCAGGTGCGTGAGCGCGACGACGGCGGCAAGAGTGCGGTAAGGCACGTATAAATCTAAATTGAAAATTGAAAATTGAAAATTGAAAATATGCAGGTGCCCAAGCCAACCTGCAGTTTTCAATTTTCAATTTTCAATTTTCAATTCGCGTCCGCGTTGCTGGCCCTGACGTTCGCACTGGGCTGCGCGACGAACCCCGCGACACCTCATGCGCGGCCGGAAGCGGTGCACGTGATCGTCGTCGGCACCACAGACGTTCACGGCTGGTTCGCCGGACATGCTGCTTCGCAGCAGCGGCTCGGGGAGCCGTTGCACTACGGCGGTCTCGCGCTGCTGGCGAGCTATCTCGATGCGCTGCGCGCCGAGAGCAATGGGCGCGTCGTCGTCGTCGACTCCGGCGATCTCTTTCAGGGGACGATGGAGTCGAACTACTTCGAGGGCGAGCCCGTCATTCGCGGCTACAACGCGCTCGGCTACTCCGCGGTCGCCGTCGGTAATCACGAGTTCGACTACGGTCCGCTCGGTCCCGCGGGCGTCGCGAAGAATCCCGGTGACGACTCCTTCGGCGCACTGAAGCGCAATGCAGGCATCGCGGCGTTCCCGTTCCTCTCGGCCAACATGAAGGAGAAGGCGACGGGGATGACGCCGGCGTGGGCCAGGCCGTCGACGATCGTCTCGCTGAACGGCGTGAAGATCGGCATCATCGGACTCTCGACGCCGGACACGCCGAACGTGACGATGGCGGCGAATGTGGTGTCGCTGACGTTCGGCGATCCTGTCGAGGCGACGATCCGCGAGGCGGCGTCGCTGCGCAAGCAGGGCGCTGATGCCGTGATCGTGATCGCGCACATGGGCGGCCGCTGCAACGACATGAACGACGTTCATGATGTCGCGTCGTGCATGGCTGGACAGGAGGCGATGAGCCTGATCAACGCGCTGCCGCAAGGGACCATCGATGGTTACTTCGGCGGCCACACGCATGCGCAGATGCGGCAGATCATTCACGGAGTTCCGGTGCTGCAGGCTCTGGCCTTCAGCCGCGAGTTCTCCGCACTCGATCTCTACGTCGATCCGGTGGCGCACAGGGTGATGCATGCGAAGACCGTGATCAGACCGCACACGATGATCTGCTCGATGGTGTATGCGGGAACCGATCAATGCGATCCCTTGCAGGCGATGCCCGAGGCAAAGCTGGTGCAGCGGACGTTCGATGGGGCCTTGATCCAGCCCGATGCGAAGGTCGCGGCGGTACTGCAGCCATTCCTCGATCGCGTTGCGGCGAAACGAAACGAGAAGATCGGCGCGCGCTCCGCGGCGCGCTTCACAAGATCCAACGCGCGCGAGGCGACGCTCGGCGACCTCCTGTGCGACACGCTGCGCGAATGGGCCAGCAGCGATGCGTCGTTCGTGAACTCGGGCGGCATTCGCATGCCGTTGCCGGAAGGTGAGATCGTCTACAGCGACATCTATGAGGTGTCGCCGTTCGACAACTATCCGACCATCGTCGAGATGAGTGGGCAGGACATCATCGACGCGTTGAACGTGACGACAGGTGGGGATCGCGCGGTGCTGCAGGTTGGCGGATTGCGCTATACGTTCGACTACGCCCTTGATACGGAGAAGCCGGTTGCGCAGCGCCATCGCGTGACGTCTGTGACGTTCAGCGACGGCCGGCCCGTCGATCCGAAGGCGACGTATCGCGTGGCCATGCCCGACTTCCTCGCCGGAGGAGGCGACGGCCTGCAGCCGGTGATGAGCCGCATTCCGAAGGAAAAGATCGTGACCGACTACTCGCACCCGCTGCGCGACGTCTGGGCCGAGATGTTCCACAAGCACGCCCAGCCGCTGGAGCCGAAGCTCGATGGACGGATCGTGGGATTGAATTTGCCGGCGAGAATTGAGTGAGGGGGCGCGCGGGCTCGCGGTTACGCGGGCTCGCGGTGCGCTAGCCAGACGAGGTGCGGATCGTCAACGGGCATCGTCGCGAGGGCTTGATCGAGGTCGGGGAAAATCGCGGGGCGAGAGGAGACGAACGGCTCGTGCATCAAATCACTGCGCGAGACGTCGTACACCGCTCCGTTCGGGGCGACATACCAAAAGAGATCTGCGCTCGTTGCCCGAGCGGGGGACACCGTCGAATCGTCGAAGATGGCGATGATCACGCGGATCGACCGCGAGCCCGCGTAACCGCGAGCCCGCGAACCCTAATATTTCCCGCCACACTCCGGACAGAACTTCGGCGTCCCTTCCGCTTCGTGTCCGCAGTCGTTGCACTTCTTCTTGGCCGCGAGTGAGCCGCCGCATTCCTGGCAGAACTTGCCGGCTTGTGTCTTCGCTCCGCAGTGCGGGCAGACGGCGCCCGAGACCTGCGCGACGTTGCGGCCTTTCATCCAGTCGACTTCGCGCGCTTTCTGCTGCACCTGTTCGCGCGCGGCATCGGCCTGCGCCGCGGCCATCTCTTCGTCGAGGTCGGGCGCGCAGTTCTCGCAGAGTCCGGCCTTCTTGTTCCAGCAGACCGGCTCGCAGACCCAGTTGCCGCAGCGCGTGCACTGCTTGAAGATCGGCGAGATCTCATCGACTGCCGCTTTCAGTGCGGAGTCGTGTGCCGGCCCCCCAACCGCGCGCTGCACCTCGTAACTCGAGTCGGCGACGTTGCTGAGGAATCCGCCGAACAGACTGCTCGCGGCACGTGCCGCCGAGCCGAGCATACCGATCGTCGACGTCTGGAACGACGACATGTACCCGTTGTTGCACTTCTCGCAAAAGAACTTGAACTGGTATCCGCGATCCGTCGAAAGATCCTGGTAGTTTCCGGTGAAGCGAATGGCGACCATGTTTTCTCCTGCTGCCCGCTGTCTGCTGTCTGCAACCTGATTCTGCTAGCATCCGCGCCCATGCGCAAAGCACTTCTTTTCATCACATTCCTCGCAACCACCTTCGCCTTCGCTCAACAGACCCCGCCGGCGGTCAAGTATCCGCGCGTCAGTCAGAAGGCCAGCCTGATGCAGACCATCGGCACGACCGACATGACGATCACCTGGAGCCGTCCCGGTGTGAAGGGCCGCAAGATCTGGGGCGCACTCGTTCCCTATGGGCAGGTCTGGCGCACCGGCGCAAACGAGGCGACCACCATCGCCTTCAGCGACGAGGTCTCGATCAACGGCCAGAAGCTGCCGGCCGGCACGTACTCGCTGCACACGATTCCTGGAGAGAAAGAGTGGACGCTCATCTTCAACAGCGTCGCGAATCAGTGGGGCAGCTACAGCTACGACCAGACGAAGGACACGCTGCGCGTGAAGGCGATGCCGACGGCCGCCTCGTTCACGGAGTGGCTGACGTTCGAAGCGCCGGTGGTCTCGACGGATCAGGCGACGGTGTCGCTGCGCTGGGAAAACATCGCGGTGCCCTTCATCGTGAACGCAAACACGACGCAGAAGGTGATGGCTGCGGCGACGAAGGCTGTCGCTGACGCGAAGTCCGACGATCTGCGTACGCCGCTCGCTGCCGCGAGCTTCGCGTTCGACAACGGCATGATGGCCGAGGCGGAGAAGTGGAGCGAGGCTTCGCTCAAGGCCGGCGAGAGCATGAACAATCTCTGGCTCAAGGCGCGCATTCTTCTGAAGCAGGGGAAGAAGGCCGACGCGATCGCGGCAGCCGAAAAGGCGCTGGCGAAGAAGACCGAAAAGGACAGCGCCGATCTCGCGGCCGAGATTCGCAAGCAGATCGACGAGTGGAAGAAGTAGGTTCCAGTGGGGGCACAGGCGCCCTCGCCTGTGCCCCGAGCCGACAGGCGAGGGCGCCTGTCGCCCCACCGGACTTCACGACGTCGATTGATACTCGGTGACCGGCTCCGGCAGCATCTTCTCGACCAGCAGCGCGCCGCCCACACCCACCACGCAGCCGATCACGTTCCACCAGAGCCATGCGGTGTCGGTGAAGAGCGCGAAGCAGGTCACGGCGATCTCACCGAGTGCTGCACCTGCACAGACGGCGAAGCCGCCGACCTCTTTGAAGAAGAACGCGACGATGAAGATCGCGAGGATCGTGCCGTAGAAATACGAGCCGAGCTTGTTCACCCATTCGATGAGCGAGCCGCTGCCGCCGATCAGCTCCGCGGCGATGATGCCGATGATGCCCCAGCCGATCGTCAGCCAGCGCGCGACGCGCACTGAGCCGTGATCGGTCGCATCGCGGTGCAGGAAGCGGCGATAGATGTCGATCACCGTCGTCGACGCGAGCGCGTTGAGGCCTGACGCCGTCGCCGACATCGCAGCGCAGAAGATTGCCGCGAGGACCAGACCGACCACACCGGCGGGGAGATATCGGATCACGAACGAAAGGAAGATGTAATTCGTGTCGCTGCTGTCCGCGCGAGGATCATTGCGGCGGATCAGCGACACGGCCTCCTTCTTCGTCGCCTCTTCCGCGCTCTGCGCCTGACGCAGCGCGGTCGTTGCCGCGGCGACCTTCGTTTCATCCTTCGCGCGCATCGCGCCGAGCAGCTCGCGCACCCGCTCGCGCTTCGCAACGAACTGCGCGCGCTGCTGATCCTCCAGCCGCGCGTAGTCGGTCGCGTAACGGCTCGCGCCGATCTTCGCCCGCTCCGCCGTGTTGAAGAAGAGCGGTGGTGCGACGAATTGATAGAAGACGAACACCATCGCGCCGACGAAGAGAATGAAGAACTGCATCGGCACTTTGATGAAGCCGTTGAGCAGCAGCCCCATGCGGCTCTGTTCCACGCTCTCGCCGGTGAGATAGCGCTGCACCTGCGACTGATCCGTGCCGAAGTACGAAAGAGCGACGAGCAGACCGCCGAAGATTCCTGACCAGAAGTTATAGGGCGTCTTCAGGTTGAACGAGAAGTCGACGACGTTCAGCCGTCCCATCTTCCCGGCGACGCGCACCGCCTCGCCGAAGCTGACATCCGTGGGGAGCGAGTGCAGCGCGATGGCAAGCGCGATCGCCATGCCGCCGAGTGCAATCAACAGTTGATGGACGTGCGTCCAGCTCACGGCTTTCGTGCCGCCGCTCGCGGTGTAGAGGATGACGAGCGCGCCGATCACGAGATTCGTGATGTGAATGTTCCAGCCGAGGATGAGCGAGACGATGAGCGCCGGCGCGTAAATCGTGATGCCCGTCGAGAGGCCGCGCTGCATCAGGAACAGCGATGCCGTCAGCGTGCGCGTGCCGGGACCGAAGCGCGTCTCGAGATACTCGTACGCGGTGAAGACACCGAGGCGGTGATAGATCGGAACCGCGATGGCGGAGATCAGCACCATCGCAATCGGAAGTCCGAAGTAGAACTGAACGAAGCGCATCCCGTCGGCATAGGCCTGACCCGGCAGCGAGAGAAATGTGATCGCGCTGGCCTGCGTGGCCATGATCGACAGCGCGATCGTCGGCGCCTGCAGCTTGCGTCCCGCGAGCAGATAGTGATCGAGACTCTTCTGCTTGCGGCCCTTCCAGAGACCGTACGCAACGATCGTCGCCAGCGTCGAGATCAGGACGAGCCAGTCGAGGGATCTCAACGGTAGTACCTCGTGAAGGCATACATCAGGGCGACGCAGAGCGCGAGATTGGCGATGACCAGCGTGTACCAGCGGCGGATGTTCATGAGCGTGCGAAGGATGACATGCGAATCTCGGGAAGACGTGTCAGGACGGAAAACGAGGTGTGAATGATGTCCGGTGGGGCGACAGGCGCCTCGCCTGTCGGCTCGGAGCACAGGCGAGGGCGCCTGTGCCCCCACAGGATCTATGAACTACTTCGCCGAAACCAGATTCGCGAACAGCCGATACGCCCCCGGCACACCCGCCGGCAATTCCCGGAACCAGTCGTAGCCCGTGTAGACGTACACACCCTTGCCATACCGCGTGTAGAGCTCGCCGCCGGCTTTGTCGCTCTCGCCGGGATCGTGCGACGAGATCACCGTCTCGTACTTCGGATCCCAGTCATTCGTGAAATAGACGCCGCGCTCCTGCACCCATCCTTCGAAATCCTTCTGCGTGATCTTGTTGGGTGTGACGAGCAGCGGGTGATCAGGTTTCAGAAATGTGACGGGCGCTTCCTCGACGGTCACGCGATCGCCGGTGATCTTGAACGGATACGGTCCGGGCGACTCGAGCAGCAGACCCGACGTCGTGTTGTACTGCACGACGTAGGTGCCGCCGTTCTTCACCCACTCCAGCAGCTTGGGCGTGTCGAGCTTCAGACGCTTGCGCGTGTTGTAGGCGCGCACGCCGGTGACGATCGCGTCGTAGCCGGCGAAGTTGCCCCGTTCCAGATCGTCATCGGTCAACATGTTGACCTCATAGCCCATCTGGCGCAGCCCCTCCGGCACTTCGTCGCCCGAGCCCATGATGTAGCCGATGCGGGTTCCTTTCTTCTTCACGTCGATGCGGATCAGCTTCGCGGTTCCTTCGCCGAAGACGCGCTGCGGCGGGATGTGGGGGTACTCGATGTCGGTGACGCTGTGGACAGGCGAGGGCGGGACAGGCGAGGGCGCCTGTCCTACACCTGCTTGCGCGAGGGCTTCTGACTCGGCCGCGGGCGGCGTGACTGTGAACATTGCGCGCACTTCGTCGCCTTGTTGTTTGAACGTCACTGGTACCGACTCCGGCGTTACGCTCCAGCCCTGCGGGACGGTCAGCTTCACGACGGCATCGCCCGCGCCGCTGTAGCTCTTCGCGCGCAGCACGACCTGCTTCGGCTTTGCATCGGGGAACAGGTAGACCTTGTTCGCGATGTTCGTCACGACGTCGGGCACGACATCGACTTCGCGCGTCAGCTCACCGCGCACCGGATCGGTCCAGCGATAGACGATCGGCACCGTGAAGAAGAGCGTGTGCATCCGGTCATCGACGAGCGTGATGATCAGCGGCAGAGCAGGAGGATTCTCCGGACGTCCGATCAGTTCCTGATCGTCGACGACGAATGATCCCTTCATCGCCGGCTTGCGCAGCCAGTACGGTTGCGAGATTGGCGCGTCTGCCGGCACATGAATCGTCACGTCGGTTTTCAGCGGTACGTTGTCCGCGAGCTTCTTGCCGACGCCGACGCTCGGCGTTGCGTCACGCGAGCCGACGGTCTGCAGGATGAAGGGATAGTCGCTGCGATTGATGACGCTCACGCTCACCTTGATGTCGTGTCCGGCGATTACCGACGCCTCGGCTGCACTCACATCGATTGCGAGGCCGGCACACCCGGCGATCACGCGATTGAGCTCATTGCGCTTCACGTCGATCCACGGATGGAGCTTCGGCGACCACTCGGGGCGCGCGCCGAGGCGATCGAGGAGCTCGGCGGCATCGAGGAGAGCCGGGATCGATTTCTCCGGCGCCTTCGGATCGAAGTTGTCGGACGCCTGCTGCAGCAGCTTGCCGAGCGGTTCGCCGCCGGGATAGCGCGACCAGGTCGTGTCGATGCCTTCGAAGAGATCCTTCGCCGCGGGCTCGCCGTCGAGTTGCGCGAAGTAGTTGATCGTCGTGCCGCGGCGTTCCGCCGAGCCGAAGCCCTGGCTCTTGTGCTGGCTGCGGCTCTCCGCTGCGATCTCCGTGTACGCGCGCCCGAGGAGAGGATTGAAGGTGCCGAGATCGATGCGAACGTCTTTCGCGACTTTCGGATCATTCGGATCGATCTGCTGCCACGAGAAGCGATTCCAGAAGAGGCGCTTCGGCTGCCACGGCGTCACGTACTTCAACTGCTCGGGAAACTTCGTCGGATCGCCGGCGATCTTGAATGCCTCGACCGCGAGGATTGCCGAGGACGTGTGGTGACCATGCCCGCCTTCGCCCGTCGTCGGAAAACGCGTGACGATGACGTCGGGTTGAAACTTGCGAATGGCCCAGACGACGTCCGCGAGGATGCGATCGTGGCCCCAGATCGCGAGCGTCTCTTCGGGATTCTTCGAGAAGCCGAAGTCGAGCGCACGCGAGAACATCTGCTCCGCGCCGTCGATGCGCCGCGCGGCGAGCAGCTCCTGCGTGCGGATGAGGCCGAGGAGCTCGCCCTTCTCGTCGCCGATGAGGTTCTGTCCGCCGTCGCCGCGCGTGAGCGCGAGGTAGCCGGTGCGATAAAGCCGATCGTTCGACCACCAGGCGAGGAGCGCGGTGTTCTCGTCGTCCGGATGGGCGGCGACGTAGAGCGCGCTGCCAACGACGTTGAGTTTTTTCAGCGCGAGCTGCAACTGCGCTGCGTCCATCGGCCGCTGTTGCGCGGACGTCTGCAGCGCGGCGAAAACCACCAGGAGCAGGAGAGAGAGGTATCGCTTCATGCCGCGGAATGGTAAATGTGAGTTGCGTGACGAAGCGACAAAACTTCGAAGTCGTTTTGTTAGGGGCCGGGGCGGAAGGGGTGCGGTTAAAGATCCGGGTCCTCGGTTCGAGGGTGGGCGAGCGCGAAGAGGCGATGGCCCCGCGCAACGAAAGGAAGAGAACATGATCGGAAGATCCGCGTTTTTGAGCGCCGCCGGCCTGACCGCGGCCGCCGCCGCCCGGGCGGCCCTGGCGATGCCCTTTCCCGCCGACACCGTCTG
>CAZKID010000057.1:9390-17473 GCA_964552405.1 uncultured Thermoanaerobaculia bacterium
GGAACTTGGAGGGGGGGCGAAAACACCCAGGGGAAGAGAGGAGAGGTTTGGCTTCATGCCGCGGAATGGTGAATGTGAGTTGCGTGACGAAGCGACAAACATTCGATGTCGTTGTGTGCGGGGCCGGGGCGGCAGGGCTGATGGCTGCACTTTTCGCGGCGCGCGGCGGCGCGCGCGTGGCGCTCCTCGAAGGAGCGAAGAGGATCGGGGCGAAGATCCTGATCTCCGGCGGCGGCCGCTGCAATGTCACGCACGACGTGGTGCATGCGCGCGATTACAACGGCAATCGCAATGCGATCGGTAAGGTGCTGCGCTCGTTCGATGTACCGGAGACGGTCGCGTTCTTTCGATCATTGGGTGTGGTGCTGAAGCGCGAAGAAACGGGGAAGCTGTTTCCTGTGACCGATCGCGCCGCCTCGGTGCTCGATGCGCTGGTCGGTGCGGTACACGATGCGGGAGTCGATGTGCGCTGCGGAGTCCGTGTGCAATCGATCGCGAAGGATGGGCAATCCAAGGATGGGCAATTTGTAGTGGTTCCTGTGCCCCCATTGGATCTTCGCGCGAAGTGCGTGATCCTCGCGACCGGCGGACGTTCGGTGCCGAAGACCGGAAGCGATGGTCATGGCTACGTGATCGCCAGGAGTCTCGGGCACAGCGTGACGCCGCTCATTCCCGCGCTCGTGCCGCTGATTCTCGAAGAGGGACATTGGCTGACGAAGCTGAGTGGGACGAGCGTGGATGCTGAGTTGATTCTGCGCGGTACGAATCATCGTGAGCGCGGTTCGCTCCTCTTCACGCACTTCGGATTGAGCGGGCCGGTGGTGCTCGATATGAGTCGTCACTGGATCGCGCTTGGGGGACAGGCGGGGGCGCCTGTCCTCCACGTGAACCTTCTGCCGGGGGAGACGTTCGAATCGCTCGAAGCGGAGCTGCTCGCGGCGAATGTGCACATGACGGTGTCGAACTTCCTTCACCGAAAAGGATTGCCGGAACGGCTGGCGGAGGCGATCGGCGGCGGGCCGATCGGGAAACTCACGCGCGACGAACGGCGGCGGATCGTGCGCAGTGTCGTCGAGCTGCCGCTACCCGTGACGCGCGATCGCGGCTTCGATTACGCCGAGGTGACGGCGGGCGGCGTGCCGTTGTCGGAGGTGGACCTCACGACGATGGAGTCGCGCGTGTGCGAAGGGCTCTATCTCTGCGGCGAGATCCTCGATGTCGACGGCAAGATCGGCGGCTACAACTTTCAGTGGGCGTGGGCGAGCGGACGGCTGGCGGGGATCGGTACAATTCGCACATGCGCAAAGCGTTCTTGATCTTCGCAGTGAGCGCCGTCCTCGCAACCTCGATCATCGCCGCGTCGTCGGATCCGTTCGTGCGGGTGAACGATCTTCCCGAGATGAAGCCTGCCGTGAATGCGCTGCGTGACGACGGGGTCCTCGTGGATGTCGCGGCCAGCAGCGATCCGAAGTCTTCGAAGGCGAAGAGCGACTACGCGGTCGTCTGCATCGGTGCGCGTGTCCCGGCATCGTTCGCGATCCAGGTGCTCAAGCGCGCGCTGCCGCTGATGCCTTGGATCAAGTACGCGTTCATTCAGGATGATCCGAAGTACGCCGACATGATCCACCTGAGCGGTCACGTCGACTGGGTGCCGTACAAGAAGCTTCAGCCTCTGACGAAGCAGGATTTCGAAAAGGTCATGCGGAGCGGGCAGACCGACAAGGAGTTTCGTGCGCTGGTGAGGAGCTTCGCCGGAGTCGAGACCAGCGGCGGGAAATAGGGACTGGCATTTAGCCGAGGGACGGCGCAATGAAGCCTCTCGTCTCGTTTGTGTTGGCAACGATGGTCGCGCTGGTGACGACTGCCGCAGCCCCTGGCCAGTCGATCATTACGGTAGCGGGTGGCGGCAGCGACGACGGGAGGCCGGCAACACTCGCTCTGTTCAACGATACTTATGGCCTCGCGTCCGATGCTTCCGGCAATGTGTACATCGCGGAAACCTTCGACCAACGAATCCGCCGCGTCGCCGCTTCCAACGGAATCATCACGACCGTGGCGGGAACGGGAACACAGGCTTACTACGGAGATGGGGAAGCGGCAACCAGTGCGGGAGTGAACTATCCGTACGGCGTTTCTGTGGACAGTGCCGGCAATGTCTATGTCGTCGACACGTACGACGATCGGGTTCGCAGAGTCGATGCGCGAACGGGCATCATCACGACCGTTGCTGGTCCAGTGAACTCCGCCAACTTTTCGCTTCCTCGAACCGTTGCGATCGATCGCACTGGCAATCTCTTCGTCGCCGATGAAGGCAATCATCGTATCTGTAAGGTCGCTGCCGGATCGGGCATCGTCACGACGGTCGCGGGGAGTGGGA
Source organism: uncultured Thermoanaerobaculia bacterium (assembly GCA_964552405.1). GTDB lineage: Bacteria > Acidobacteriota > Thermoanaerobaculia > Gp7-AA8 > Gp7-AA8 > JAJPHC01. Next base: position 11,768 of record CAZKID010000057.1, read on the forward strand.
CACGAGGCTTTTCCGGAGACGGAGGTCCGGCGACTGCAGCAATGCTTTCGGTTCCCTGGGCAGTCGCCGTCGATGCTGACGGCTCTTTGTATATTTCCGACAAGGGCAATCAGAGGATCCGCAAAGTTGCTGGAGGAACCGGCATCATCACCACGATTGCGGGTACGGGTGAAGCGGGATTCTCGGGTGATGGAGCCGCAGCCACAGCAGCCAGGCTCAATGATCCCTTTGGCGTGGCGCTGGATTCGAAAGGCAATGTGTACGTCGCGGACACAGACAATGATCGCGTACGCAAGATCGATCACAGTTCGGGAGTCATTTCGACTGTAGCGGGAGGCGGCAGTTTTGACGGTGATGGCGTACCTGCCACCGACGCCGCATTCAGGCCCGTCGGACTTGCGTTCGATGCGCGCCAGAATCTGTACATTCTCGATTTCATTCGCGTGCGGAAGGTCGATGCGGATACCGGCATCATTTCGACGATTGCCGGCAATCATGGAGGGCACTTCACAGGTGATGGCGGATTGGGGACGGCGGGCGCTCTCAACCATCCTTCAGGAGTTCTCGCGGATGCTGCAGCGAACCTTTACATCGTCGACGGACAGAATTGCAGGATCCGCTTCCTCAATGCAGCGACCCATTTGATTTCGACTGCTGTCGGGAATGGCGATTGTGGTTTTGGTGGAGACGGCGGACCCGCAACGATGGCTCGGATCAGCTATCCCTCCAGCGTCGCCTTCGATTCAGCCGGCAATCTCTACTTCGCGGACACCGAAGACAACAACCGCATTCGCAAGGTTGTGCTGAGCACCGGCGTAATTACAACCGTCGCGGGCAACGGGAATCGCGGGTTCTCCGGAGACGGAGGCCTCGCGACCGCGGCGGCCCTTTCTCGCCCGCAAAGCGCTGCAGTCGATACCCTCGGCAACATCTACATCGCCGACACAGAAAATCATCGAATCCGAAAAGTGTCCGCGAGCGATGGAATCATTACCACGATCGCCGGGAATGGCACGGCGGGCTTTTCGGGAGACGGCGGACCGGCGATCGCCGCGTCGCTCAACTCGCCCTTCGATTTGATTGTCGGACGCGATGGAAACATTTACTTCATCGATCGCGACAACAACCGCGTGCGTGAAGTGGATCTTCGCTCCGGCACAATCATGACGATTGCCGGAGGTGCGCAAGGATTCGCCGGCGACAACGGGCCCGCGAAAGACGCGAGGCTTTCCGCGCCAAATGGGATTGCGCAGGATTCGGCCGGGAATCTGTTCATTACCGAGAATGGCAATCAGCGCATTCGCAGGATTGCGGCGGCTACCGGAATCATCACCACGTTCGCCGGAAGTGGAGATGGAGGATTCACCGGCGACTTCGGGGCCGCTGTCAAAGCCGGACTCGGGTATCCGGATGGGGTCACCGTCGATCCTCAGGGAAATGTGTATTTCGCGGGAGGCGCGAGCGGGCGCGTCCGTGCAATCTACGCCTGCGTACCGGTCGTCGCTCCGGCTCTCTTGCAGCCGGCGGCTGGCTCTGCAGGCGTCTCTGAATCACCGAGTCTCTCTTGGGCTGTCGTCAAAGGCGCGTTCCATTACGACGTCTATCTCGAGACGAAGAACCCTCCGCTGTCGATCGTCGCAACCGATGTCGTGTCGGCGGCCTATTCGCCGTCGGATCTTCAGCCCCTGACGACTTACTACTGGAAAGTCGCCGCCAAAGGCGATCCGTTCTGTACGCCATCTTCAAACGCTGAGTCCACAGTGTCGTCGTTTACGACTCGCGGTGCTTGTACCGCGCCGGCGCCTGTCGTTACGGGACTCACTGCGGACAGCCCACGCTGAAGCGGAGGGAGTCGAGCTCTTGCAGGAGCTCGGACACATGGTCCGCAGAACACGAAAAGGGGAAACGCAGAACAGAGATTCGGTAACCGAGCCCCGTCATCCCGAGCGAAGTCGACGGACCCGGGTGCGCGGGCGGTACGAAGATCATGTTGCGCGGCTCCCACACACGCCAGGTCCCTCGACTACGCTCGGTCTCACGGCAGATGACCCACTTTCGCTCGCGCATTTAATACTTGACTAATCAATCATCATGTACTAAATTATCGCCATGTCACCGATTCAACACGAGCTCAAGCAGACCCGCCCCTTCGCCTCCAGGGGCGAAGAAGCGGGCGTCGCGCTCATGCGCACGGCGGATCTCATTCGCCGCTGCTCGACGACGATCCTCGAGCCGCACGGCATCACCGAGCAGCAATACAACATCCTCCGCATCCTTCGAGGAGCGGGGGAGCAGGGGCTGCCGGTACTCGAGATCGCGGAGCGGATGATCGAGGAGACGCCGGGCATCACGCGCCTGCTCGATCGGATGGAAGCGAAGAAGCTCGTGACGCGCGAGCGCTGCAAGATCGACCGGCGCCGCGTCTGGTGCCGTCTCACCACCGCAGGTCTCGCGCTCGTCAATTCGCTCGACCGTCCGATGCTCGAGGGGATCGACGCCATCATGTCCGGCCTCAGGAAGCGCGAGCTCGTCGAGCTGCTCGGGCTGCTCGACCGCGCGCGTGATGCGATGCACGAAACGATCAACAACCTGCGCGCCGCCAATGCGGCGCGTCGTTAATTCAAGGAGGAGTCAGTCAAATGAAGCGTTTCATTCTCTCAATCATCTTCGCCGCGGCCGCGTTGCCGATGGCCGCCGACGTTTACAAGGTCGATAAGTCGCACTCGGACGTCGATTTCAAGGTTCGCCATCTGGTCAGCAACGTGACCGGCAAGTTCACCGACTTCGACGGCACCATCACGATGGTTCCGGGTAAGGCCGAGGCGTCGTCGGTGGAGTTCACGATCAACGCGGGGAGTAACGATACCGGCAACGGCGATCGCGATAAGCACCTGCGTACGCCGGACTTTTTCGATGTCGTGAAGTTCCCGACGATCACGTTCAAGAGCACCTCGATCGTGCCGGCGAAGAAGAAGGATCTCTACGACGTGACCGGCGATCTCACGATCCGCGGCGTCACCAAGCGCGTCACGATTCCCGTCCAGTACCTCGGCGCGGCGAAGGATCCGTGGGGCAACGAAAAGGCCGGCTTCATGCTCACGACCACGATCAACCGCAAGGAGTTCGGCGTGAGTTGGAACAAGGCGCTCGACAACGGCGGCGTGCTCGTCGGCGATGATGTCGAAGTGACCATCAACCTCGAAACCGCGAAGCAAAAATAATAGGTGCATCGAGTGATGAGCCGGTTTACCTTTCGGCTCATCACTCATGCTGATGGAAGGGCCCCAACGGAAACCGGGCAGTGTAGTGCTTAGGGCCGGCGGCGTTCCGGTGGTCATCCATTGGTCCGTGCTCCTCGTTTTTGCCGTGCTCTCGTCCTTTGCGAGATTCAACCCGGCGAAGACCTTCTACCTCTGTCTCGCCAATGTGATTCTTCTGGTATTGCACGAAGGCGCCCACGCATTGGCGGCTCGACTCTCCGGGGTGAAGGTCTTCGAAGTTCATCTCTCCGGCGCCGGCGGCAGTTGCTGGTTCCAGCTCCCGCCGACGTATCGCGGGGCGTTCCTGATCGCCTCTGCGGGTCTCCTCGTGCAAGCGGTCCTTCTCGCCGGTACCGTTGCGCTGTCTTCGCTCGGTCCGGCGCCGTCGAGAGCACTCTCCTATTTGGGCGGCGCCTTCATCTACCTCAACGGTGCCTTGCTCGTCCTGAATCTGATTCCGCACAAATCGCGAAGCGAACGATTCGGTACGGACGGATACCTTTTGTGGATGTTGACCCTCAACAAGCTCCGCGGACGTCAGTACACGTGGCCCGACACGTCAGCTACGTTCGCGCCGGAGACGCGGCTCACCGAGGTGAGAGGCTTCGCGCCTCCCGGGTTCCAGACTGGAATCGAGATTTTGAATGACAACTCCACGCCGATGGACTTCGTCGTGCAGACTTTGAGCGCGCATCTGCAATTGAAGGAAGAGGAGGCCATCAGGCTGATGCTCGACATCCACACGAAAGGCGGGCTGATCGTCGCGTTGCCCAGTCGAGAAGAAGCCGATGCGATTGCTCGCGCCATTACATTCGATGCAGCTGCCCACGGACACAAGTTGGTCTGCCGGCCGGTTGCAGCGAATAGTTAGGATTTCTTCTTCGTCCGGTGCGTGGGCGTTGCATTCCACGGATCGTCCGGCCACGGGTGCCGTGGGTAGCGTCCACGCAATTCCTTTCTCACTTCGACATAGGTGTTGTTCCAGAAATTGCGCAGGTCGCGCGTGACCTGCACCGGTCTGCCATTTGGTGCGAGCAGCTCGAATGTGACGGGTGTCTGCCTGGGTCCGAGCTTTGGTGTCTCCGCGAGGCCGAAGAGCTCCTGGAGTTTCACGGACGCGAACACGGAGCCATCTTCTCGATAGTCGAGGCGCGCTGTTCGTCCTGAGGGCAGGGGGATCGTGAGCGGCGCGAGGCGATCGAGATTTTTCTCCGTGCCCGCGAATGCGACACGTCGATCCGTCAGCGGATCGATTTTTGGCTTCCGCGCCTCCGCGAGAATCCGTTCGGCTTCGATCGGGTCCACGTCTGCGCTGCGCTCGCCGAGAGGAATCGCGCCGTACCAGAGCTTCTCGACCGCGCGGACGTTCCCCGCGTTCGTCAACATGTGGACCTTCTCGGTGTGTGCCGGCGTCAGCCACTCCTTTTCGACGATGCTCGCAGAACGCACGAGGGCTTCTCCCGTGCCGCTGCCTGCCAGCTCCAGCGCGACGAGAAAGTCGCCGTCGCGGACGCCGCTCTCCTTCGCGAGGACCGCGCCGGTACCGCTGCTCAATAGCAGTCGCGGCGAGCGGGGCTCGCGGCGCATCGCGACGCGATCGGGGTAGGCGGCGAGGATGGCTCTCAGCAGAATCCCCTCATCCGCCCTTCGGGCACCTTCTCCCCCTCCTGGCGGGGGAGAAGGGACCAGGCGTCTCAGCTCTCGCGTGATTTCTATTGGTGCGTCGTCCGCGAGGGCGAAGGCGTCGGACACCGTCGTCGCCGAACGCCGCAGCCGCACGCCCTCGGAGATCGCGGCTGCGATACGGATCGCGGTCTCGTCGTAGTTCGCCGCGATGATCAATCGCGCGAGTCGCGGATGGAGTGGGAATCGCCGCAGCTCCGCATCGGCGCCGAGTTGATCGAGCAACGCGAGCGCGGCGTTCAATCGCTCTTCCGAAGGCCGTTCGAAAAAGTCGAAGGTGCGCGGATCGCCGCCCCACGCGATCAGATCGAGCATCGGTGCGGCGAGATCGACGCGCTGAATCTCCGGCTCGCGATGCGGCCGCAGCAGATCGCGCGCATCCCATAGTCTCGTTGCGCGCCCCGGCGCCGTCCGTCCCGCGCGGCCTGCGCGCTGATCAGCGGAGTCGAGCGAGATGCGTTCCGTGACGAGATGATCGATGCCAGTCTCCGCGTCGTACCGCATCACCTTCTGCAGCCCGGAGTCGATCACCTCGTTGATCCCTTCGACGGTGAGCGAGGTCTCCGCGAGATTCGTCGCGAGAATCACACGGCGCCGCGCTGCCGGTGCGATGGCGCGCTCCTGCGCGTCCACGTCGAGCTGTCCGTGCAAGGGAAGCACGAGTGCATCGATGTTGCCGAGCTCGATCCTTGTCTGTTCGATTTCGCGCGCGCCCGGAAGAAAGCAAAGCACACCGCCAGCCTACTGCGGGACGGCCGGAGGG
>CAZKID010000058.1:0-17390 GCA_964552405.1 uncultured Thermoanaerobaculia bacterium
TGTTTCTGTAACTCATTGGATGTTTCTGTAACTCACTGGATGTTTCTGTAACTCATTGGATGTTTCTGTAACTCATTGGATGTTTCTGTAACTCACTGGATGTTTCTGTAACTCACTGGATGTTTCTGTGCCCCACCGGATTGCTTCCGCTCAGGTCCGCTCGTGATCGAGCCAGCGCGCCACGTCGGGCGGCTCGTATTCGAGGAACCGGTCGATCAACGTCTCGGGATCGCTTTCGACGATCGCGATCTGGCGGAAGAGCGGCGCAAGGAAGCGCTCCTCCACCATGCGGTCGAGAAACTCGAAGAGCGGATCGAAGAAGCCGTTCACATTGAGGAAGCCGCACGGCTTTTTATGTGAGCCGAGCTGCGCCCAGGTCCAGACTTCGAAGATTTCTTCCAGAGTGCCGAGGCCGCCGGGAAGGGCGATGAATCCATCGGCGAGATTCGACATCTTCATCTTGCGGTCGTGCATCGTCTCGACGACGTGGAGCTGCGACAGTCCCACGTGGCCCACCTCGCGCTCCGACAGCATGCGCGGAATCACGCCGACGACGTCGCCCTTTCGCGCGAGCATTTCGTCGGCGAGGATGCCCATCAAACCGACGCGGCCGCCGCCGTAGACGAGGCCGATGTCGCGCGCGGCGAGAGTCGCCGCCCAGGCGCGCGCCGCGGCGGCGTATTCAGGCCGCAAGCCGGCGTTGGAGCCACAGAAAACGCAGAGACGCTTCAGCACTTCGTAAGATTACCGGATGCGACGCGTAATCGCCCTTCTCTTTTTCGCCCTTGCACCCTACGCAGCCGGGCAAACAACCGAGATCGACAGACTCGCGCAGGAAACGATGCAGCAGTGGAACCTGCCGGGCCTCGCGGTCGCGGTCGTGAAAGACGACCGTATCCTGCTGGCCAAAGGCTACGGCCTCAAGGAAACCGGCGGCACGAGCAGCGTCACTCCCGACACGCTCTTTCAACTCGGCTCCGACTCGAAGGCATTCACCGCGGCGGCGATGGCGATCCTCGTGGACGAGAAGAAGCTCGCCTGGGATGATCCAGTCCGTCAACATGTTGTCTACTTTCATCTGGACGATGCCTGCGCCGATTCGCTCGTCACGTTGCGCGACCTCGTCTCGCATCGCACAGGCCTCAGCCGCCACGACGAACTGTGGGACAACAGCGGCCTCTCGCGCGAAGACGTGATCCGCGCGATCGGCCACGTCGCGCTGACAAAGCCGATCCGCAGCACGTACCAGTACAACAACATCATGTTCATGACGGCCGGCGAAGCGGTGGCGCAGGCCAGCGGAATGCCGTGGAGCGACTTCGTGCGCACGCGGATCTTCGCTCCGCTCGGGATGTCGCACAGCGTCGCGACCACGAGCGGCTGGCTCGCATCGAAGGATCGCGCCACCGGTCACCGCTTCGACGCAAAGAGCGGCGCCAACCTGATTCGCCCATTCGTCGATTACGACAACCTCGGCCCGGCGGGGAACATCTCCTCCAGTGCGAATGACATGGCGCAGTGGCTTCGCTATCAGCTCGCGAACAAATCCGAGGCGCTGGCCGAGACCAAACGCCCGCAGATGATCATCCCGGTCGACTCCGAAACGAGTCCTGACACGAGCATGCAGTCCTACGGAATGGGCTGGAACGTTTATGACAATGGCGTCGTGGCGCACGGCGGCGCGCTCAACGGCTTCCGTGCGCAGGTGGCGCTGCTCCCCAAAGAGCACGCCGGCATCGCGATCATGACGAACACGGGACGGGGCTACGCGATCATCGCGCTCCGCGCCGCGCTTCTCGATCGTCTCCTCGGACGCGAAACGCGCGACTGGAATCGCTACTACCTGGAGATCGAGAAGAAACATGCAGAGCCGAAGAAGCGCGAGTGGCGCCGCGACACGCATCCGTCGCGCGAGCTCGCTGCGTATTCGGGGACCTACGAGCATCCGGGCTACGGCCGCGCGACGATCTCCGTCGAGAACGACGCCCTCGTGCTTCGCTGGCTGAGACACACGATCCCGCTCGTACACGAGCAGTACGACACGTTCAACGCCGTGTCCGAACCGGAGGAGATCGATGAGGATGTGCAGTTCGCGCTGGGGACGAATGGAGAGGTCAACACGTTGACGATGTTCGGTCAGGTGTTCGTCAGGAGCGCGGGGGTCCCGGCGACTGCGGCCGGGACGGCCGCTCTCCGTTCGCAACTTCCCGCACGATCGCGTCGAGCGTCTTCGAGATCTCCGGCATGGTGTTGTGATCGACGATGGCGGAGAAGTAGCGCGTATGCCCATCCGGCATCGTCATGATGCCGCTCACCGCACTCACGCCCGACAGCGTTCCCGTCTTGCCGCGGAGGCGCGGCTGCAGTTCGATCAATCGTTTCTGCAGCGTGCCTGCTTCGTTCGGCGCCGCCAGCAGTTGCCACCACACTCCCCGATGGTGCATCCATCGAAGGAGCTGCACGACCGCGGCGGGCGTCACGAGGTTGTCGGGCGACAGGCCCGAGCCATCGACGAAGCGCAACTCGTGCGGATCGATGCCGAGCGCCGGCGCGAACGCCTGTTCGCGCGCGAGCGCGGTTCCGTACGTCCCCTCGCCCGCCGACTTGAGCAGCATCTCGGCGTAGAGGTTCTGACTCTCCTTCAACATCGTCGCGAGCAGCTCGTACAACGGCGGCGATTGGACCATCGCGATCCGCTCCCCGGACGCAGAACCGAAGCGGACTGCGCCGTCGATCGTCACACCATCCAGGATCAACAGATCCCGCAGCGCATTCGCCGAGTGCAACGCCGGGTTAGCCACCGCCGCGTTCTCGAGGGCGTTCTCATGATACGCGAGCGCGTCCGCGGGAGCCGCATAGGCCGAAGTCAGATTGCCGATCTTCCAGGTCGGAGGGATCGTCGTGCGATCGAAGGACGAAACATCGGCGATTACATCGCGCACGTGGGTGATCCCGCGCTCGTGGACTGCGGCGAGCATCGGCGCGAAGGCGTCGCCCGGCGATGCGTAGTAGGCGGCGCTTCCGAACGAAGGATCGCCGCCGCCGCGCAGAATCAGATCATCGCCGTCGCGCCAGAGCTCCGTGGTGAAGCGCTGCTCGAAGCCGAAACAGTCCGCGGTGAACGCGGCAGTGAACAGCTTGCGGTTCGACGCGGGAACCATCAGCTTGTGCGCGTTCTGCGCGTAGAGCACATGGCCCTCGTCGTCCTCGACGTCGATGCCCCAGATGGCTCTCGTATTCGTGAGCGCGTCGATCTTCAGCAGGGGCGGTGTCGTCGCGCAGGATGCAAGCAGCGCAATCGCGAGAACCGCCAGTGAAGTCCCGTGGAGCGACAGACGCCCTCGCCTGCCGGCTCGGAGCACAGGCGAGGGCGCCTGTGCCCCCGCAGGAACTACGGGGACATTCAGGCAAAGGACCATTCTTCGAATCCTGTGGAATTGTCGAGATTCTTCTGCACGGCGTCGAGCATCCGTCGTGTTTGCGGAATGCGCGTTGCGACTGCGTGGGCGATCAGCGTTTGTGCGTAGTCTCTGGCGAGACGGTAGGGCTTCAGCCCCTTCGCCACCCTCTCTTCGTTTTCGCGGGGCGAGGGCACCAGCCGGCTCAGATACTCCGAGACGCGCGCTTCCTGATTCGTTCCAAGCGAAGCATCGAGCAGGAACACGTTGTGTGTCGCGATGAGGGAGCCTTCTTCTTCGATCACATCATCGACGAGTCGCGCGATCAGTGCGTCGCGATCGACATGCTCGTCAGATCCGACGAATGCTTCGCCGCGATACGCCGTCCACTCCCACACCGCGGCGCGCAGCACCGCGTACTTTCCCTTCTCGCCGAGGATGGGGACGAAACGCCAGGCGGCATTGGACACGATCAGCTTGTGACCGAGGTCTTCGAAGTCCTGCGCGGCGGCAGCGAAGAACCTAGGCTCGAAATCAGGCGCGTCGAGAGTTACGGCGAGCCAGCGCTCCGCGGCGAGGCGATCGCCATCGCGAAGTGCAGCATCGAGGTCCGGCACTTCTTCGACTTGTGGCGGATCGAGAATCGGCGGCTCGCTCCATGGCAGGCGGCTCCCGCCCGCGTAGATCGCGCATTCGGTGAGCATCTCGCGATACGACGCGCCGAGCTCAGCGCGAAGATCGTACGCGGCGAGACATGCGAGAAACGCGTGCTTCGCATGCTGCGCGGGCGCGTACGCAAGCACCGCAAATCGCGCCACCGCGAGGAACAGTTCGTGATCGTCAGCGACGTCCTCGATCGCGCGGCGCGTCGCCGCCTCATCGCGTTCGAGCAGAGCTTCGTAGAGAGGCGTCAATGCTTCTTCGTCGTTTTCGCGGTCGGTTTCGGTGTGGACTTCGGTGCAGGCTTCACGGTGGACGTCGATGGTGCGGCGGTCGAGCCGCCATCTTCTTCCGAACGGCTGTCCTCGACTTCGACAGTCTCCGTCATCGCATCCGTTCCCGTCGGTGACGGACGTGCCGTCGCCGGCGCGATCTCGTGCGTCGTCACAGGCGTTCCTTTCTGCGACGCAGAAGTCTCATGCCGGCGGCAGCCGTTCACGACTGCCAGAACGATAAGGAGGATGAAGAGACGTTTGATCACGCGGCCAGTCATGCAATTCCCCTGTCAGGATTTCGCTACAATGCGGCACCTATGCCGGATCGTAAACACATCGGAATTTTCGGCTGGGGACTCGTGGCCCCCAAGTCTCCCAACATCGATGCCTTTGAGAGAAACCTCGAGCGGGCAGACTCGTGGCTCTCTCCCTTCGAGGGTTACGGCCCTTCCAACTTCCTCGTAGGTATTCCGGATTTCGAGTTCGAAACATATCACGCCTGGTTCGATGAGCGTTTTCCGCCGGCGAAGTTCTCGCAAGTGAAAGACAAGATGGGGCCGATGGTGCAGTACGCAATCGGCTCGTTCATTCAGGCACTCGGTCAGAACCCGGGGATCGAAACGTATCTGCAGTCGCTCGGCACTCGCTGCCACGTTTACGTCGGCACCGGCCTTGGCGACATCCCGATCATCTCGGAAGAGGCCCTGCGTCTCGATCGCGCGCAGCATCGCTGGAACGAGTTCTGGGCGAAGCCCGAGCGCTGCGAAGCGCTGCGCGAGCACTTCGAAGGTGAGCACGATCCCCACGCACCCAAGGACCCCTCGGAGTTTTTCGTCGGCAGCGAGGAGTGGATCGACGCGAAGCATGCGTGGGAAAAGTATTGGTCGAATCGCAGCGACGCGCTGCGCGAATACCTCGCCGAGGCGGCGAAGATTCATGGAGAGCCGGTGCCGCCTTCGTCGGGATCGGCGAAGCTGACTAGCATCCGGCAGAAGCTGAGCCGCATCCGCCAGCTGAACAAGAAGTGGGGCTGCCCGGAAGAACCGTGGGCGGCCGCGTCGCCGAATCTGCTGTGGAACATCGCCAACATCGGCGCCGCGCAGATCTCGATGCTCGGCAAGATCACCGGGCCTGCATTCGCGCCGGTGGCCGCGTGTGCTTCGTTCGGCGTCGCCTTGAAGATGGCGATCGATGCCATTCATCTCGGCGAAGCGGATGCCGTGGTGGTCGGCATGTGCGATCCTCCGCCGCATCCGCTCGTGCTCTCCGCCTTCTACAACGCGAACGTCGTCTCCGCGGACGCCGATGTCTCGCGTCCGTTGACGGGTCTCAAGGGGACGCACGTCGCGGGCGGCTCGTGCGTCTGGATCGTCGGCGATGCGGAGAAGATGCGCGCGCAGGGGTTCAAGCCGCTCGGCATGGAGATCGTCGGCGTCGGAACGTCGTCCGATGCGCACCACATCATCACGCCGTCGAAGGGCGGGCCGCAGCTCGCCATGAAGAAGGCGATGGAAGAAGTGCAGGCCGCGGACGTGACGACGTGGGACATGCACGCGACCGCAACACCGGGCGATGCGACGGAGATCGAGCACTCGCTCGAGCTGCTGCATCCCGACGTGCTCTTCACCGCGCGCAAAGGAACATTCGGGCATGGGATGTCGGTCGGCGGAGGTTGGGAGCTGACTGCACAACATCTGGGCATGGCCCGCGGGAAGCTGTTCCCGATGGCGCTGACCGAGGGTGAGCTGCACGAAGATGTGAAAGTGCATTCCGCGAAGTTCGTCCACAACGAGGAGATCGAAGCGCCCGGCGGCTATTGCGGAAAGCTGAGCATGGGGATCGGCGGGATCAACTCCTGTGTGATCTCCAAGCCGTGGAGTTGACGTGTACGACAGGCGCCCTCGCCTGTCGGCTCCCAGCGGACAGGCGAGGTGCCTGTCCTACACAGGGTAGAAAAGTGGCGCGCTCGTTCACACGGCGATAGGATCTCCTCCGCCAATCGACAACAACAATTTGACGGAGGAAAAACTCATGAAAGTCCGGGTCCTCGCTGCAACTGCTCTGCTCGTTCTCTGTACCCCCGCGTTCGCCGCGGATCAGCCTCAAAAGAAGGAGATGTCGCCCGAAGAAAAGGCCGCCATGGAAGCCATGATGAAGGCGATGACGCCCGGCGACGCGCACAAGCTCCTCGACAACATGGTCGGCGTATTCGACGCGAAGGTCACCGCCTGGTTCGTCCCCGGTGCCGAACCCGCAGTCAACACCGGCACCGCCGAGAACACCTGGGTGCTCGGCAACCGCGAAGTGATGCAGAAGTTCACCGGCATGTTCATGGGCCAGCAGTTCCACGGGATCGGTTTTACCGGTTACGACAACATCAAGAAGAGCTACTGGGGCACATGGATCGATGACATGGGCACCAGCGTGATGGTGTCCACCGGCGCCACGACCGACAACGGCAAGACGTGGAAGTTCACGTCAACGGTGCCCGACCCGATGACCGGGAAGGATGCACCGGTCGAAGAGCGGATCACCGTGACGGACAAGGATCATCACACCTTCGAGATGTGGAGCCCGGGTCCGGACGGAAAGATGATGAAGATGATGGAGATCGTCTACACGCGTAAGAAGTCGTAGCGACCCTTCGTTTCCCTTCTCCCCCGCCACGGGGGAGAAGGTGCCGAAGGCGGATGAAGGGGCGCCAACTGCGCCGTCAGCCACGTGGCAGCGGCTTGAAGATCGAGAAGCCTGCGCCCTGCGGATCGCCCAGCACCGCGAACCTTCCGACATTCGGAATGTCCGTCGGCGCGTGATGCAGTTGCGCGCCAATCCCCTGCGCCTTCTTCACCATCGCATCGACATCATCGACGAGAAAGTACGGAATCCAGAATGGCGGCACGCCTTTGAAGCGCGCGTCCTTCATCTCGAGAAATCCGCCGCGTGCCTGCTCACCATCGTGCCACTCGGTGTACTCGGGACTCCCCTTCGCCGTCCAGCCAAACAGGCTCGTGTAGAACTTCCGCTCTCCATCGCCGTCGTGCGCCATCAACTCGTTCCAGCAGAACGATCCCTGCTCGCCTACGACTTCGGCTCCCTTGTGCTTCCGCGCCTGCCAGATCGCGAACACCGCACCCTCGGGATCCTGCACGACTGCCATCCGTCCGACATCGAACACGTCGAATGGCTCCGCCATCAACTTCGCTCCGAGCGACTTCGCCTTCGCGGCCGTTTCATCTGCGCTCGTCACGTTGACGTACGACAGCCAGTTCGGCGGCACCGCCTTGTTCTCGAAGATCGCACCGACGACACCTGACGCGAGCTTCGCCATGTTGTACGGGGGCGCATTGTCCGGCATCGGAATCACATCGTAGGTCCATCCAAAGAGCTCTCCGTAAAATCTTTTCGCTACCTCGGAATCCGAGGTACTCAGTTCGACCCAGCAGAACTGCCCGGGGTCATAGCTCGTGACCTGCATGCTTCCTCCTCAAAACTCGCCGACGCAATGTAGACGACCGAATGAAGAACGATCTCATCACTGCCGTTGCTCACGTGAGCAGCGAGCGAATAGACGCCCGCCGAGGCATACGAATGCACCACGGCTTCAGACGGCGTGCCAGTCTGACGCGATACCGTCCCATCACCGAAGTCCCACACGATCGTGTGTGCCCCACAGGCCATGTTGTCACCGAACGTGACGATACGAAACGCGACCTGCTCGTTGATTCCGCACGGATATGACGGCGCCACGTAGGTACAACCCGACGCCGCTCCGTAGTAGCTCACAACGACATTCTGGTTGCTGAGCGCAGGACATGAAGGTCTCGCACTCGCTCGCCTTCTCGCATGAGCTGGCATCGCAAACAACATCGCCAGAAGGAGAACTGGGAGCGTTCGTCTCATCTCAACTTCCTTCCTGTCGCTTTCTCCAGCGACGCCGGATCATCAAGAATGATCCACTCCAGCACTGACACCGGCAAGGAGCCATGCGCGATCAGCTCGTCATGGAACTCGCCGAGTTTAAATGATGCTCCTCGCGTGTCGCGATAGCGGCCGAGTAGCTGCATGATCTGCCATTTGCCGGTGATGTAGCTGATCTTCTGCGTCGGACTCGTCGCCGCTCCCGCGGCTTCACCGGTCGCGGCTTCCTTGTCGAGCCCGCCGCCTTCCATGAAGTACTTCACCGCGCGATCGAATGACCAGCGCCCGGTGTGGAGATTCACATCGACACCGATCCGCGCCGCGCGATAACGCGAGAGGCGCAGCACCTGTCCCGCGGCCGCGGAGTCCGGCGGATAAAGCCCCTCGCGCGACAACATCTCCTCGGTGTAGAGCGCCCAGCCTTCGATGAATACAGTATCGGAGTGTTGTCGCCGGATCTCATCCTTCAATTGCAGCGCAATCGAGAGTTGCAGAAAGTGTCCCGGAATCCCTTCATGCCCGAGGATCGGGCGAGGATCCTCGATCGCAGCGCGGATGTAGAAGTTCCTGCTGTTCGGGTTGTAGGTCGGAATGAAATAGAAGCCGCTCGAGTCGGGGTCGTAGATGCCGGGCGAATTCATGAACCCGCCGGGCGAGGTCGGCTTGAACGCTTCCGGCAACTGCCGGATGAGAAACGCGCCGAGGGAATCGGGAAGCGTGACGAGGTGCTGTTCTTTGAGAAAACGGATCATCTCCTCTTCACGGCTCTGATAGCGATCGAGGAACTCCTGCTGATCGCGAGGAATCGACGCGCTGCGATGCGGATCGGGATCCGCCATCGCCGGATCCTTCAGCATCGCTTCGAGGGCGCGGTAGCGTCCGAGCTCGATGCGGCCGAGCTCCTCCACTTCAGCCGCGGTGAACGGAAGGAGCAGGAGATGCCGGAGCATGAACTCATAGCGCTCCTTCCCCATCGGCTTCCACGGCTTCATCGTTTTCAGCCGTGACTCGAGCCAGTCCGCGTAATCGTGCAGCGCGTCTTTGGCGTCCTTCTTTGCGCGCCCGAGCTCCTCTTTCTCCGACGGCGAGAGCGGACCGGACAACGTGTCGACAGTATCGAAGAGTGAGTCGATGCTGCGCGCGGAATCGATCGCAAGCTCCGCGTAGAGACGCACGGGCTCGGTCAGGTTCTTCTTTCCCTGCGCGATGAGCTGCGGCATCTTCTCGAAGCGATGCATCGCGGCGCGTGCGCGAACG
Source organism: uncultured Thermoanaerobaculia bacterium (assembly GCA_964552405.1). Lineage (GTDB taxonomy): Bacteria > Acidobacteriota > Thermoanaerobaculia > Gp7-AA8 > Gp7-AA8 > JAJPHC01. The sequence goes on from CAZKID010000058.1 coordinate 9,509, forward strand.
TCTGTGGGCGCGTACTCCTTCTTGAGGATCGAGAAGATCGCGTTGCTCGCCTCATCGACATAAATCTGCGGATTCGTCTCTTCGGCGTGCAGCTCGCGCGAGAGAAAGTCATCGCGCTCGACCTGTGCACGGAAGAGGATCGCGTCGATCGCCTCGTCTTTCTTCCAGGTGCTGAGATCGACAGCTTTCATTCTTTCGACGATCGATTGCACGTGCCTCCGGCGCTTGGCAACCGCGGCTTGTGAAAAATCCGAAAGCTCATCGTCAAACGTGTGCCGGCCTTGATCGGATGTCACAACTGGAAACGCTCGATCCCGCCACGCGTAGTAATCATGAGAGAGCTTGTGCAGCTCGGCTGGCGTCATCGCCGAGAGAGGCAGCGCGAACGCGAGGAGTGCGGCGAGTGTTCTCATGAGTAGCGAATGTTAAAGGAGAGCGGGCGCCCGTTCACCGAACCTTGACGTGAGTTCACCGCAACGCGACGACTAATCGCAACAAAGGTCTTTATTCTGTCTGTGGTCCACTGGATCGCTCGCAGTAACAGGAGGTCGGCATGCAGTCGGTCGAGAATCGAAACGCAACTCCGACACCCGACACAGGTCGCGGCGAGCCATTTCCTGCCGGGACGACGATCGCGCGTTACCGGATCGTTGCTCTCATCGGCTCTGGTGCGATGGGCGACGTCTATCGCGCGCACGACAAGATGCTGGAGCGCGAAGTCGCCTTGAAGGTCCTGCCGTCACAGCTCGTGAATGACCGCGAGCGCGTGCGCCGCTTCGCACAGGAAGCGCGTGCCGCATCGGCACTCAGCCATCCGCACATCGTCACGATTCACGAAGTGGGACACGCGCGTCCTTCCGCCAACGTTCTCGACATCGCGGACCGCAGCGCGAAGCGGCACAGTGAAGTTCATTACATCGCGATGGAGTTCGTCGATGGACGGACGCTGGGCGACGAGCTCACCGCGGGTGTGCCGCTGCGGCGCGCGGTCGAGCTGCTGGCGCAAGTGGCAGAGGGACTCGGGAAGGCGCATGCCGCAGGCATCATTCATCGCGACCTCAAGCCGGACAACATCATCGTCGCCAAAGAGGGCTACGCGAAAGTCGTCGACTTCGGCCTGGCGAAACTGATTGACGGAGATCGCAGCTGGAATCCGATCGGCGCCGACTCCCCCACGCTCCGCGCTCTCACTCAGCTCGGCGAAGTCCTCGGCACTCCGGGCTACATGTCGCCGGAGCAGATCAGCGGCGGCGTCATCGATCCGCGGGCGGACGTCTTCTCGTTCGGCTGCATTCTTTACGAAGCGATCACGCGCAACCGTCCGTTCGAGGCCGAGTCGTTCGTCGACACGCTGTACAAGATCCTGCACGAAGAGCCGCCATCCATCGGCACCATAGCACCCGACACGCCGCCCGAGCTGCAACGCGTGGTTAGTAAGTGCCTGGCGAAGAATCGCGACGACCGCTATCAGTCGATCCGCGATACGGCGATCGATCTGCGCGAATGGCTGCAGCAGGCCGACGCCGCTCCTGCGCGCCGCGACCGTGCGCAACAGCTCCAGATCGCAATTCTCGCGACCATCCTCGCCACGCTGCCGATCCTCGGCTGGATCTTCTTTGGCCGCCGTCACGCGCTCGCCGTTCCGCAACAGACGATTCATCGCCTCACGACCAATGGCGTCTCGTCGATCGGATCGATCTCGCCGGATGGCCGCTACGTCGTCTACGTGTCGTCCGAGAGCGCCGGGCAAACGGTCTGGCTCCAGCAGCTCGAGACGAAATCGGTGCTGCAGCTCGTCCCTCCGTCGACGGGGCATTATGTCTCCGTGACGTTCTCGCGCGACAGCAACTACGTCTACTACGTTCGCTACGACGTGAACCTGATGGCCGATCTCTGCCGCATCCCGCTGATCGGCGGAAAACCGGAGACGCTCGTTCACGACATCGATACGAAGCCGGCGTTCTCACCCGACGGGTCGCACGTAGCATTCGTGCGCGACGATTTCAACAAATCGACGAGCACACTGCTGGTCGCGAATGCGAATGGCTCCAGTGAACGCGCTCTCGCTGCGTTCCGGCTCCCCGATCGTGCCTTCTCACCGAGCTGGTCCGGCGACGGCAAGCACATCGTCGTCACACAGTCGGGGAAGATCGTCGAAGTGGCGTGGCCGGATGGCGCCACGCGCGAGATCACCACCCGTCCGAAGTTCGAGTCCGTGCGCAGCGTGACGTGGTCCGAGCGCTCGACCCTGATCGCCGCGGCAACCACCGAAGACTCGAGCGGCCATCTGCGTCTGTGGCAGATCGACAGCGAGAGCGGCGACGCCGTTCCCATGACCGACGATCTCAGCGACCTCGCGCAGCCATCGGTGAGTGACGACGGAAAGTCGATCGCCGCGGTGCAGACGCTCCGCCAGGCGAACATCTTCGCGTACGACGAGCATGGCGTGCGGCCGCTCACATCGGGTGTCGCCGCGAACGGCACGGGCGGCATCTCGTGGCTCGGCGATCGCGTGCTGTACTCCTCGGCCGTCGACGGCTCATCGACACTCTGGGCTTCGGATCCCGCGAAGGGCGCCCCATCGAAGCTGACGGAAGGCGGAGCGGAGTACCGCCCCATCGCATCGCCGGATGGAAAGAGCCTGCTCTACTCGGTGTCGAAGAACAATCAGGCCACGATCTGGAAAATGAAACCGGATGGCAGCGACCAGAAGCAACTGACGAAGGGGCCGCGCGATGTCGACTTCGCGATCTCTCCCGACTCGACGACGCTTGCCTGGACGTCGCTCGATGCAAAGTCGCAATGGTCGCTGTGGACGATGCCGCTGAGCGGCGGCACGGCACACAAGATCGTGAGCCGCCCGACGCTCGTTCAACAGATTCACTTCACGCCGGATGGAAAAACGGTCATCTTCACCGGCTACGAAGGAAGCATGCTGCGCCTTTATCGCGTGCCGGTCGAAGGCGGCGCCATCACGCAGTTGACGACGAAGCGGTCAACCGACAGCTCGCTGTCGCCCGACGGAGCAACACTCGCCTGCTCCTACGACTTCGACAACTTCCACATGTCCAACCTCGGGCTGGTGCCGGTAGCCAAGGGCGAGATCACGACCGTGCCGCTGAAGGGCTGGCACTATCGCTGGGCCGGCAACAAGCTGACCTTTCTCCACGACGAAAACGGCGTGACGAACCTCTACGAGTTCGAAGACGGCAAGACGAAGAGCCTGACGAATTTCACCGAGGGGACGATCGTCGACTACGCATGGAACGAGGCAGGAAACGCCGCGGCCATCACACACGAAGTGGACAGCTCGGATGTCGTGGTCATCAGGAGGAAGTGATTATTGACTCAGCGAATCGCGGAATCCGAGCTGGCGTTGTCGATGGTCTGCAGGAATGGCGAGATGCGTCCGTCGCCGCCGATCACGTCGACATCGAGCTGCATGTTTCTCAGCTCACCAAAGGTGTCGCGGGCGCTGCCGATGATCGTTCGTGAAAGGTCGCTGATCATGAGCAGCCGGTTCGCCGGCACCGTCACGTTCAGGCTGCTGATGCCGAGCGCGGTCGTCTTCGCTCCGGCGCTGAACGAAAAGCGCAACGTCAACCGCACGCTTGCCGGATGTCCTGCGCTTTCGACGAGCCCGACGCTCGATCGATAGGTCACTGGAGTGCCCGCAGCGATCGTCGATCGGCTCGCATCGTCCACGCCTCCAAAACGGCGTGACTGCCCCGTCGTCAACGCGGAAGAGGTCGCATACACAGGCAGCGCAGTGCCAAAGGATCCGTCGCGGCCACGAACGCTGTTCGTCGAGCGCGCCGCCGCAACGAATGGCCGCTCGGCGGTGAGACGGAGATAACCATCTGTGAAACCGATCGGAACGGAAATCGTGCGTCCCGGCTCGATCGTCACACTCGACAGGAAGGCGTTTCCGCCACTCGGCTGCGCGGCGCGGCGGCGAGCAGCGTTGAAGTGATTGTCGATCGCGATCTTCAACGACTCGCTGCCTGGATTGAATAGAAACATCGTGTTGGCGGTCGTAGAGACATTTCCCGGCGGCGGAGCAACGGCAACGATCTGATCACTCGTCGTGAGCAACTGGCCATCGACGATCCATGCGTCTTTCGAAGTCGTATCGATCGCCTGTGCGTACGCCACGATCCGCGCCGGGTTCGACGACGTGTTCGTGATGCGCACCGAGATCGCGGACTCCGGTACGGCATCCGCCAATGACAACATGCTGAAGGCATCGACGCTGTCGCTCGCCCGCGTGCTCACGGCGCTTCCCGCGGGGTCGAGAAATTCGAGCTTCATCGTGGCAGCCTGGCCGCCGACTTCCTGCACGAACATGTTCGTCAGACGCGACGCCGATTTCTCGACGCCTGCGAGATAAATGATCTCGCCTGGACCAGCGGAGCGGTCCGAGCGAAACATCGGGATCGCCGTGATGAAGGATCCGACTGCAGGGTCGAGCGTCCGGGACTGCAATCCTGCGAGCAGAACGCGCGAGAGATTCGCGCTCCTCGCCTGGATGCTTCCTGCCGGAGCGTTCGTTGCGAACACGGTGGAAAGGATCGACGGCAGCACGATCGTGGCATTCGGCGCGAGCTGATCGAGTGCTCCGATCAGCGGAGATTTTCCCGGCGCCGCAAAGTAGAGCTTGAGATCGGAGATCGAGTTGCCGAGGACGGAAAGGAAAAGATCACCAACGGAGCCCGAGCCCTGCAGCAGACCCGGGACGAAGAATGCGACTTCTCCATTGGCGAGCGGTGGCGGCGCGCCGGGGATTGCGCCCGGCTTCACGATGTCGACGACGCTCACGGAAATGGAGCTGGTCGTACCCCCGCTTCCTTCGCTGATCACCCGCGCCAGGACGGAGGATCCCGCCGTATCGATGTAGGTCAGCGTCAGAGTCGCGACGGCAGCGCCACTGAGAGATGCAGAATCGGGACGGAGAGCGCGATTCGTCGTGAACGTCACGGCTCGCGATAGCCCCGGCCCGATCGTAATGAGTCCACTTTCAGGGACCAGCCAGGCGACATCCGAGGTCACGAGTCCCTGCAACGTGCCAGTCCCTTTGTTGGTAAAGGTCACGGAGCCGCTCGGGTTTTCGCCGGCAGGCGCAGCGATTTCGGTGCGCGCCACCGCCGTCGTCGGAACGACTGAGCCTGTCGGAGCGGTCGCGAAATACATGCGAACGCCGATCGTCAGTCCCTTCGCTACGCCCTGGCCTGCAATCATCGATGCGCCGGAGTAGTTCCCGGCGTTTCCGGTCGTCGCGGTAATCGTGACGACCTGACTCGCGTCGGCAGCCAGTGAAAATGTCGTCGGTGACTGCGTGAAGAAATCTCCCTGCTGCGTCAGCGTGATCGTCGTTGGGACGCGGCCGAGGTTCGTGAGCGTGTAGTGATCGGTAGCACCGGTGAGTCCTGCGAAGGCGACGATTCCACTGGGGTAGCTGCTGACAGTCACGATGGGAACATCGCCGGGGTCGACAAATACCGTAGCACGCGATGCCGACGTGATCCCCGACGCAGTCGCGCTGAGTGTGTACTCCGTCGTCGATTGCGGAGTCACCGTAAGCGAGCCGGATGTGCCCACCGGTCCGATGTTGTTATCGAGCGTCACCTCCGTGGCACCACTCGTCGTCCACGTGAGTGTTGATGACTTCCCCTTCTGAATGAAACTGGGATCAGCGCTGAAGTAAATCGATGGACCGGGATCATTCACTGCTTCGAAGATGCTCCTGTTTACCGTTCCACCCGTGCCGGTTGCAGTCAGCTTGAACTCGGTGTTGGTCTGCAGCGAGACGGATCGCGATCCGCTGATCGGCACGGAGCCGATTCCGTCGATCGTGACCGTGCTGGCGTGCTGAGTGGCCCACGTCAGCGTCGTGCTGCCGGCGAAGGGCACACTGCTCTCTTCACTCGTGAAGCGCGTAATCGACGGAGCAGGATTGACGAAATCGGTCTCGAGCCGGACATCATCGATTCCGACGTTGAAGCAATAGCGATTGTCGACTTCGATGAAACGAAGCCTCACCTGGCGTCCAGCAAAACCCGAGAGCGTCGCGGTCTGAAGCTCGTAAGCGCCATTCGTAAGTCCGTTGCCCGTTCCAATCACGAGAATGTTCTGCAGGACGTTCAGCGTGAAGATGTCGGCGGCGGGATCGATGATGTCGACGCGAAACTGCTGATTCGTATAGTCACCGTTGAAGCCCAGCTTGTCGGGCGATTCGAGAGGGGCGCCACTCCGGTAGTAGAACTTGAATGAGAGGAGAGGCGCGGCGCCCGGTGGAATCGTCACATCCTGATAAAGGATGTGCGAACCCTGGCGACCCTGCGACACCATCGCCGCGAAGTTTCCATCGGGAGGCGTCGGAATGTTTGTTACGAGACACAAGTCGTTCTCGAACGAAGGGTCGACCGGAGTCGTCGTTCCCGATTGCGCGAGCCACGCACCGTTGCTGCCCGCTTCGTTGACAGGCATCCAGCCGGCGAGATCATTGGAGTTCGTACCTCCGTTTGTTTCGAAGCTGCCGTTCTGAATGAGGTTCGTCGACGCGGCAGACGCGGAGAGCGCAAGAGCGAACGTCACCAGGGCAATCATGACGGCGCGCACGACGTCATTGTCGCGCAATTTTGAGCGGGCCGCGTCAGACCTTCCGCGTGAGTCCGCGCGGCACAGCCTTCACCAGCGCGTTCTCGCGATCGATGCCGACGCGCTTGTCCAGCACGGACTGCCGGATGATGCGCATCATCTGCTCGAAGTGATCTTCTGCGCGGTCGAGCGCTTCCTTCGCATCCTCGATCGCACTCTGCAGATTGAGAACGACTTCGACTCCCGCGAGATTCACTCCGAGGTCGCGAGTGAGTGTCAGGATCATCTCGAGCTTGCGGATCTCGTCCAGACCGTACAGGCGCGTGTTGCCCGACGTGCGCGCTGGCTTGATGAGACCCTCGCGTTCATAGAGGCGGAGGGTCTGCGGATGAATGTTGTAGCGCTCCGAAATCACGGAGATCATCACGTAGCCGTCTGCTCTGCGCTTGCCCATGGGAAAAAAGTGTAGGACAGGCGCCCCCGCCTGTCCTACTCCTCTTTGATCATTACTTGTTTTCGTCGACGACTTCGGCCTCGATCACATCGTCCTTGTTCGCCGCGCTCTCGGCCTTGGGAGCCGCACCCGCGGCTTCACCCTGTGCACCAGCCTGTGAGTACATCATCTCCGCCAGCTTGTGCGACGCCTTGGTGAGGTTCTCGGTGGCCTTCTTGATGTTGTCGACGCCACCCTGCTCCATCGCCTTGCGAGCCTCGCCGATCGCCGACTCGAGATTGCTGACGTCGGAGCCAGAGAGCTTCTCGCGGTTCTCGCTCAGCATCTTGTCGACGCTGTAGACGAGCGAGTCGAGCTGGTTCTTGACGTCGATCTCTTCGCGGCGGCGGCGATCGTCTTCGGCATGCGACTCCGCATCCTTGACCATCCGCTCGACGTCGTCCTTCGACAGACCGGAGGAGCTGGTGATCGTGATCTTCTGCTCCTTGCCGGTGCCGAGGTCCTTGGCCGAAACGTGCATGATGCCGTTGGCGTCGATGTCGAACGTTACTTCGATCTGCGGCATGCCGCGCGGTGCCGGCGGAATGCCGATGAGGTGAAACGCGCCGAGCAGCTTGTTGTCATGCGACATCTCGCGCTCGCCCTGATACACCTTGATCTCGACCGACGTCTGATTGTCGGCCGCGGTCGAGTACGTACGCGACTTCTTCGTCGGGATCGTCGTGTTGCGCTCGATGAGCTTGTCGACGATGTGGCCGAGAGTCTCGATGCCGAGTGACAGCGGCGTGACGTCGAGCAGCAGCACGTCCTTGACGTCGCCGCCGAGCACAC